>CAZMEV010000001.1:0-104104 GCA_964565375.1 uncultured Spirochaetaceae bacterium
GAAGGAGCTTACGAACTATGGTTAAAGGCGATATGAAATACTTCCCGAGCGATCATCCGATGATCACGTTCGAGGATACGTCGGTGGGGCGGCTGAAGAAGGAAATCTTCGAGGCGCCGATGGAAAAGATCGACGAGATCCTGGCTGAGTACGAGGTGCCGTCGCCGTCGGAGCTCGGGAAGGCGGGGAGTTATATCCAGACAACGCCGCGCAAGCATCTTATCGAGAAACGGCGCAAGAACGATATTGTGCTCGTTCCGCTCGGAACAACCGAAAACCACGGCGATCATTCGAACAGCGGGCTCGACAACTTCATGGTTACCCAGATCGCCGAGGCGGTGAGGCGATATACGGCAAAGCAGGGGCGTGAGGTAATTCTCGCCCACAATCCGCTGACCTATGGTGGACATCCGTATCACCACATCGGCATGCCGGGCACGATTCAGCTTCCGCAGGAGGTGGTCGTCGAAACGCTGATCCACGTGATGCTCGGGCTGTGGAACGACGGGTTCCGCAAAATTATCATGATTAATAACCACGGGCAGCTGTGGATGCTCGAGACGGCCCTTCAGGAGTTCTGTAAGCGATTTCAGCTTCCCGGAATTTTCCGGATGATGGACTGGCACCGGGCGGTGCGTGAGTTCTTTATTCCGACCGATCGTGAGCACGGACTCGATACGACCTTCGTGCACGCCGACGAAAGTGAAACGGCGGTTGCGCAGCTCATGTTCCCGGATATGATGGACATGAACTATGTGGTCGACTCGGAAGGCGAGTCCTATCTGCCGGACGGGCACTTCGATAAGTCGGTTGATCCGTGGCGCCGTCCGCACAAGTGGTCGGAAGGCGAGGGGCATTTCGCCATTGAAATGAAGGGAACACCGGAAGGTGTTGTCGGTAAGCCGTCGGTGGCGACGCCGGAAAAGGCGAAGCGTCCTATTGCGGCGATTCTCAAGTATCTGACCCTTGTCATCGACGAGATTCATGAGGCGTTCCCGCCGGGAGAACTTCCTCCGGTTGAAAAGACAACGCTTCGCGATCCGAAGGAGCTCGAGCCCTTCCTCAAGGAGCCGCAGAGCCCCGGATGGAAGAGCGTCTACGAGCTGCCGCAGATCGGCCCGTTCCATAAAGGATGAGTATGGCCGGCGCCGGCTATGCAGACGAGGCAGGCGGACATGGCGATTCCGGCGGGTCGCGGAAACGCGGCCTGCCGTGGAAGCTTGCCTACCAGACGGTGCTTCCCGATGACTACCGGGAAGACATCAATATATCCCACACCCTGTCGGCACTCGCGCGGGCGGGGCTGTGGGGGCTCGAGGTAAACGTGAGCGACCCGGATTTGTTTTCTTATGCGGATGTTGCCGCATTCCTTGGCGAGCACGGGCTTGCCTTCTCAATGTTCGCCACGGGCTTGAGCGCGAAGACGGCCGGATATTCGCTCTCGTCGCTCGATGAGACCGAAAGAAAACGGGCGGTCGCCGCGTGTGCGCGGTATTTGCGCTGGGTGGAAGACGAGGATGTCGGAGCGATTATCGGCTTCATGAAGGGTATGGATAAAAGCGAGCCGGAGCGTGCGCGAGCGGCGTTCCGTGAATCGGTGATGGAGCTTGCTCCGGAGGCCGAGGCGGCGAAGACGCCGCTTATAATAGAGGCGACGAATCGCTACGAAACGCTGATCGCTAATACGCTTTCCGATGCGCTGTCACTGGTGGAGGGAACCGACCCGCGATGGGTAAAGGTGCTTCCCGATACCTTTCATATGAATATAGAAGAGGCGGATATGGGCTCGGCACTCGAGTCGGCAATACCGCGGCTTATGAACATCCACCTTTCGGAGAACAACCGTACGCTTCCGGGCCGTGGTGGGTTCGAGTTTCCTTCGTTCCTGCGGATGCTTGATGAGCTTGGCTATGCGGGCCGGCTTGCAATGGAGGGTAACCTCGTTGGTGACGAGGCGGAGGATGTGCCTCGGGCGGCAGGGTTTGTGTACGAGTGCTGGGAGGAATCAAATGGCTGACAGAATACGTTTCGCGGTATTGGGCGCCGGCCGGATCGGATCGCTTCATACGGAGCTGCTCTGCACGCGTGTTCCGGAGGCTGATGTTGTCGCTGTGGCGGATATCTATATCGATGCGGCGCGTACGCTTGCCGATCGCTTTGGTATTTCCGGCGCCTGCACTTCGGTTGACGAGTTAATCACGGAGTACAGCCCGGATGTGCTGCTTGTCTGCGCGAGTACCGGTACCCATGAAGAGGCTATTCTGAAGTGTGCGGAGGCGAAGGTTGATGTTTTCGTCGAAAAGCCGCTTGCTCCGGACATTGCGGCTATCGAGCGGATTCGCTCCGCGGTCGAGAGAAGCGGCATATATCTGCAGGTTGGATTCAACCGCAGGTTCGACCCGAGCTATGCCCGAGTGCACGAGGCGATTCGAACCGGCGAGGTGGGAACGCTTCATTCGGTTCGCCTCATCAGTCGTGATCCGGAAATGCCTCCGGTGGAATACCTCGCGGATTCCGGTGGACTGTTCATGGATATGGCGATCCACGATTTCGATATGGTCCGTTTCCTCGTCGGCGAGGAACCGAAGGAGGTGTATGCCTTCGGCGAGCGACTGATTGATTCGCGCCTTGAGCAGTACGACGATATTGACTCGGCGGTCACAACCCTGCGCTTTCCAAGCGGTGCGTTCGCTACGATAGAAAACTCCCGCCAGGCGGTGTTCGGCTACGATCAACGCGCGGAAGCGTTCGGGTCAGGTGGAATGGCGGCGACCGATAATGTCTACCCGAACAGTGCTACGTTGTCGGGGCCGGGCGGCATTTCGCGGGATCTTCCGTTGCGCTTCTTTCTCGAGCGATATCAGGCATCGTATCTCAGCGAGCTTGAAGTGCTGTGCCGGGCCGTGCGCGAACGAGCCCGCGCTCCGGTCGATACGATTGACGGCCGGGAATCGGTGGTGCTCGCCATGGCGGCTGAGCGGTCGCGAAAGAGCGGTGCGCCGGTGAACATGGCGGAGTTCCGGTCGGAGCTCAAGCTGTAAATCCGAGATGTAAATCTGGCGTTCAATGTCGCTATGACTTCGCCGCGCATGGGTTCCTGTCGCCGGCGTGCTTACACCTCGCCAACCCGGTACACGGTTTGGTCGGCTCGCACCGCGTCGAGTACTCCGTCGCAGATTTCGTCGTGGCTCAGGTAGTTTCCGGACTCATTGCGGCCGAGAATTATGGCCCGGTAGGCGATATGCGAGAGCAGGGAGCAGCTGCGACGGTACAGTTCGACGTTTGCTCCCGGATCGCCTGAGACGCTGCTGTGCACGTGAAAAAAGCGGCAGACCGCCCTCGGTTTGCCGGGATCCCGGCCGAGAAGATCTGCCTCCGAGGTTGCTCCGTGAATGAGATATTCCCAGGGGTCGTCCGCGCCGGTCGTTGGAAAGGGGCTGGCTTGTCCCTCACCGGGCTCTTTCGGCAGCGTCGGATCCTGCCCTGCGGTTTCTCCGTACACGGTGCCGGTAACCGGTTCGTCGGGAGACGGCTTGTCGGGGAAGTATTCCGGATCAACCATTGCCCGCTGTTCCTCGCTGAGGCTGCGGGAGATGATGTGGGCGGTGTGCTGTGGGCCCTCCGGCGCGGTGTCGTGCATCCATACAAGGGCAAGGGTGGGTGCACCCCGCTCGGCAAATGCCACCGTAAGGGCCGCCTCGTATGCGGCTTCATCCGTATAATCGCAGACCAAAGGAAATATTCTCGGGTGTTCGGCGGCAAGGCGCTCGAGCCGTTCGGCGTTGCGGGCCACGACCGATACCCGCCACCCGGCGTTGGCCAGTCCTCGAACGGCGCCCGCGAGCATTCCACTGGCCCCGACTGCCAGAGCATGGGACGGAACGGGAACGGTGCCTAGCGGCTGGGTAACCGGGCGTGCCTGTGTCTGTTGTTGGTAACGAGCCATCTGTCCCCCTTCAGGCGATGCCCCCCGGCCTTCGCCCGTTCCGCGTGCTGCTGCCGTCTCAACCGCAGCTTACCACGACGGTGCAGTATTAATCGATCAGTCGCCGTCGCAGCCGCTTCAGTGCCACAAATCCGAACAGAAGAATGAAGCCTATGATGTAGGTAATATCCCACAGATGAATCAGTTCGAACTCTACAAAGGTGAACGCCCGTACGAGACGCACCGAGTGGGTCAACGGGACAATTTCAGTTATAGGGCGTGCTGCCGCCGGCAGGTTCTCCACCGGGAACACAACACCGGAGAAGAAAAACATGGGTGAAATAAAGGCTGAGAAGTAGAAGTTAAAATGATTAATGGTTTTCACAAAACTCGTGATCGAAAGCGACAGGCAGCCGAACATGAGGCCGGTAAGAAACCCGATAAACGGCGCGATTAGAACCTGCGCAAGCGGGAGTATGCCGAACGCCGCGATAATAATGGACACGCTCAGGGTAAAAATGAACCCCTTCGACGCCGCCCACAGCATTTCTCCGACGATCAGGTCGTGCGCGCTCAACGGTGAGCCGAGCATGCCCTGATAGACCTTATCGAATTCCAGCCTGATAAAGGTTCCGAAGCTGCACTCAAATGCCGCGGTAAACATGGCCGCGGTGACAAGCAGGCCGCTTCCGAGGTACTGGATATAGGGAACACCGTTCATCTCCGAAACGTATTCACCGAGCCCGAGGCCGATTCCTACGAGAAAGATCAGCGGCTCGAGAAACGGCGGCATGGCGTTACTGAACAGGTTGCGGGAATACACGCGCACGTGTCGAAGCCACACACTGTATATGCGATGCACGTAGGACGGAGCGCGGTGCGACAGATGGTGTTGCGGCGCCTTCGGGTGGTGCTGTCCGTTTCCCTGGGATTCTTCCCTCGAGGCTGCGGTCGAGGGTGCAGGATGTTCGGATTGTCTGTTTCGTTCGCCGGTTGTTGCGCTACTGGAGCTCATTTAATCCCCTCCCGGTCGCCTTTATAAAAAGGTCTTCGAGATTTACTGGTCTGAGTATGTAGTCGTACTGGTCGAGATTACGCGCCATGTGCCGAAGCAGGCGTTCGTCATTCGAATAGTAAAAGACCCGGTGGCCGAAGTCGTCCTTCCTCCATCCCGCTGAACCCCCGGCGGCATGTTCGATTTCATCTGCGCGGTTTGAAGCGAGCAGTTCAAGTACATGCTGTTCGATATTCTGCTCGAGTAATGCCCGCGGAGCTCCTTCGAGCACCGCTCGTCCCTTATCCATAATGATCACGTTATCTGACAGCTGATAGGCCTCATCCATATAGTGCGTTGTCAGAAGAATTGTAACGCCGCGTTCTTTGAGGCTGCGAAGTTTTTCCCAGATAGCCTGGCGCACCTGCGGGTCGAGTCCTGTCGTCGGCTCGTCGAGGATGAGAAGCTCGGGGTTATTCAGAAGCGCCCGGGCTATAATGAGGCGCCGCTGCATACCTCCGGACAGCTCGCGCACCCGGCCGCTTCGCTTCGCTCCCAGCTCCATGAAGTCCAGCAGATACTCGATCTGCTGTTCAATAAACTTCTTCGGTAGTCCGTAGAAGGTCGCGTAGTTCCTCAGATTCTGTTCTACGTTCAACTCCAGATCAAGGTTATCTTCCTGGGGAACAACACCGCTCTTTGCCTTTACCTCAAGCGGTTCCTTTCTCGGATCGAATGAGAAAACCCGCATACTGGTATCGGGATGGTGATCGGCGGTTGCCCGACCATAGAGAACTTTCATGGTCGATGTTTTTCCCGCACCGTTGGGCCCGAGGAAAGATGCGCACGTCGCCGGTTCCACACTGAAACTTACATCGTCAACAGCACGGAAACGGCCATAACTTTTATACAGGTGAGAGACTTCGATAACAGGATTGCTCATGACTCAGCCTGAATGTACATGGAATACCGCGCAAAAGGAAAGTCACAGGGTCAAACACGCTGCTTTTGTCCCGGTATTCAATGCAACTGAACGACGTTGAATATGACGAGGGGAACAACGTACAATCCCGACCGTTGTGCCGTATTCAGCATCTTCTGCGAGGCGTCTTCAACGAAGCCGTTACACTGTACTTTCCATGAGCCTTATCCCGCTTCTTGCAGCGACCATATTCGCAGGCCTGCCGGCGTTCATGGGTGATCCCCCGCACGGCCGTTCGCTGCCCGCTGTTCCTGAGGGACCTGCAGCGGGTGATCAGCCACAACGGGTGAGCGCATTCGACAGTCGGCCCGGGGTGCCGGCGAGTTTTGACGAGCATACCGCCGATTCGGCTGTGCTTATCGATCTCGAACAGGATGAACCGCTGTACGAGCGGAACGCCGATGCCCCCCGTGCCGCGGCCTCGTTGACGAAGATCGTTGCGATGTATGTTGTTCTCGATGAACTCGAGCGCGGGTCGATTTCCATAGACGATACGGTTACTCCCGATCCCCGAGCAGACTGGCGCCGAATGCCTGCGGGCAGCAGTCTCATGTTTCTGCGTGAGGGCGAATCGGTATCCTGGCACGAGCTGCTGCTCGGCCTGGCTGTTGCTTCCGGCAACGACGCTGCCTACGCGGTGGCATACGAAATATCCGGAAGCATCGAGTCGTTCGCCGAGCGTATGAATGATGCCGTCGAGCGCGCCGGTATTGATGGGCTGCACTTCACCGAGCCTTCCGGAATCGCTTCGGACAACGAAATAAATGCAGCGGCGTTCGCAGAATTTCTGCGCCACTACATCCGTCGGTTTCCCGAAGCGATAGCCGAGTATCATGCGCGGGAGTCGGTCTCGTTTCCCAAAAACGGTCGCGAGCCGGTCCCGGGAGCTGCCGAGTTCCGCAATCGAAACCGGCTTGTCTCCGAGTTTAACGGGGCCGATGGTCTTAAAACCGGCTACATCCGGGCAAGCGGATATAATCTGGCGGGGAGCGCTGAACGCGACGGCAGACGCCTGGTTTCGGTCGTTCTCGGTGTGGAAGGCAACTCCCACAATGAAGGCGGGCGCCGGCGCGCAGAGGAAGCAGGGGATATTCTCGATTATGGTTTCGATGCGTTTTCCTACGCCGAGCTGGAACTGAACGGCTCTCCGCAGGTGCGCGTTGCCGGGGCGGACAGCGTGCGTGTACACATGCCGCCGGTCCGCATGCTGACGGCAGGCGGGGGGCAGGAGCCGCGTGCTCGACTGCATCTGGTATCCGAGCTGCGTGGCCCCATCTCGCGGGGTGACCCTGTTGGTTATGTGGATGTATTCCTTGGACAGCGGCAGGTTGCCTGGCAGCCGGTATTCGCGGCAGAAAACGTTCCCGTCGGCCGCGGGCTTGTGGATCGGCTTTCGCACACCGCTGCCTGGTGGCGTGGTGTCCCGAGGCCCGGATCAGAGTAGGAAAGGCCTGCTTGCCTCCGCCCGCGTATACGCGCGGGTACCGTCACATCGGGGAGGCCGGCCGCAGCGCCGGGGCAGAACATCAACCTAAATTACTCCTCTGGAAAATTTTTATCCACTTGCTTGGACGAAGTCAGCCCGGTATTATTACACTCACTATACACCCAGGATAGGAGGATACTATGGCATTTACATTACCAGAACTTCCGTACGCCTATAACGCGCTCGAGCCGCACATCGACGAGCAGACGATGCGCATTCATCATGATAAGCACCACGCCGGCTACGTGAACAAACTCAACGCGGCGGTTGAGGGAACCGAATACGCCGATTGGCCGATCGAAAAGCTCATAAGTGAGCTCGAAAGTCTGCCGGAGAACCTTCGCACCCCGGTTCGAAACCATGGCGGTGGACATATTAACCACAGCCTCTTCTGGCCGGTTATGGCGCCGAACGGTGGTGGCCAGCCGGAAGGAGAGCTTGCGAGGGCTATCGAAAGCACCTTCGGCAGCTTCGACGAGTTCAAGGATCAGTTTACGAAGGCTGCGACCGGCCGGTTCGGAAGCGGTTGGGCCTGGCTCGTTGTTTCCAACGGAAAGCTTGAAATCATGAGCACGCCGAATCAGGATAATCCGCTGACACAGGGCAAGTCGCCGATTCTTGGACTCGATGTCTGGGAACATGCCTACTATCTGAAGTATCAGAACCGCAGGCCGGAGTACATTGAGGCGTTCTTTAACGTTATCAACTGGAGCCAGGTCAGCAAGAATTTCGTGAACGCCTGAAGCATTGCACGCATTTTCGGGTCCGGGGTCGTGTTTCATTCGACCCCGGCTTCGTTATGCGTTTCTCGTTGTGAGACATGGTGCGGCGGGACATCGACCTCCCCCAAAGTTTCTATTTCCCGTGGCTGCAAGCCGGCATAAGGCAGTTGTCGGCAGGCCGGCTAGTTTCTTCCTCGCAAAGAACCGATAGGAGACTGTCCTTCCTGGTTTGTCTCCTTGTATCCTTTGAGGAAAGTCCGTTACCTTATTAGATGTATGGGATGGTTCCACCGAAGGGATACATCTGTCCTCCTCATATTGCTTCTCATGTCGTTCGGGGCGGCCGCTTCGGGGCTTTCCGCACGGCATGCGCAGCCCGAAATTCCGGATAAGTTGAATGTGGCTCCCGGTGTCGAGTCAGTAGAGGTTACCCGGCTTGCCGCAAACGGGGAAAAGGATGAGGTCCGGCTGGCCGCGGCCCGCTATGACGAGCGCGGGCGCGTAGTCGAGCGTGACTCCTTCAGCGATGGGACGTTTCAGTGGAGAAGTCTGTTCGAGTATGACGAGCGTGGCTTACTTACCCGGTGGCGCAGTGTGGACGCTGATGGGCGCGAGCAGTGGGAATATCGTTACAGGTACGATGAATACGGACGTCTTGAACGGGAGGTTTCATACGATTCGTTCGGTGACATGGACGGTATGCAGACCTACGAGTACGATGGGTTGCAGCTTCTCGAAGAAGCGGTTTACGGCGGCACTGGAGCACTGCAGTGGAGCCGTATCTACGAATACGAAACCGATCGTACCGAGAGGCGATGGCGCCTGCTGTATCCTGACGGCGGCCCGGTCAAGACGGTTACCGAATATCTCGATCGCTTCGGCCGGGTCGTGAGAGAGCATCACCGGGACGAGACCGAACAGCAGGGGGAAGTGTTCCGGCACGACTACGATGCGGCAGGACGTCGAGTGCGTACCCGCGTCGAACGGCCGGACGGGCAGTCGATACGGACAATTGAGCGAAGCTTCAACAGTGCTGGTGATCTCACCGAAGAGGTGCGAAAAGAGTTCGCAGAGGAACTCGAGCAGATCCGGCGTTTTGAGTACCGTTACGATGAACAGCGGAACTGGACTCGACGGCTTGAAGAAGTGGAAGTCCGGCGTGATGGTTCGGTTGTTCGCGAAGAACGCGAACTTATCGAACGTTCGTTAACGTATCACTAAGCGGGGTATAAATTACAGATATGGCACGAGTGTTTGTCATCGAAGATAATCAGCTCATACGTGACGCGGTCAGTCAGTACTTTCAGATTGATGGGGACGAGGTTGTCGAGTTTCCCCATGCAAAAGGAGTGCTTGACAGCCTCGAAACTCAGGCACCGGATGTTATTATTCTGGACATCATGCTGCCGGATGAGAACGGCTTTGTTCTCGCAAAGCGGATTCGGCGCAGATCCAGTGTTCCGATTATTTTCCTTACCGCAAAGGAAGCCGAAAGTGATCGCATTACCGGCTTTGAAATCGGTGGCGACGACTATGTTGTGAAGCCCTTTTCCACAAAAGAGCTGGTACTTCGCACCCGTGCCCTTCTCAAGCGAGCCCAGGGTGAGGGCGAGGAGGATGAAAGCGAGACCGAATGGGAGCTCGACGGAAATCACCTGCTCATTGATACACGACGGCACAGGGCGCTGCTGAACGGGGAAGAATTATCCTTGACGGTAAGCGAATGGAAGATTCTCGCGTATCTTTCCTACAGGGACCAGGAAGTCTGCTCGCGGCGACAGATTCTCGGGGAATGCCTCGATTATCTTCACGAGGGGCCGGAACGCACTGTCGACACGCACATTGCAAATTTACGCGGAAAGCTTGGTGCGAGCGAATGGGTCGAAACGGTTCGCGGATACGGGTATCGGTTCTGTGGTGTGAGGGCTTCGGAGAAACAGAAGTAGCGGTATCATGAAAACGCTCTTTGCGCAGACATTTTCCGCGATACTCGGCTCACTGTTCGTCCTGCTTCTGCTTATGGGAGTTCTGTTTTCCCTGGGGGTGCGCCGAAGCATCAGCGACTGGAACTTCTATCGGGATCAGCGGCTTCAGAATGTGATTCTGCCGGTCCTCTCGCGCACATACCGGCAATATGGTCAGTTCGATCAGGAAAATGTAGAGCAAAGTGTTACGGACTTTCTTACCCAGAATCAGTTTGTATACGTGTTTAATGCCGACCGGGAGCCGGTGTTCCTGTATGCGCGAGGCGACATACTGGATCCGGCGGATTACGAAATGGCGGATTCCGGCAACATTCAGGATCTTCCCGGCGGGCGGCCTCCGTCGGCACTTGTCCAGAATGACGAAGTGGTCGGCTATCTGAGCGCCGGCTCACTCGGCTTTACCAGCGATCTTGCCAATCTTCGGTTTTTGCGCTCAATGGTTCTCTCAGCGGTTGTCGGAGTGCTTGTGAGCTTTGCTCTGGCAACCGGCGCAGCAGTCGTCTTCAGCCGGAATATGAGTCGACATGCGAGCAATCTCTCGGAAGGTCTCCGCCGGCTTGCTGACGGGGAACGCGATGTGCGGTTTCCCACGCGCGGAGCCCAGGAGCTGCAGAGTATTGGTGAATCGGCTACGGCACTGCAGGAACAGTTGTCAAACGAGGAGCGGCTGCGCCGGCAGTGGACTCAGGACATTGCTCATGATCTTCGTACTCCGGTAGCTGCCTTGAAAGCACAGTTCGAGCTTCTTCAGGAAGGGATTGTTGAGCCGACACCTGAGCGTCTTACCTCCGTGTACGGGGAGGTCGAGCGCATAGACGAGCTTGTCAACGATCTGCGTGAGCTCAGCCGGCTTGAGTCGCCCGAAATGAAACTCGAGACTGCGGAGATCGATCTGCCGACGTTTGTCCGGCGACTTGAAGGGCGTTTCAAACCACTTGCCGATGAACGGGAAGTTACCCTCTCGGTCAGTGCCGAGGACGGTATGGTAGTAGCAGACGAACACATGCTCAGCAGAGCCTTATCGAATATACTCGTGAATGCTGTCCAGCATACCGACCGCGGTGGGGAAATTGTAGTTGAGGCATCTCAAATGAACGGGCAGGCATACTTCGACATATCGAACACGGGGTATATCGACGAGAAAGATATTCCGCACGTGTTCGATCGCCTGTATCGCGGCGAGAACAGCCGCGGCTCGCGGGGCAGCGGTCTCGGATTGTCGATAACGAAGGCCATTGCCGAGGCGCATAACGGAAGTGTTGCCATGCGGCAGAACGGGGACAAAACCGAGGTGCTTTTCTCGGTGAATGCCCACGGTCCGGCATGCGTGCGGTAACCTGAAACGCCGGTGTTTGCTCTGTAATACGTAGAATAAGGGTTATTAAGAACACATGACAGACGCTATTCTCTCGACGTACCGGATTCAGTTGAATCCCGTATTCAATTTTGACGCTGCTTCCGAGCAGCTTGACTATTTCAAAGCCCTCGGGGTTTCGCACGTGTACTGCTCGCCGTATCTGCAGGCGGCCCGTGGAAGCCAGCACGGCTACGATGTAGTCGATCACTCGCATGTGAATGAGGAACTCGGCGGTGAAGCCGGTCATGAAGCATTCTGTGCCCGCCTGGGTGAGATCGGCCTGGGCCAGGTCCTCGATATCGTGCCCAATCATATGGCGGTATCCGTTCCGGAGAATCGGTGGTGGTGGGATGTGCTTGAAAACGGACCAAGCAGCCGCTACGCCGATTACTTTGATGTGGATTGGGAGTACCCGCAAGGCTCGCGCGCGAACCAGGTATTGCTGCCGATTCTCGGTAATCATTATGGACGGATTCTGGAATCCGGGGAAATCCGCGTCGAGCGTGACGGCGGCATGTTTTTTGCCCGGTATTACGACCATCTCTTTCCAATCGATCCGCGGTCGCTGTCCGGACTGCTCGGTCGTGCTGCCGAACGGGCCGAGCATTCTGAACTCGGCTTCCTTGCGAGCGCGCTCGATTATCTCCCATTCCCGACGGCCACCGACCGGCCGAGTACGAGGCGCCGGCATCGTGATAAAGAGGTTATTCGCGAGAAACTCGCAACCCTCCTGTCTGAGCACGCCCATCTTCGCCGCGCTGTGGACGCCGAGGTCGATCTCATAAATTCGAATGTAGACAGACTCGACGCGTTCCTGTCCCGGCAGAATTACCGTCTCGCCTACTGGCGTATTGCCCGCAGCGATCTGGGATATCGTCGCTTTTTCGACATTAATAACCTCATTGCAATTCGTGTCGAGGACCAGGATGTGTTTGCCGATACGCACGAGCGTATTACCGACTGGCTTCGTCGAGGAGTAATAGATGGTCTGCGAATCGATCATGCCGACGGGCTTCGTGATCCTGAACAGTATTTCTCACGGTTGCGCCACGAGGCCGGAAATGCGTGGATTGTTGCTGAGAAAATTCTTCATCCCGGCGAGCAGCTTCCGGATGCCTGGTCGGTTGCAGGCACGACCGGATATGACTTTCTGGCGGTAACCGGCGGATTGTTCGTCAGGCAGGATTCCGAACGGGCGATGACCGACTTCTATCGCTCCTTCACCGGCGAAGGCGACCCCTATCATGAATACCTCTACGAGGGAAAGCAGCAGGTGTTGCACGATCTGCTTGGTAGTGACGTGAACCGCCTCGTTGTGTTGCTTTCAGAGGTTTGCGAACATCACAGGCGGTTTCGTGATTTTACCCGTGAGGATATCTCCGAGGCCCTTATTGAACTGCTGGCCTGTTTCCCGGTCTACCGTACCTACACAAGGGCGAATGAACGGGTGCTGTATGAGCACGATCGCCGGATAATCGAAAACGCTGTGTCGGAAGCCCGGGAGCGGCGCGAAGATCTCGATGCCGAGCTGTTCGATCTCCTGTACCAGGTACTTACCCTCGAACTCGACGGCGAGAGCGAACGCGAGTTCGTCATGCGCTTTCAACAGCTGACAGGACCGACGATGGCCAAGGGCGGCGAGGATACCGCATTTTACCAGTATAACCGCCTTGTGTGTCTGAATGAGGTTGGAAGTGATCCGGGAGTGTTCGGGACGTCTATCGACGAGTTCCACAAGCACATGGAGGAGCGTGCCGTAAGTCATCCGCGTGCAATGCTTTGCTCGAGCACTCACGACACGAAACGAAGTGAAGATGTGCGTGCTCGACTTGCGGTTGTGAGCGAGTATCCAAGTCGCTGGGCGGAGGCGGTCTGGAGCTGGTCGACCATGGCCGACGATTACCGTACCGAACAATGGCCGGATCGCAATATCGAGTATCTTATTTATCAGACGCTTGTGGGCGCTTGGCCGATCGACGAGGATCGCATGCTCGCATATATCGAAAAGGCCATGCGTGAAGCGAAAACCCATACGACATGGACTTCGCAGAACGAGCTGTACGAAGCCTCGGTGTTTGATTTTGCGAAAGGCATTATGAACGATTCCGCCATAATGGAATCTATCGAGCGGTTCGTGGAGCTTGTTCGAGTGCCGGGCTACATTAACTCGCTTGCGAATGTTGCTATCAAGCTGCTCGGTCCGGGTATTCCGGACATCTATCAGGGATGTGAGCTGTGGGACTTGAGTCTCGTCGATCCTGACAACAGGCGACCGGTCGATTACGCCAGGCGTCGCTCAATGCTTGAAGCGGTTCAATCGTGTGGTCCGGATGAACTGTGGAAGCGACTTGACGAGGGCGCACCCAAACTTGCGCTTACGACCGCGTGTCTCAAGCTTCGCGATCGTCACCCCGAAGTGTTCGCCGGGGCCAGAGACGCTGGACCAGCCGGATATAAGAGACTTGAGGTTTCAGGTCCTGCCGCCGAAAACATCGTCGCGTTCTCGCGGGATGAGTCGATACTCTGCGTCGTTCCGCGCTTTCCGGCGAGTTCCACACTTGAGTATCCGGAGACTACTGTGGCGTTTCCCCAGGGAACCTTTCGCAATGTTCTGACCGGGAGGGTTCATACCATTTCCGACGGAAGTCCTCTCGATGCCGACGATCTTCTCAGCGAATTCCCGGTCGGTGTCTTTGAGTCGGTTTCGAGCTCGGATACGGACAGCGTTTCTGGCGCAGGCGCCCCTTCCGGAGGTGCTCGCTCCGCAGGCGCCCCGTCCGGGGACGATGGTTCCGGAGGCAATGAATGAGCCGGCGATTTTCCGTCTGGGCTCCCCAAGCGCAATCGGTTGAAATTGTCGTGGACGGGGTGAAGACAGTCATGGGCTCCAGCGGCGGACGCTGGATTGCGGATATGCGGGCGGATTCACTCGAGCCGCGGTACGCATTTTTCGTGGATGGTGAAGGCCCGTTTCCCGACCCTCGCGCGCCGCGACTTCCCGATGGCGTTCACGGTCCTGCCCAGGTGGTAGATCACAGCAGGTTTTCATGGAGCGACAAGGATTTCAGAGCGCCGCCGTTGTCCTCCGCGGTATTTTATGAGCTGCACGTTGGAACCTTCGCGCCGATCGACGACCATGAGTATACCGCCGGATTCGGCTGGTCCGGGCCGAAGGCGCACACTGTGCCCACAGGGGGTGCACCCGGAGGGGGGACCTTCGATAGTGCAGCAGGCCGTCTGGGCGAGCTTGCCGAGCTCGGCGTAACCCACGTAGAACTTATGCCGGTTGCCTCCTCGAGTGGAAATCGCGGATGGGGCTATGATGGGGTGGGGCTGTACGCGCCCTTTGAAGCCTACGGCGGGCCTGAGGGCCTGAAGCGGTTTGTCGATCGCGCCCATGCGCACGGACTCGCAGTCTGTCTCGACTGCGTCTACAACCACCTCGGCCCCGAGGGTAACTATCTCGGCAAGTTTGGCCCTTATTTCACCGATGCCTATAACACCCCGTGGGGCGATGCGGTGAACTTCGATCATGAAGGCGCCGATGAGGTCAGGGCCTTTGTCCTCGACAACATTGAACAGTGGTTTCGCGACTATCACATAGATGCCATTCGACTCGATGCGGTACATGCCCTCTACGACGAAAGCGCCGTTCATATCATGGAGGCCATGGCCGAGCGGACCCACCGTCTCGAAGGGGAGCTCGGTAAGCCGCTTGAACTTATCGCCGAAAGCAACATGAATAACCCTTCGCTGGTAACGCCGCGAGAAGCAGGTGGTACCGGACTTTCGGCGCACTGGAGTGACGATTTTCACCACGTCGTGCATACCTTGCTTACCGGAGAAGAGCAGGGCTATTACGCCGGTTTCCGCTCTCTCGGCGCACTCGCCAAGAGCCTTCGCGATGTCTACGTTCACGACGGCGGCTATTCGCCGGCACGTGGGCGGCATGTCGGTCGGCCGGTTGGAGCACTTCCGCGAAGCCGGTTTGTCCACTGCAGTCAGAACCATGACCAGGTCGGAAATCGTGCGGTGGGTGAGCGAATCTGTCATCTGGTTTCGCCCGAACGCGCAAAAATCGCCGCCGCCCTTACAATCCTGCAACCGGCGGTCCCCATGCTTTTCATGGGCGAGGAGTGGGCAGCAAGCTCGCCGTTTCAGTTTTTCACCGATCACCGTGACCCCGGCCTCGGCGAGGCGGTCACCAAAGGCCGGTGCAGCGAGTTCGTGTACTTCGGCTGGAACCCGGAGGATGTTCCCGACCCGCAGGCGCCGGAAACCTTCGAACGAAGCATGCTCAATTGGCAGGAACGCGAGACGGGCGCCCACCGCGAAATGCTCGAATGGTATCGGTCGTTGCTTTCGCTTCGCAGGCGCGCCCCCGAGCTTTCCGCGTCGACCTGTGAAATCCCGGAGATCGGTTTTCGCCCTGATGGAGACAACGACGCAAGGGGGCTGCTCTGGTTCAGGCGCGGCCGATACCTTGTTGCACTTCACCTCGCGGCAGTACCATCCGACGACGCACCATCGGAAGCCGCGCCTTCAGCGGACGCATCTTCGCCGGACCCGCCGTCCCACGACGCACCTCAAGATTCGCAAAACAGAAGCCTCCACCTTCACGCAGCAAGAGCCAGTGCCGAAAGTAACTACTGCACCGTGAACGGTCATGGCAATTCATTTCCGGCGAGCGCAGCACCCCAGGCATCCGGCGTGAAGCTGCTTCTTTCCTGCGGTGGCGCCTCGTTGTCGGAGAGTGAGGAGCAGCTGCTTCTGGGAAGCGACAGTCTCGCGGTTGTAGATCTGCTGGCCGAAATCGACCACGAAGCTTGAGTGATATGCGCTTGGGGCGCACTGCAGAATACGGCTCGAACACAGGGGGATCGGCATGCCGCAGCTGCCGTTTAATATTTTCATAATCATATTCTTCCTCGGCGGGTGGCTCGGCGCGAAAGCCACAGCCGGACTCAGGCTTCCCGGAATACTCGGCATGGTCCTCTTCGGTATCGCAGTTTCGGCGTTCGCCGCCGACGCCGTGCCCGAGCTCATGTGGGACCTCGCGCCGTTTCTCACCTCGGTGGCGCTTGTCGTAATTCTGCTTCGCGCCGGGCTCGGAATACGGCGTGACACCCTTTCGCGGGTAGGACTTCCGGCGGGCCTGCTCGGCGTCGTTCCCTGCCTCATCGAAGCGGTGGTGCTTACCGCGGCGTTTGTATGGCTGTTCGAGTTTCCGCTGCTCGTTGCTGCACTTGCCTCGTTCGTACTTGCCGCGGTGTCGCCTGCCGTGGTTGTGCCGTCCATGCTCGATCTCAAGCACCGTGGATTCGGCCGGCATAAGGAGGTTCCGACACTCGTACTCGCCGGTGCGTCGCTCGACGATGTAGTGGCGATTACGTTTTTCACCGTTCTGTTGCAGCCGGCGGCCGGATTAGCGACGGCCGGTGCGAACGCGTCCAGCGGCGGACAGACCGCAGGCGCCGCCGGCGGGGCAGGGTTGGGTGCGAGCGCATCCGCCGGCGCCGGCGAGCAGCTCGGCTCCGCAAGTGAAGGCCTCAGTATCGAAGGCCTCAGTGTCTTCGCCCAAGCGATGGCGCGCGTGCCCCTGTCGATAGCAGGCGGGCTTATCGCGGGAATCGTTGTCGGGCTTCTTCTCTCCTGGTTTTTCAGACGCTATTACCGGCACGTTCGGGCTACCGAAAAGACGCTTATTCTCCTCATGCTCGCGCTTCTCACCGTTGAAGTCGGCGAACTCATTCACGTCGCCGCCCTGCTGGCTGTCATGACCGTCGGCTTTATCCTCCTCGAGCGCAGCGAACACATCGCCCACGAACTCGCCCTGAAACTGTCCAAGGTCTGGGTAATCGCGGAAATCGTTCTCTTCGTACTTATCGGAATGGCTGTTGAGGTTGATGTTGCTCTCGGCGCCGGTCTGCGCGGGCCGGCGGTCATTGCCCTCGGGCTTCTCGGGCGGTCGGCCGGAGTGCTTGTCTCGCTCGCTCTAGGCAGGGCCCGGCTCAATCCGGCCGAACGCCTTTTCTGCGTACTTGCCTACCTTCCGAAGGCGACCGTACAGGCGGCTCTCGGAAGCGTGCCCCTGGCCGCGGGCGTGTACGGCGGCGAGCAGATTCTCGCCGTAGCCGTGCTTGCCATTCTCGTAACCGCCCCGATCGGGCTTCTTTCTATTCGCCTTATCGGGCCGAAGCTTCTCGACGGGCCTGCCGATACCGCTCCGGAGACCGTCGTATGACGACGCACCATACGCTTCATTTCTCCGCCGCGGACGCGCTCTCCGAGCGCGAAAACGAATCCGTGCACCTCGCAGTCACCTCTCCCCCGTATCCGATGATCGAAATGTGGGATGCGGCATTCGCCGACTGGGAGAGCAGATATGGTGAATCCGGGGAGACCGCCCTGGAAAGCATCCGCTCGGCGCTCGATGCCGGCCGGGGGTGGAATGCCTTCGAGGCGATGCACGTGCTGCTTGATTCGGTGTGGCGTGAGTGCTTTCGTGTGCTTACCGACGGTGGCTTTCTCGTTATTAATATAGGCGATGCGACCCGCTCGCTGGGGAGCGAGTTCGCCCTTTATCCCAATCACGCGCGGATCGTTTCCAGCTGTGTTTCGATCGGCTTCACATCGCTTCCCGGCATCCTATGGCGCAAACAGACCAATGCCCCGAACAAGTTCATGGGCTCCGGTATGCTTCCGGCCGGAGCCTACGTGACGCTCGAGCACGAGCATATCCTCGTGCTTCGAAAGGGCGGAAAGCGCGCCTTCCGCACGAGTGCCGAGAAGGCACGCCGCCGGGAAAGCGCGCTGTTCTGGGAGGAGCGCAACCGGTGGTTCTCCGATCTCTGGGATTTCAAAGGCGACAGGCAGGAAATGGGCGACGGCGCCGAGCGCAGCCGAAGCGGAGCCTTTCCCTTCGAGCTTCCGTTTCGCATTGTGAACATGTACTCGCTTCTCGACGATCTCGTACTCGACCCCTTCGCGGGAACCGGAACGACACTCGCCGCCGCAGCCGCCTGCGGGCGACATTCTGTGGGATATGAGGTTGATGTTTCGCTACGGCCCGCGGTTGCCGCGACCTGCTCCCGGATTACCGACGCGGGTCGGGCGAGGCAGGAACAGCGACTTAGCGAGCACCGCGATTTTGTTGCCAAGGCGGCCGAACGTGGACGGCCGAAAACCGCCCACCACAACCGAACCCACGACCTGCCCGTGGTAACCGGCCAGGAGCGCGAGCTCACCATTATGCGCCCGGAGCGGGTTCAGTTCGCCGCCGGCTCTCTTCCGACGCAAGATCCGGCCGGTGCGTCGGGGCCGTCGCAAGGGCCGGCCGGTGCGGCGCAAGGGCCGGCCGGTGCGGCCCCTTCCGGACCGGAGCTTGACCTTTTCCCGGCGACGGATTCACACGGACCGCTCAGTTTTGATGTGGATCTGGAGCCGGCCGGGTCGCCGCCCCGGCATTAAGCATCCCGCGGTGTCCCTGGGCAACCGGGGTCGCCGCCCGGGCACTGAATCGCTATACTTCCGGCATAGCTATGTCACATCGAAAGCTGCTCGCTGCGCTCATGGCGCCGACTCTCAGTTCCATCACCATGCTCGCCATGTTCGCCGTAGCGATTCCCTCGCTGCGTGCCGAGTTTTCGCTGACCGAGGATGTCGCGTCGTGGCTCCAGGTCGCCTATGCGCTTCCTTTCATGATGTTCATGCCGCTGTACGGACGACTTGCCAACAGCCTCGGTGCACGACGACTGCTTCTGCTTGGTCTCGGTCTTTTCACGGTTGGTACGGCACTTATTCTGATCGTGGAGACGCTCGAAACCATCTTCCTCGCGCGTGCCATTCAGGGAATGGGAGCGGCCGGCATTAATCCGCTTTCGATGGCCATTATCATGCATCATGCGCCGAGCGATCGTCGTGGAAATATGCTCGGCACCTGGAACTCCATCGGGCCGATCTCGGGAATGGTCGGTCCGCTGGTCGGTGGGTTTCTGATTGACCTGTACGGGTGGCGAAGCATTTTCGCCTTTGCCCTGGTTATCGCGCTTGCCGCTCTTCTGCTTGCCCATCACGGGATCCCGTTCGACAAACACGAAACATCGAAACGCAAGCGTGATGTGCTTCGCACCTTTGACTGGCCGGGAGTCATCCTGTTCAACGCAGGTATAACGCTTTTTGTGTTTTATCTTTCGAGCAGGCCCATTTCGGGAGTGGCGCCACTGGCCGACTGGCGTTTTCTGGTCTCCGCCGTAGTCGTCGGCGCGGCGTTCGTCGTATTGCAGAGGCGTAGAAGGGATCCGTTTATCCGGCTGTCCATTTTCCGCAATCGCAACTTCTCTTTCGCATCGATCTGCGTAAGTGTGCGTATGGCACTTATGGGCGGAATTACCTTCGTAGCGCCGTTATATGTCACAGACCTCTTCGGGTTTTCAGCTACTGAGGCCGGGGCGGTTATTACGCTTCACGCGTTCGCCCTTCTTATTACCATGCGTCTCGGTGGGAAGCTCATAGACCGCTATAAGAGCCGCGTTCAGATAATCGCCGGGCTCGGTATCGAGTCGGTGGCAATGCTTGTCCTCGCGCTTCTGCCGGAGGCAGCAGGGTTGTCACCGGTGCTCGCAGCGATTGCCCTGCACGGCCTGGGGGCCGGCCTGTGCCTCGCGGCGCTGCACCTGTATGCACTGAATGGTCTGCCTGCGGAAAAGTCGGCGGTTGGAGCCGGCTTGTACAGTATGGTTCGCTTCGCGGGCTCAATGTTCGGCCAGGCGGTTGGAGGAGTTGTCCTGTACGCAGGGATTGCCCGGCTCGGTGCTACGGCGGCGGGGTATACACCGGTGTTTGTATTCTATCTTCTCCTGAGCCTGATAGGAGCCGGCGCGGCGTTCGGTTTGACACCGAAGCTCGCCGGGGTAGAAAGCTCTGAAGCAGGAGAAGACTATGACGGTGGCGCTGCATTTAACTCGAGCCGGTAGTGGCACCGTCGTTTGTTGAATGCGGCACCGACCTCACATGGGATCGCCGCCGCGGACAGCCATCGTAGAGAAGCTGCCAGATTGCTGGAAACAGTCCGAATGTCGTAATCAGGTTTGCAAGCGTTCCACCTGCAAGCACGAGTCCGATGAGGTGCGTCATCGCGGCCATGGGAGCCCCTCCGGTAAAAAGCAGGAGCGGAACCGCTGCGCCCAGCGTTGTTACTCCTGCGAGTATCAGATCCGGAGCCCGCTCGTTAATTGCCGTTTCGATTGGACTACCCTGTGCCTGAAACCCGATAATTACAGCGTTGTTTACGGCTATTCCGACGAATATCACCGCACCTACGATAACTCCTCCCTCCAGCGGGGTCCCTCCCATTACGAATGGAAGCAGAGCGAGCGCTATGGTAGGAGGTATGAACAGCAGCGTGGCCACCGGAATGCGAAGCGATTCCGATGCGGTAGCCACCATCAGGGGAATCGCGATCGCGGTGCCGGCAAGCAGAATCCAGAGTGCCCTGTAGTGTCGCAGTTGCCGTTGGTAACGGCGGTCCACCTGTACAGCGTATCCCGGGGGCATTTCGAAGGTATCAAGCTGAGTGTGGACTGCGCTCAGGGTTCGCTCGAGACTGCGAGTCGCATAATGAGCGGTGAGAAACGAGGCGCGCTGTCGATTGTAGCGGTCGATACGGGCAGGACGGCTTACCGTACGAAAGTCTGCTACCGAACTCATCGGCACTGACGAACTCCTGTTGCGCATACGTAGCAGCTGCAGGGATCGAGGGTCGTCAATCTGTTCCCTGCGCGCTCTCAGACGCACGTCGGTTTCCCCGGTTTCGCTGTGCCATTTGAGGATAACCGGTCCGTGAAGTGCCCAGCGCAGCGTTTCTCCAACCGAGCGAGCTGAGAGTCCCGACGTAGCGAGGCGTTCACGATCCGGTGCTATAACAAGCGCCGGGGGGTCATTTTTGAAGTGTAGAATCACAGACTCCACCAGTGGCGTATGCTCGATCCCATTCGCGGACCTCGCCTGCGTGAGCTTGCCGGCGAGTTCGCGGGCAAGAGTTCGTGTCTGTTCACGGTCCGGACCGGTAACCGCGAGTTCAATCGGTGTTCTGCCCGCAGGGCCCTGCCGCGGAGCGAGTATCTGAAGATTGACATCGACAAGTTCTGCATCCAGGCGCCGTACCGCAGAGATAAGCTGTTCGGATACCGACCGGCCGCTCGGCTCGATCGCAACTGTCGCACTGTCGCGTCGTGCGATCTGCTCGATACGCTGTACGCCGGTAAGTCGCCCGAGCCGGCCACTTATTGCTGTCGTACGCCGATCGACCGACTGTACTGACGCGCCGCTTTCGAACTCTGCATGAACCCGGACGGTCCAATCGTTCGCCGGGGTTTCCGGATTTGAGCCGGCTCGGAACGCAAACACCGTAGCTGCAATAACCACGCAACAAGCGATCGTGAGGGACAGCAGCGGATGCTTCAAGGACATCGCTGAAAGGTGGCGGCGCACGGCAATGGGAGGAACGGTGGATCCACGAAAGAAATCACATCCGCGCACGAGCAGCGCAACAGGAAAAGAGACCGCGGCAAGTACTGTCGAGGCACGCGCAAGACCCGTTGCGCCGTCCACAATGCCGGGTACGACCGCGAAGGGCAGAAGCGCAGCAACTGTCGTCAACACCGAGGTCGCAACAGCAGAAACCTGCGTGCGCCCGCCCGATCCGGTCAGCACTATTGTCGAATCGACCACGAGTCCACACGAAATCGCGAATCCCGCAAGCATGGCGGTGTCGAGCGGTGTTCCGAGGCGGGCGAACACAGCTGTTGCGGCGAGAAGGCTGACTGTCAGTACTATCGCGATTTCTCCTGCACGAGCTGCCGAACGGCAGGCGAGTGCGACGACTACAAGGACGGACGATAAAGACGCTGCTAATGCAGCAAGAGTATGGGTAACCGCGGTGCGGGCATCTCCTCCGGCGTCGGCATGAAGCTCGACTTCGATGCCATGCTCGGTTTGCCACCGCCTTCGAAGCACGTGAATATGCTCCGACACCGAAAGAAGATTCGCATCGCCGGTTGCGCTCACGCTGATCAGGACTGTCTGTTCGCCGTTAATCCTGCTGATCGTCTCCGGGTCGCGGGTGCCGGCACGAACCGAAGCAATGCGGCCGAGCGGCATTACACCCGATCCTGTCCTGATTTCAACGGAAGACAACAGCTCGTAGCGATCGTAGCGTGCATCAATGAATATCGGTATTGCTCTCGAATGAGTGAAAAGCGTCCCACCGCTGCGGGCGGCATGGCGGTCACTCAATGTCTGAAAAAGGTCCCTCCATTCGAGCCTCGTTGCGGCAAGTTGATCGCGATGAATATCAATATGAACTTCCTCTACGGTGCCGCCGCTCACGCGAGCCTGAGCCACGCCCTGCAGCCGCTCGAGATCGCTGCGAAGCTTCTCCTCGGCAAGCCCGCGCAGCTCAGGCAGCGAACGGTCCGGGGCACTTATGGAAAGTACCGCAGCCGGAAATGAATCACTGTCTCCGCGAATGATCCTTGGACGCTGCACCGCTTCCGGTAGTCGATTATACAGCGCTGCCGCAACATCTCGAATCTCTGCGTATGCGTGGTCGACCGCTGTGTCGTCGCGAATTGCCGCGCGTACTCGCACACGTCCGGCCTCGGTGCTGCTTCGCAACGAGTCAATTCCCACAACCGATGCGAGTTTCGCCTCGAGGGGTTCGGTTATGCGCCGTTCGAGTTCGGCGGGTTCGACGCCTGAGTACCGAATTATGACTGAGATCACCCGATGACGTTGCTTTGGCTCCGCTCCGAACTCAAGATTAAAGGCGAGAAACAGCGAACCCGCTGTCAGGGCCGCGAAAAGCACCCGGCATCGAAACACCCGGGTCTCACGACCGCCGCTAACCATTGACTTCACGTTTATGTCCTTGAGTTACTTCATTTCCGAGGTTCGACGGCATCGAGAATCTTCCCGCCACAAGAAAGGCGGCAGGTATGCCGAAAAGTGTCAGTGCCGTACCGACAGACAGTCCTGCAATAATGGTCAATGCAAGACCGCTCTGGTTCGAACGAATACCAGGATCGATCGCAAGGGGCAGGAGCGCGACAACAGTCGTGGCTGTGGTCATGAGGATGGGGCGGGCTCGCCTGACTGCGCCTCGCATGACTGTGACGCGCAGGAACGCAGGTGACGGTGCATTGCGTTGATTCTGATTGTAACCGGCACGGTGTGAGCTGACGGTCAGCTGCCGATTCCAGGTTTCGATAAGTACGATGGCCCCATTGATGACCATACCGATAAGAACCAGACAGCCTATTGCACTCTGAAGAGTGAATGCGCGTCCGAGGGCGGCCGGTCCGAGTATTGAACCTGCCAGCGCGAACGGAAGTACCGAGAGTACGATCGCCGCCTGCATGACACTCTCGAATTGCAGCATGAGAATCGCTGCGACAATCATCATTGCCAGGGCGAACACCGGCATAAGCGAGCGGGCCAGGGAGGCAACCGTGGCCGCTGTGAGGTCTTCCGCCCACGGGTGGCGGCTGGTTTCGATTCGGCCGGTGTCACCCTGTACATAGATCACATCCCGCCGCGCACGTCTCGTAAGCACCGAGCGACCGTGGTGTTCTTCCAGTTGCAGTGCTTCGCGCAGCGGAATACCGTCGTGCAGGAGTGTGATATCAGGTTGGTTTCGACGGTCAGACGAGCCGTAGAAGAGCCGAATACCAATTTCCTCTCCACTCTGAATGAGCGAACCGGCAGCTGTCCCCTCGACCGATGAACGAAGGAGAACTGAGGCGTCGGTGAGAGTAATATTTCGATGGTTGAGCACGTTACGGTCGGGCGTGGCCAGGATAGTCGGACGATATTCGACTGGTGCCAGCGCAATTTCGGTATCTTCAGCTGAAGCGCGTTCGATTTCCCGGCGCAGCTTCCTCGCTCGTTCGAGCGCAAGCTCCGGAGAATCGCCATGAACCGCGATTCCCTGTCCGTCATTAAACCCGAGAAGCCGCTCGAGAGCACCTTCGGGCAGCTCAATACGCGTGTGGTTTTCAGCAGATCCAAGCTGCTTACGCAACCGCGGCAGTATCGAGCGGGCGGAAACGCCTTCCTCGAGACTCAGGTGTATCGAGACAGCATTCGAGTTTGTCGAAGGGTCGGAAAGAATTGCCCACTCCTCCTCCTCCTCCTCGCCTCCGACCCGAGTTACTGTGGTCTCGATGCCGGGCAGAGCGCTCAGTATCTCCGCAATGTAGACCCCGCGGCGCGCTGCGGCTTCAACCGAGAGGTCGGGCGGAACGTTCACTGTTACCAGTACTTCCCCGGTATCTACCGGCTCGAGAACTGCTACCTCCACGTCGCGGACAGCCCATACGCCGCTTAGTCCCGCAATCATCGCTGCTGCAGTCACGGTTGCAACCGGGGATCGAAGGCAACGGCGGAGAACGCTGGGATAAAGGCGACATGGTTGCGCGTTCGATACATGCCGGATGGAGGATGTAGGGCTGAAATACAGCGCCCCGGATAGTCGCGAGGATGTTGACTGCTTCCAGCGTTCAAGCTGCATGTAAAAAAGGGGAATTACTGTAACCGAAGCGAGGTAGCTTGCGAGTAGTGCGCTTATCACCGCGGTGGCAAGATCGGCATAGAGAAGTCCTGCGATTCCCGGAAGGGCATAAAGTGGTAGAAAAACCGCCACAGTGGTCAGGGTGCCTGAGAAGGTAGCGCCTGACACCTCTGCGACCGCTCGTGCTGTACGGTCGATGTCAGGCGCCCCGCCGCCGTATTCATGCAGGTTTTCGACAACTACAATGCTGTTGTCGACTACCATTCCGATTCCGACGGCAATCCCGGCAAGTGCCATAGTATTAAGATTGACCTGGAGCATCGCGAGCAACGCGAATGAAAATCCGGAAGATACGGGAATCGATAGTGCCACGATTGAAGCGCTTCGCCATGAACGGAGAAAGAGAAGGAGCACTGCAAACGCGGCGATTGTCCCTGAGGCAGCAGAAACAATGATCTGCGAGACCGCAGTGCGAACTGCTGCCGAGCGGTCGTGCAGCAGCTGAAAACGGGCCGAGGAACCAAAGCTTCGTTCAAGTTCGGGGAGGGCCGCTGTGACGCGCCCTGCGACTTGTGCAGGGTTCGCATCGCTCGTGGCATATACATGAAGACCTATAGCCTCATCGCCGTCCACATGAAACGCGGAAGTTCGTGGTGCATAGCCTGGCTCTATACGTGCGAGGGAGGACAGCGGGATCGGCCCGGCCGGCGCCGTCGGCCCGGCCTCCTCGTTTTCAGCCGTCCCGCCGGCTCGGTCAACGGGGACATAAAGTTGCCCGAGCTCGCCGCGCGAACCCACCCTTGCATCTGTAGTAACGAAGATCTCGAGATCACCTTGAACAACCGATCCGGCGGCATACTCGGTGTTTCCATCGAGCAGTACTGATCTGATCGAAGCAATGTCGAGCTTGAGTTCCTGAGCTCGCTTCTGATCGACCGTGACATGCACTTCTTCCACCGGTCCGCCCGAAACCACGACCGCGCCGACTCCGGAAATCTGTTGTATGTACGCTCGTATTTCGCGCTCTGCGAGGCGACGAACGCGCGCAGCAGAGGCACCGGTAGGATGAAGTGCCACCCTAATTGCCGGACCTGACGATGGATCTGCTCGACGTACAGCCGGTCTTGATACGGCGCTTGGAAGCGCGGGGTAGAGTCTGTCGACCGCCTCCCGGGTTGTCGAGGTGGCGTGGCTGCTCCCTGTACCCGGATCGAACCTGAGTTGAACCGACACAGCGCCGGCCCGGGTTGTACTGCTGATTCCTCGCAGTCCCGGAATTCCTGACAGCCCCCGCTCGAGCGGAAGGGTAACAAGCTCACGCATCTGTTCGGCGGGCAATCCTTCATACCTCGCCGTCACGGTGATCACCGGGACATCAATTGTTGGAAGCAGCGAAATGCTTGACGGCGCAATGCCCGCTATCCCGGCACTTACAACAGAAAGCGTAATCGCAATTGTTCCTATTGGTCGCCGCAGCACCGCTGCGATCAGCGGTTTCATCGTGCGGAAACCTTGTTCAGCCGAAGTCGCCAGTCTTGTTCAAACTCGTTGCCGTATGTGTCCGCCACAGAGTTGTCTATCGCAAGGGTTATGAGACCGGAGTGTTCCAGATCCTCGATCTCCGCATATATTCGGATAATCTGCTCGTCCTCGGCCGGCGCCGAGGCGGGTGCAGGCGTGAATGCGTTCTGTGTTCCAACCTCGCCGGCAACGACGTTTACCAGCGCGAGATCGGCGGCAATGTTCTCCACCGAAAACGTGACCCCATCCGCCACGTCAAAACCTCCGAAACGGGCCCCCTCTCCGGGGACCACATACAGATCAAAGAATCCCGTGTAGGTATCGCCGGCGTACCGGGATAGATCAAGCTCGTCATCATCTGTGATCGGGCCGATAATCTGTCCGGTCTCCGGATCTTCAAGAAAGAATGCACGCGCTACGCTCGGCGGGCGCGATGCCTTGCCGTCAACCCGGAACCGGGCGAATTGCTCGATCCGCCGCTCGACGCCGGCACCTGAACGAATGGCACCCTCCATGCGCAGTGTGTAGTCGCGAGCGAACTCAAAGCGCTCATCGGGTACTATCTCGAAAGAGGTGGAGGTCGAAGCAAACTCGGGGACCAGCGAGAAGGAATGCTCCGGATCAAACTCCAGTGCAGCAAGAACATCCTTTCGGTGCACCGGCATATCAAATTCCATCTCAATTCCCCAGAATCGCTCCCACCCCGGGGTAGGAGTGACTGTGGGTTCTCGCCTTTCAGCAGGATAGGCCGGGAGTGGGAAGAGTTCGCCTGCGTGGTCGTCGAGCCATTTTGAGGGGGCTCTTTCGTGAGACGCGCGCAGGGCGAGAAGCTGCGGCCCGGGACCGTTTAACCCGGCGTGAACGGTCATTTCGAAAGGTTCTGCCATTGTTCTGCCGTGTGCCGCTTTTAACCGCGTGCTGAGCTGAACAGTGTATTCCTGCTGAGGCGTGAGGGCTTCCATCGTATGAATTGTTGCGGTTCTATCGGCGTCTTCCCAGGACACCGAGAATGCGAAGGAGGGTGAGATACTGAGTGCATGGTAAAAGCTCGTCCTGTCGACACTCCTGTTAAACTCAAGATGGATTACGGCTTCTTCAATCGGCACATGCACTTTGCCGTCTGCCTGCTCCGGAACAGTCCGCATAACGGTCGGACGAGTCTCGGAGGCAAGGGTAGTGAACACGTGCTCGAAATCCCGTACAAGCGCATTGCCGTACACATCCTGGGCATCCCCGGTGACAGTCATACGGTAGACGTTGCCACTATCGATTGCTGAGTCCGGCGTAAATCGCATTGTTTTGCCGTTCCAGCGGAATCGCCCTGTAACCGGTATATCGTTCGCAGCGAGTGAAAAAGCGCTTTCTATACGAGGCCTGTCAGGTGTCGATGAAAACCGCAATCGCACAGCGTCGACTTTCTCCGGATTGCTTACCCGTTGTTGCTCAGGAGACCACTCAACGACTTCAAGCGGGGCCATGTTCGACAGTCGACAACCGGTGCACAGAGAGACTACAGTAATGGCGACGGCGATCCATCCTTTACGCGCAGTAATCAGCTTCGCCGTCATTGTTCAGGCTCCGTTCGAAGGTAGACGGTGAGCGGGTATTCGAGTCCTTCGGCTTCATCCGGGGCGCTTGCAGCCCCGGCGGGAATGCGGAGGCGATATATCGATGGCTTCCCGGGCGAAGCGGAGGGAATGAATCCTGCAAAGGAAATGCGCAGACGCGACCCCTCGTCGAGCCAGCGGATCTGTTCTCTATCGGGGCTTACCGCGCGTTCCGGAAGCAGCGCCCTGAGCTCCACCGCATCGATCAGACGGTCCCGGGCGTCCTTGGATATGTATGGATAGTCGAATTCGAACTGAACGGTGTTTGTCCCATCAGTCTGTCCGATCCCTACCTCGGTTGTTTCGTCGAGATCCGCATCCAGTGCCAGCGTGACGCCGGCCCCGCCTTCGGGATCTCCCCAGAAACTGCGTATGCCGGATACACGCTGACGGGCAGCAACCGGCTCAACGACAATGGAACGCTCTGCGACCAGATGATTTCCCGAAAGATCGCGGATACTATCCGGGACTGTGATTTTGATCGCGGATTCTGCCTCAAGTACCTCGTCGAATCGCAGAAGGAACTCGGTCTCGCTCAATTGCTCCATCGCCGAGAGCACAGTCGGGGAAACGGTAACCGCATGCCGGACTGAATCGAATCGCACCGCTTCCGAAAACCGGAGCACTATCACACCATCAGTACGGAATTCGGATGTTTCGAGAACTATCCCTTCTTTACGAATGGCAAATTGGAAATCCTCGAGGTCAGGTGCTGACCGATCGTACTGCGTCACGAACGATCCGGAACGCTCGGCGGCAAGAGGTACTCCGTGAGCCGAATGGCCATCGTCGGACACCGACCACTGATATACGGTCAGCGGGTCCCACTGCTCGGTCGGCGCAACTTCGGCAACGGTATCCTCGTTGTGCCACGTTATCTCCACGTCGGTTTCCGGCGAAACTGATATCGCCTCTGCTGCGGACTCAGGATCAACCGGCTCACTGAAGTAAAGGCGGATCGGATCAAACACGCCGGTGTCGCCTCCCGACTCAGGGGTGCTTGATACGAGAGACGGACGTATCGAGTCAGTTCCGTAGAAGAAGGGCACGTACGTGTCAACGTTATGCTCGAGATCCCGATAGTCGATAACCGTACCTTCGACCCGCAACTCGTAGCGCAGCCCCGGATTCAGTCTCTCTACCGGAACGGCCTGAAAGCCATCGTCCGACCAGACAAAATCCACGTCGACCTGTCCCGTTGACGATTCAATCCGGAATGCCTGTTCGGCGCTTTCCCTGTCTACCGGCCGTGAGAACGACGCTGCTATATGCGAATCTGTGGCGATAATCTCGTTCGCCGAAGAGGGGTCGGTTTCGACTTCGAGGCGATGCAGGTCAACCAGATCGCACGAGACAAACAGAAAGCTCGTGACTGCGGTGATGCCGAGTGCGAGGCCAAGCAGCGGTTTGAAGGTGGCTGCATTATTCATGGACATAGTCCCCTTCCCGTATAAGTGGAGATGGTGTGTCGATTATGAGTTCCTCGCCGGACAGGCCGTCGGTGACTTCAATCGTCTGATCCGGACGTTCCATGCCGACCTGGACCTCGCTCAAATACGCCCGTTCACTCCGAATCAGAAAAATCGATGCACGAGAGCCGTCGCGCCGTACAAGTGAGGAAAGCGGTACAACCGGTACCCTCCGATCGCTTCCGTACACAATCGAGCCATGTACAAACATTCCCGGGCGCAGCTTGCCGTCACTGTTGCCGAGCACCACCCTTACTGAAGCGCTTCCGCTTCTCGGGTCGACTGTGGGAGATACACGTTCGACTGCTCCGCCAAGACGTATGTCGTCGAGCGCCGGTACGACGATCTCTGCGTATTGGCCCGGGCTCAGCCGGCCCGCTTCAGATTCCCGGACCGGCAACAGGGCGTGGATCGGGGCTTCCTCGAATATCGACACTACCGGCTCACCCTCCCGAAGGCGTTCGCCGACCTCTACGTGACGTGCGCCGATTAATCCACCGGCCGGCGCTGTGATTGTCAGCTCCTCGAGTAGAAGTTCAACCGAGTCGAGCTCTGCTCGAGCGGATTCGAGCGCACTTCGAGAAACCGCTGCTTCAGCGGCTTCGATCTGTGTGTTCAGCCTCTGAAGCACATCGATGCGCTCTTCCCGGGAAGCAGGAAGTGAAAGCCCTGCGTCCAGGATTGCCCGATCGCTCAGTGCCACAGACTGTATTGCCGTTTCCTTAAGAAACGCCTCATAGGCACCACGCATGCGTACCTGTTCGGCCTCGAGCTCTCGAAGCTCTTCGGCGGTTACTCCTCCGACGTCCTTCAGTTGCCGGGCGTGTTCGATTCGTTCGCTACCGTGGTCAAGATCAAATTCGCGTATTTCCTGTTCGATCTCCCGAAGTTCAAGGCTCATAAGCTCGCGCAGCACGTTCTCGCGTGCTTTCGCGAGGCGTGCCTCTGCAAGCTCCACGCTGCTTTCCGCGCGTTCGATATCACTGACCGCCTGCCGATGGCGCACGTCGAGTTGCACGTTTTCAAGCTCGGCGACATGGCTGCCGGAAGAAACACGATCACCTTCCTCTACCGGCAGGGATGCGACCACGCCGTCCACTTCCGCGGTGACATCGGTCTTGCGCCGAATTACGATCGAACCGAAACTTTCAACCGTATCGCTCACCGTGACCACCGCCGGCCTGACCACATCCACCGTATGGGCAGCTTCCTGCTCAACTGTCTGAGATTCTCTCCCGCATGCAGCAAGCGCCGTGAAGACTACCGCGGCGAGCCACGCAATCCGCCACGCGCCGATCACCAGCCGCGTGACCCAGGCGATCCGCCACGGGGAGGTCACCAGCCGTGTGACTGACGCAATCCGCCACGCGCCGATCACCAGCCGCGTGATCCACGCCAGACGCCACGCGCTCATAGCTCCTCCTGGCGAAGGCCTGTCAGCTCTTCTATACGTCGCCGACGCGTCATTGTGTCGAATCCGACCTCGAGGAAGTTCAGCTCAGCCTCGAGAAGTGACTTCGAGGCTGTGAGTAGATCCAGCGGGGTCGCGCGGCCGAGCTCCGACTCGGCTTCAAGGATTCTCAGTCGTCGGCGCGCCAGTCCGCGGCGGTGCCGTGCTGCCTCCCAGTGGTCCACCGATAACGCGAAGAGCGAAAGTTCCCGTCTGATTGTGAAATACAGCTCTTCTTCATAGCGCTCACGGGAGATCAGATGCTGCTCGAGTTCAAGTAATGCCTCGGTCCGATCGACCTCGCCGGTGATCCGGTTCAATGGTTCGGTTGCGACCTGTGCACCACGTCGGACCTCACCGTCGGCGCTCGCTCCTGCGGAGAATCCAGCGGAAGCCTGGGAGTCGCTCTGCCATGAGAACTCTATGCCCACCGAGTACCGCGGGTCCCGCAACGGCAGTGTGTCGGCGGCAAGGGATACGTCGAACGAGGCAGCGATTTCGGGAATTGCGCTCAGTCGCGCTTGCTTCACGTTCTCTCGTGATTGTACGGCAGTGAGAGAACGCCGGCGAAACTCGAGGTCATTGCGGGTCGCGTGGTCCATGAGTGTTGATGGATCGGCGGTAATGGGGTGGGGAGGTGATTCGGCGGTAAATCCGTCGCTGATAACCGGCATTTGCCCGGGCGGCAGCCGCAGCATCTGCATGAGCTCGAAACCCGCGCGTTGCTGCTCGAGGCGGTCGGCGCGCAGCTGATGTCTCATTTCAGCGACTGAGACCCTGGCATCGTGTACATCGAGTTCGGTAATCCGGCCGAGTGCGAACTGCTCCTCTGCGATGACCAGAGCCCGCCCGGATACCTTCACCGCTTCCTCCCGTGCACGGACGCGCGCGTCGAACAGCTGAAGCAGGACAATCTTCTCCCAGGCCTCGCGAGCCGTCTGTCTTCGCGTAGTCTCGAGTTCGCGGCGCCGCAGTATCAGCTCCGCCTCGCGGTATCGTCGCGCCCGTAACAACGCACCGCCGTCGTAGAGTGTCTGGCGAAGCCCGACGGACAGCCGCCTCGAACGTCTGTCCGGCGACAGTGGCGTAACCGCGGTATCGGTCGCATAGGATAGCGAGAGCGCTGGAAGGTACGCCCGCCGCTCACGAATAAAACGGGAGGTCTGCAGCTCGGTTTCCATTGCGGCAAACCGAAGTCCCTCCGAGACATCTATCGCGCGCGCTATTGCCTCGTCGGTCGAAAGTGCCGGGCCCGAGGCTCGCCGTTCACCGGAACCCGGCTCAATGGCGACGGCACCAGCCCCAGTGGCGACGGCACCAGCCCCTGTCGCGGGCCCATGTGTCGGACCAGCCCCCGTCTCAAGCCCGAACACCGCGTACGTGCATGAGAGAATGAGAACTGCTTCCAGCGAAAGGCGAAACACCACGTCGGTCAATTACGTACGCTCCTGGTTCTCTTCGAGCGCGTCGAAGAGCGCTGTGAAGGTCTCGACAACGATGCGGTTGTATACAGCCGGCGAGACAATCGTCTCGGAACTCTCGCCGCGGTACACCGCCTGCACAATCACTGATCCGCTTTCATGTCTGTTCCCGGTGGCGACGAGCTCGGCGGTAGCCGCTATGCCGCGCCGTTCGCGAATACCGTCTACATAGCTCTGCTCGCGAACATCGACCTTGATCACAAAATCGGTATACAACGAATCGGATCCGTCGGCCGGTGAGGAGGAACTGCGTGTGGAGAACGTCGGTCGGTCGGCGATTACCTCGTGTAATGCCATGTATGCGAGAAGTTCCGGGTCGTAGGCCGGGTCTCCTGCGATATGATCGCTGTTGGTACGTGCCCGGAGACCTGAGATCACAAGCGCCTGCTGCGACCTGTCGTTGTGGTCGGTGGACGCATACCCGGGCTGCTCCCGGATTCCCTGGTTCACCACTGCGCTCACCTCCGCACGGTCCATACTCACGCACCCGCTTATCAGAAACACCGACAACACGGTACCTGCGGCGCCGGCGGTCGCCGGATTCCGCCTGCAGCCCCACCTCACAGTCTGCCCCCGTCGATGCGCCTGCGAAGGTCATTCGCCGCGTCGTATACCGGACCGCCTGTCTCTCCGGAAAGCTTCGTTGCCGTGAGCGCCCGCCGTTCCGCACGATCTGTGAGGCCGAGCCGGTAGTAGATTCTCGCCGCGTCCAGATGAAGGCGTGCGATCTCATCGAGCCGTTCGATGCCAAGCTGGTATGCACCGAGCGCGCCGGGCACCTCTCCATCGGCCTCGAGGAGTGTTCCGAGCGCGTGATACAGCCGTACATCGCCCGGGTCTTCAGCGATCTGCGCTTCAAGTACGCGCCGCGCCTCCTCAATTGCATCAGGGTCAACTGCGGCTGCCGCTACGCGTGAGTACCAAAGGGCTCCCGGCCTGTGTTCCGGGGCAAGATCGAGTACCCGTCCGAGCGCCTCTTTCGCTGCATCTAGATTGCCGTCTATGGCGTAGAGTCGCCCTGCAAGCAGGTGGGCTTCAGGCCAGGTTCGAAGGCGCTCGCGTAACCGGTTGGCCCGTGCCAGTGCTTCCGAAGGGTGTTCTGCGGCAAGCGCATGCGCGGCGGCAAGCTCATGCCGGTTTTCCGCATTGACCGACTGTCGACACGCGATGAGCGAAGTGACGGCGACGTGCACGATAACAAGCCACCAGAGCCGCATAAAAACGGGATGCGACAAACCATCAACCTTGATCCTCTTCTTCATAGTTCCTCCGGCATGAGTCACTACGGGTCGAACTGCCGGTCTGATTGCAAAATTTTTTGAAAAAGTTGAAATCGCCACGGACATGCGGTGCGTAGGTATGGGTGAGAAGCAATACCTCGAGAAGAGTATAGGAGGATAGGTTGATGGGTTCGCCAGGACGCATGGCTGATTGGTGGCGATCGTACGTGAATCGTATCGCCGGCTGTGCCTTGTTTATCGTCTGTTTTATCGCGGCACCCGGCTATGGGGATCCGCTGCCCGCGGACACCGGGGGCGGGACTCACCTTCCGGGTGATATCATGCCACGCGTCGAACTGCAGCTTTCCTACGCCGACCGTTCGACCGACCCGGAGGAGTGGCGGCGCAGGGTCGCATCGCTCGACGACATTGCAGCGGTCGACGTGCTGATCGAGGAACGGTTCGCCGAGTGGCTGCGCAGACGATTTCTCGAGGAAGGCGACGGTATAAGTCCGGGGCAACTTCTTGCATCGGTGACTTCGGCCAACCTTGAGTATCTGTACTATACAGACGCTGAGGGGGGCATACAGCGAGACCGCGCCGGTGCGCCGCGCATGCGTACCACAGCCGGGCTTGCCGACGACCGTGCCGCATGGCAGCAACGGGCGAACGAGGCGATAGATGACGCGGTCGCAGCGTGGCAGCAGTCCTTCGAAGCACGGAGGGCCCGGTTGTTCGCCGACCTGGAAGGCTGGGCTGATCCGGAAGCAGTCGGTTCTGCGTTGCGCGTGTCGCTTGACGGGGACCGTGCGCGGTTGCGCCGGGAGTATCATGCAGAGCTCGAAGCGATTATGCGGCTTGAGGAGCAGCGCTTTGTAGCAAAACGCACGCGTGACCAGTGGTCCCTGCGTCGCCGAAGCGAGGCGGAAACGGCATCGGAAATCAGTGCGGCGCTGATCGCTGAAAGTGAACAGCGGCTGGCGGAAGGCCTTGAGCGGCTTGAGGCGGCACTCGAGCCCGCGCAATCCGGGGATCCGGCGGAGGTTGCGGTTGACGCGGGGGCGTGGCGTGAGAGCTTTCGCGCGCAGTTTGATGCCGGAATGCGCCGGTGGGATGAAGCCGAGGAGCGCCTGATTGCCGAGAGGGTCGAGTGGGAGCGGCAGGCAGGCATCGACCTTGAGCGGGGTGAACACATCTGGTCGAAGGCGTATCGTGAGCTTCGCGAAGCGCGTGCTGAATGGCAACGCGGGTTACGGAACATTGTCGAACGCGGCGAGCAACAGTGGGCGAACGAGCACGAAGCGCTCGAGGCGACGATCTTTGAGGCCCGACGTGAGCTCGAGCGGGCAATTACCGAGCGCAAAGCATCGGCGCGCGATCGTATTCATAATCTTGTGGAAATGTATGCCTCCGCGCGTGACACGCTTCGCGCAAGTCTCGAATCAGCTGAATACTGGGTGGGACAACTGGAGTTCTCCGACGGCTCTGACGACGCGATCCGGGAACGCTCTGAAGTGGGGAAACTGCTTGCTGCCGAAACCGCCGGCGCTTATCAACGTGTTGCCGAGGGCTTCGATGCGAGATACCTCGAGCCCATGCGGACAGAGCTGCAGGACGCACAGGAAGCCCTTGATACATGGATCCTCGATACATGGATCGAGGAGAACCCTGAATACGTTGCGTGGCGGCATTTTGTTGGTATTTTGCCACATATTCCGGACTATCCCGATCCGCCGCAGCACCTTGTTGATGAGGTCGAAGCCGCGGAAACGGAGCTTGCGAGGCGCGAATCGGCTGTCGAGTTCGTCGATTCTCTTGTTACAGCCGGGTTTGATATAGAGGCGTTCGAATCATGGGCTGTATTCGATTCCCATGAGGCAGTCGGCGTGGACACCGGAGCAATGTCGGATGTGATTACCGGCTGGGGAGAAGACCTTTCCGAATCGCTTGTAGAGACCATCTTTTCCGATATATTCGCCGTCTTTCATAACCGGCGCTCTGCGAGCCAGTTATTGTTCTGGTCAGCAACCTGGGATCGATATGTACAGCAGGCCGAGCAGGCAATGGCCGACCTCATGGGTACCTACGGCGTCACGCTTGTCGATGAGCCGTTCACTCCGAACGGGGATGAGCTCGACATCCACGGTATCTTCGAGGCCGGTTCGTGGGAGACGATATACCTTGACGACTATCAGATCGAGCTCCTGAAGGCGAGGGCTACCGAGGAGTACTGGGGGCATCAACTCTCGATTGCCGAGAGTGTTTACGATTACGCGCACGACACGTCGAGTAACCGCCCGACCGAGGCACAAACAATGGATGCACTGGAAGCCGCCCGTGAGCACCTCGAAGCGTCGCAAAGTGCCTACGAGGAGGCGGTGAATGAGCTGGAAGCTGGTGGCGAGCGGCTGGCGGGCGACCGGCAGCGGATGAGCGATCTCATTGCCGATATCGACCGCATGCAGCTTCGGCTTTCCGAAGCCCGCGAGGAATACCGGACGCTCATGGATCTTCATCTCGGTCAGAACTACGACTTCTACCAGCGTCGCGTTGCCGAATACTTCACGCAGCTCGCCGGAATCTGGGGTCTTGACGGTGACAGTGACGGCGGCGAAGAGTGGTCGGCCCTGCTCGAGCTCCGCGATGCCCGTGCAGCGTATGAGGCGGAATATCGCTACGTCCGTGCCTGGAACGATATTGCTGCAGTAACCGACGAGATCGCTGAGATCGAATACACGCGATGGAAGTTCGCTTCCGATCCGGAGGAATTCGAAGCATCGCTCTCGGCTTTTCACGAAGGTGATGTGTACACGCTCTCCGTACTGCATGAGCAGTGGCGGGAGGTCGCACATGTTGATCCTGCGACGGCCAGGCTGCTTCGTATTGAGATCGAAGCGGTAGCCGGTCGTGCAGACTCATTTGCGGAACAGAACGTTCGTGAGCTCGAAGAAGGTCTTGCACTGCTCACCGCTCCGGACGTGGAGCAGTGGCTTCAGCGGAGTGCTGTTCCGGCTGACGTGCTGGATGCGTACGGGATTCATTCGATGCGGTTTTCGGATATCGACGAACTTCTCAATGCGATCGCTGAGGCCGAAGCCCGGGAAGAAGCTGCCTGGCTGGCTCGGCGTGCCGAGCGGGAGGCCGAGGCTGTTGAGCTTCTGCTTGTGGTATTGAGCGAGTTCGACCGAATGCCGGATGGTTCTCAGTTGCTCTCGCAGGTCGAGTTACACCTCGAGAGTTCCCTTGCAGGCCCGCTCGACAGCTCGCCGGGGAGTGACTATGCAACAGGGGCTCTGGCGGCAACGCTCTGGGCGTCGTTTGTCGATGAGGGACAGGCTAATGCACCGGAGCCTGACTGGAGGGAACAACTGAAATCGTTTGAAAGCGTGCTTCGGGAACTTGTACACGTTCTGAATTCGCTTGAAGCCCTGGAGAGTGTTGACCGCGATGCGATTACCGCAGCAGTTCGTCCGCTCGTTGAACGCGAGCACTATGCATCCCGCTTTCTCACCGGACAGAGCGTTTTTACCGGCCACTACGATGATATCTCCCGGTCTATTGCAGAGAGTGATCGTGGTGCGCTCGCCGGTCTGACAGCACTTCGCCGGGCAGTCGAGCGCCATGGAGATACTGCTCCTGCATTTATCGAACTCCAGGCGAACAGCTCGCGCAGTTCGCTTGCCTCCGCCTTCGATGCTGCCGGGCTGCTCTCACATATCGACAGCGAAGGCACCGTTGAGCCACGTGCCCCCGGAAACGTTTCCGCTATGCTCGCCTCCCTTTCTACATCGGAGTTAAGTCGCTGGAGGAGCGAAACTGCTCGCTCTTTGCGCTCTGCGGCTGCCGGACTTGGACAGCCTCTGCAGCGGGAACTGCTTATGCTGCTCGATGACGCTGTCGCGATGACGCTCGCCGAACGGGCTACATCCGGCTCCCCGCAAGCGTATGCTGTGGAGCGGGAGGCGGCCGAGTCGAAAATAGAGGCGAGGCGACGGGAACTGCAGGACGTACATACCGTGGTTTCGGCGCTGCGGGATCCGCAGCGCTCTGCCCGTTCCCGTCTGGCCGGCGTGATTGAATGGTGGTATGGAAATCCGGCCATGCAGGAAGAACTCGAGGCAACTGTGTCGGTACTTGGTGAAAGCATTGCCGTCTCGGTTGCCGGGGAGCTTGCGCTGCGCTACGACGGGGGCTTCTCTGATCGTGAGCTCCTCACGAATGCAGCAGCTGAAGAAGTAGAGGCGGTGCTGGAGCGAATCGGGGCGCAATCGCTTATCTCAGCGTATGGGGAGCGTTTCACGGAGAAGGCGGTATCGCGGCTGGAGCTTGCCCGATTGCGGTTTTCCGATCTGCAGACGATCGAGTGGGCCGCCCTCGATTCCCGGCAACAGCTTTTCATTACGCTTTCGAACTGGGAGCACATTCCTCCCGAGGAGGTCGAAGCGGCCGTCGCGGCAGTGAACAGTACGGCAGTCGCTCTTATAGATGACTTTGTCACCTCGGCGTCACTTTCAAAGAGCGATCCGCTTCCGGACATTGATATTATCGAGTATTGGATGGCTGACCGGTACTTCGACGGGTCAAAGGCACATGCGGAAGTGTTACTGCTTCTTGATACCATCAATGACCTCGCGCTGACCGAAGTGTATCGCGCAGGTGAGCTTGCCGAACCCGGTCTTGAGTCCAAGGCCGAAGCCGATGTCGAGGCCGAGGCCGAGTCCGAAGCCGAGTCTTCCGGGGTATTCAGCTTTCTCGAAGACGAGCTCGAGAGCGCCGGAGAACTTCTCTCTGTCACTGCGGACCTGCTTACAGACGCAGCTGTTCGCGCGCAGCTCATCAACGGGCCGGATGCGGGATACGAGTCGCGCCGACTGGGACTTATCGCAGAATATGTCGAACGGATTTATGCCGCTGCTGAAGAACTCGACGGGACGCTGGAATTTGAGGCTGAGTTTCCCGGTACGCTTGAAGAGGTGCGGAAAACGTTTCTTCTGGAAGTCTACGGCGTGAGCCACGACAATCTCGTATCGCTAGACACCGCGCTAACGCATGTCTTGAGACTTACCGCCGAGCCCGTGATAGGGGATATAACGCTTGGCGAGCGAATCGCAGACACTCTTGGATTGGCAGGGGAGGTGTCACATCTTACGAAGCTCGCGACACTCGACGGAGATCTTGCGGATCCTTACCGAAGGGCGGTGCACAGCGGGTTTTCAGAGGTGCTCGAAGAGGATGTTGCGTTTCGAACCGCTGGAATGCTTGGTATCGAGACGGACAGCGTATCTTTTGAAGATAGGGCGAAAGATCTTTACTCGGGGAGTGAGCTTGGTATCGCCTTTGAGGCGATTCGTTCAGGTCGCAGCGGGAAACGCTCCGGTGAACTACTGCATCCAGCAGGCGCTGGGGCAAGAGCGATTCAGGAAACCGCCTTTGGCTACACCGGCCGGCTGGACGGGGGAGTAGCACGGTTCGCCGCGAATGCGGGCGAAGACTTGTTCGACGCAATGCGAATTGCTGCTGCGATAGAAACGAATGAAGCGGTGGCTATAGACGGATACACTCCCGGAAAGGGCACTTTTGGCGATCCCGCCCGTCTGCTCAGTGCTGAACGGGCGTCGGCGCAGCGGAGACTGAGTGCGGCAATACCGGTAATCGAGCAGAGTCTCACACTCCAGACGCAGGCTATCTCCGTTGCATTGGACGCAGCCGAGGCCGAGCGTGAAATTCTTGCGCAACTGCAAGCTGCTGCGCGTCGCTACGAATCCGGCGAGTTCGCGGCACGGTCTTTTAATAATGCTGCCTACCTGCCGGATAACTGGGAGACGTGGGATATTACCGATGCCGGGCTCGACGCTACCGCCGGCGAAGATACGTATGTGCTTGCTACTTTCGAGGTGCCTGGCGACTGGGCAGGCCAGGAATATGTGTCACGTTCGAATGCCTTCACGCGGAGTTCCGCCCGCATTGCTGATTTGTACGCAACAAGCGAAGCCTCGCTCGCCGGGAGCCTCGCAGACGTGCGCTCTGGCGAGACGCCGGCGACAGCGTTTCACAATGCGTTTACCGGGCAAAGCGAAGAATCTCTTATTGACCGCGCAGCCGGGTGGCTTGCCGGCACCGACCGCCCGGGGTCGGTAGGGCGCTCGACGTCGCTGCATTGGGAAACCGCCCTTGAACGGCTGGAATCGGTGCGCTCCCATGCCGATCAGTTGAAACGCGAGATAGCTGTCACGGGGGGTGGTATCCGTACAGCAAGGGAAAACCTGAGTCGCGACCTCACGTCCCTGCTTGGACCGGTCGAGTCAGAAATTACTTCGCTGCAAAAGGAAATCGCTTCAGTGGACCAGGCTCTTATCGAAGCAATTGATGCATTCGAGCACTCCAATGAGGCGTATCTGCTTCTGCGTGATAATGTGGACGAACGCAGCGACGAAGTAGATCTTGCACGAGTCGAAATGCGTCGTGCTGAGGCGATTATGGAGTTCGCCTCCAGCGGATACCTTAACCCGGAGTCGCAAGGGCAGCTCGAAGATGACAACGGGGAATTGAGTCAGGCGGTCGATCCTGCCGACCGGCTGGAAACGGCGCACCGGCGATACGTCAATGCAGCCGCGGTGACTGCCGCTCTCGAACGTCTGCACGAGGAAGGTGTGGCCGATCCCCGGAACATCGATATTGAAGCACATCCGCAATACGCCGCGTATCAGCTGACCTTCAAGTCGTACGAGGAGGTCTACCGGGACCTTCTGTCTGTCGAGGCCCTTGAAGCACTCTTTAACGATGCCCTGTCGAAACAGGAGAGCATTGTTACCGAGAGATTCGAGGAGGCGAACGAAATTCTGTTTTCGAAAATGGCACCGATCCAACCGGGAGGAGTGGCCGAAGAGTGGCTGCCTTTCATCGCCTTCGAGCATGATCAAAACAGTGGATTCCCGGGTTTTGCCTTTGGTCTTGAGGCCGGCGCCACCTCCGGGCTGCACGCCTATGTCGAAGCGGAACACGAACAACCGCGTGCAAGCGATGATCCGGATAAACGCGATATTGAGCGGCACCGTCACGAATGGCTGCTCGGTGTAGGAGACCTTCTCGCACGCAGAGGCAGCTCGGTGCTTACCGATTGGGGACTGGCAATGTACCATCGGGATCTGCAGCTCTATAACCTCGTTTCTGAAGCTCTGCGACACAGATCTATCCATAGCAGGGAGTCGACTCAGTCGATCTATGGCGACCAGGAGTATGCTCTCGAGCATTATCTGTGGTCCGAGTATGGCACCAGCCTGAACGACTCCCTTGGAATTACCGGTCCTTCGGATATTGCAGGTCGATGGGACGAACTTGAAGCCTTGCACGAGCTTCTCGGTACAGCGGTCACACCTCCTCGGGATATGCTCAGTGGGGGAATTGCAGACTTTCTCGAAGGCAGTGGGCTCCTTCGCAACGAAATCAAATACGAGAGATTCATTCATCGGGAGAGTAAGGACGCATATGATCGTGTGATGGCCGATCCGCAGTCACGAAGACTGTTCGAATACTATGCCGGCTTGCATCGGTTGGGTACCGTAGGGGGCAATTCCGCCGACGGTATTCTCCGCGACACTGCCGAAGCCCAGATGTCCCAATACATCATCCGCACGCTTTCTTCCGAGAGACGCAGACATCGTAACGCAGCAGACCGGGACCGGCGTCGGGCAAACCGGGCGACGGCGGCCGGGATTGCGACGTTGCCGTGGCCACCCGCCGCCCGGTTCTTCGCTGCCGCAACGGCCCTGTACGCGACGTCGGCGGGACATGCAGACAATGCCAGGCGTGTCGGTGAAATACGCTCCGACATGCGCCGCAACAGCAGTGCAGCGCGAAACCGGGCGCGTGATGCTCGAAGACGTTTGCAGCAGGCTGCAGGGGAATATGAGAGGGCATACGCAGAGCTCGTGTATGAGCGTGAACGCCTTGCGGTGCTCCGTGGCAATGACAAAGAGCGAGTGGAGCGCATGGAGCCTTCGGATATTTCGGCAAGTATTGAACTTGCGGCCGAGGTTATGGGAGAGAAACTCGCCGACTACCTCGGCGATGCGCGGTTTGCCGAGGTGGGTGACGCTGTAACCGCGTTGTTCGGATCATACAGCGAAACTCTCAGCGACGCCGAGCGCGGTTCAACCGCGTCGTTCATCGCCGCTACACGCAGTGAGCTTCAGCGGGTGCTTTCGCACACGCGCACAGCCCTTGAAGCGGAGGCGCGTTCGGTGCGGAACAGTAATCTTGAAGCCATGAACACATATCGACAGCGGTTCAGAGAGTTATCTGTGAGAGGGCACAACCCCGACGAACACTTCGAACCGGCGGAGCTTGTAGAGGACGTTTTAGAAGGTGGTCTGTTTTCGAAGCGCGAACATGAACGGGCACTCCTGAACGTTCACCATGAACTGTACGGCCGGTTTGATCCACTCAACTACAGACGACTTGCCGAGTTCGACCGACGGCACATGAAAGCGCTGTCATCCGATCTTCTGCGCCTTGTGGACGGTCGCTACAAGGCCTATCTGGCAGCGCGGGAGAACGAGTTTGAATCACTCAGAGATGATCTTGCTACCCGGCAAGCGGAATGGGTGTCGACCATGACAGCGATCAGTGAACGCGGCAGGATGCAATGGCGTGAGAGTGAGCGGCGAATGAACCGTTCCCGTGAGCGATGGCTCGAGCGCACAGAATCAGCCTACGAGGCGAGTGTGGATCGGTGGGACGGACGGTATCTCTCTCTCCATGAACGGCGTGCGGACTGGATCGAGCGTGCGGCCCGGGCTGCCGCCAAGGTCGGAAGTGCGACGGTGCTCGAGTCAATCGGAGCGAGCGCTGAAGAGGCTATTGCAGAGCTGGAGAGTGCACACATCGGTGCTGTGGATACCGGCGGCGTCGACGCCGACTCACTGGTGGCTGAGGCACTTGGTGGCTATAACTTCGCCGGGATTCTTGCACGCGGACGGGTAATGAATGCCTCGATACCTCGGGGGCGGGCGAACATATTTGCCGGACCCGGGGCTGATCGATTTGCTGATGGAGCAGTGCTCCATCGTATTCGCCAGGCACGCAGGGCGGACAGTGGAGAGATCGAAAAAGCGGTAAGCCTTGTCAGCGCTGAGCAGGCTCGCAGGCGGTTTGTACAGATTGCCGGGGACATGAAGCAACAGGTCGAACATGCTAACGAACTGGTGGAAACAAATGTCGACCGGATATATACCGGCGCCGGCTGGAGCCTCGCAGGCCCCCGTTTCCGTCGTAATACACTTATCGGTGACACGGTATTCAGTGGAGCGATACGGGAAAATCACAGCGTCCGTCGATATCGACATTTTAGCGACTATGACTTCGATATCGAAACCGATCTGAGCCCGGATACCCTGAGTCGAATGAGCGCTCGGGGGATCGAGGCACAACTCGACGCAGCGGTGAGGGAACTTGAGGCTGAGCGGGACAGGATCTTCGGCGATCCCGATGCCGACGCGCAAACAGTCGCTGAGGCAGGACAGGAAGCCAGGATGGAGCTCGACCGCGGTTGGTTTGCGGGGACCTTCGATATTGGTGACGGCAGCAGCACTATTACCAGGCAGGTCGACGCGGTATTGCAGCCTGGACTGTTCGGCGAGCATGTGGGGTATGCCCCGCAGCTTCGCCCGGATATTGACTTTGACCGCAGCTGGCGGCGCAGCGTGGTGTTCCCTGGAACCGGACAGATGCACCGGCTCATGGGGGAGTTCAGTTATTACGAGGCAATGCAGGCGGCCGGCTACGGTGAGTTGAATGCAGGACTTCACAATACGCCGCTGTGGCACGGCAGCTACGCTCCTACCATCCGTCAGGTCGCCGACGTGGGTGTGGGCGTTGCGGGAGCTTTCATGTCCGGCGGTTCAAGTCTCGCGCTCACAATGGGTAGCGCTGCCGCCTGGGGTGCTGTCGATGCGGCAAGCGGAGACGGAACGCTCGGGCAGGCTATGCTCGGCGTCATGCAGGCCGGCGCCATAACTGGTGTTAATCATATGTCCGGGCTCGCCGGAGGAGCAGTGGGAGACATAGTCGGTGCCGATACAATGCTTGGCGGCATGGGCGGAAACCTGACGCGTGCCGCAGTGGCGAATATTGGTAGCGGTGCAGTTCACTCGGTTCGAATCGACGACGTGAGAGGGCTCGGCTTCTCGACTGATTCGTTTCTCCAAGCCAGTCTTTGCGACCGGGCTCTTGCCGGCTATGGGGGTACTCTCGCAGGCGATCTGGCTGTGGGGAGGCTGGAAGGATTCTCCGGCACTCATAAGACCGATGTTGAAACCGTTGGTGCAGCTTTCGGTAGCGGTGTGCAGGCCGGCCTGGAGTATGGAATGACGGGAAACACGGTTGTAAACATTGCCAACCTGAGAGATGTGGGTTTTCTCGCGGGGCAGGAATGGAACTCCGCCGGGCTCGCCGAGCTACATCTCGGTGACGACGGCATGGGAGTTATGGCCGGACGCGGGGGTGTTGATCTCAGTGCAAGCCGTCTTCGGGATGTTTCAACGGGCGTGGGCACATTTGTCGAACAGCAGCGCATGCGTGTATACGACATGCTGGGTGGAGTGGATGCGGCCGCCGATTACGACGGAACACGACTGGCAGGTACTTCGCTTCGCGCGCTGTACAGCTACGGAGACTCCGAAGGTCTGAAGCTTCGCGACGCCATACTTCGTGGGGATACCGTGCTTCGTGCAGGCTATGAACAGGATTTCGAGGAAAACGACCTGCACAAAGCGTTCACTTCGGTCGGCAGTGACGGGGAAACCATTGTATCCATGCGTACGCTCGGAGACCGTGGCCGCGACGGGCTTTCGGGAAGACTTATTGCTGGGTTAACCATGCAGCATGAGGCGCGACGCGACGGGTATGGTGCCGGGGATACACGTAGTGACGGGACAGTTGTCACCGGCGAAGAGAATACTGCGGAGACCGAATCTGCTGTATTCGCACGCATGGGTATGGCAGCCCGGATGATGGACGACCGGTATGAGCGCCAGCTCCTATCGAATGATTTTCTGCGAAGTGAGCATGCCCTGTATGAGGCTGCCAGGCAGACCGATCAGCTCGATGTATTCGGCCGTTACGCGGCAGTAGGGTATGGTTCGGAGGAAGATGATTTTTTCGCCCGCGTAAGTTCGGATGGAATGTATCAGAACGACTGGAGTATGCGGGAGCTGCTTACTGTTGCGCTGCTCGACGGGCCGCAGCAGCCGGAAATCGATCAATACAACGAGGCGCATCGAAGAGAACTGTACGAGCAGTATCTGACAGATTACGGCGAAGGCGCGCTGGACTATTCGGATTTTGAAGAAGAGTTGGATTATGATGAATTTGCTCGACGGTTGAAGGACAGCGATGAACGACTTGTCGAGCGCTATGACTATCAACCTCAGCAGAAGATTGATGTGTGGACATACGGCTGCGCGCTCTACTCCCTCGGGTACATGGTCAATAAGGCCACCGGACAGATTCGAAACCCTGTCGAGTTGAATGAAGCAATGCGTGAAAACGGGTACTACAGTTTCAACAGTCGAGGGCAGGGGACCCTGCTTTCCACCGCGAACATCGTTGCTGCGCTCAACAGCTTCACCGACAGCTCTGTGAGTTTCGAACATGAGCGCAGTGCGTATAACCCTGAATACACAGACTTCTCTCAGGCGCACAACAGTGAGGATGAATATTTCGGGTACCTGCGGGTTGCACACCCTGAGCCGGAACTGCGCGATAAATTCCCGAATGGCATTCACTCGGAAGTAATACACGAAATGGAAACGGTTGTCGGGCCGCGAATGGATCAGGATGTACTTTCGGGCTCCATCTCTACGGCCAATCCGTGGGATGCCGGACGAGCTGCTCCCGGCAGTTACAGCGAATATATCGGTCGCAGCAGGCGCGAATTCGACGAAATTCAACGCATGGATCTGATACGGGTGCATCGCCACGAGCCGGAGGAACCGTACTGGTCGCAACTCGGGCTCGACAGCTGGTGGTAAGGAGGAGAGGGATGAGCGAAAAGGTGTTTTTGGTAGTACTCAGCATGTGGTTTCTGCTGGCGAGCGCCGGTATTGTGCTGGGCGACGAGTATGAGGATCTCTTTGATTCGCACTGGCTGCCGCTGGTGCACGACTGGACTCAACAGCTGCATGAACCGCGAGGGGCAGCCTTCCGACAGGTATCCGTTCCTCAGGACCGAAGTATCTATTGGGAGTATAGCGAGGGCAACATTGTCTGGTCTGAGATCCAACTTCGACGGCGATCGGATGGACGATCACAGAATATTCGGCGGGGTGATGAAGAAATCCTCGAACTTATTTCCGATGGTACACGACTTTTTGTTCGCGCCGTTGAGGAAGAGAACGGGTTCCCCATCGCAACCTACCAGAGGATCCAGCCAACTGACCGACCCGAGAGCATAGCGGGCGGATGGGATTTTCGGGGCCGTCCGCTTACCATTGTCGAGGTTCCTTACGCCTCAACGATTGAGGTATTCGTTCTGTATGAAGACGTTCCTGTTGTGGACATTCCAAGGGGGGCGTATATCGTCGAGCGTGTTGCCGACGGCGTTATACAGGCACAGACGTTCGGCGTTTTTGAGCCCTTCTATATTCTTTTCGACCCCACTGATGCGGAGCGACTATGGCTGACAACTGAAAAGGACGGTCCGGATATTGAACCCTGGGTCGATCGTTCCGGGCTTACCGTGGCATATCTCAGGAAGCTCGACAGTAGCCGCATTCAGGACAGGTAAAAGCAGACGGGCGACAATTCAACTGAGCAACTTGGAACAGGTGCCAGGTCTTGGGGGCAAAAGCCAGGAGCAGAATAGAGTTTATGGTATTTCCACCGGCTGATGACGTGATCCCTTGCTTTGCACCCTGCAGCCTGTGCACTATGGCGGGCGTATGATTCTGGTGAATACCCGCGACGAGGGCGAACTTTCAAAATATGGAATTCTTGTGCCGGTTATGCCGAAAACCGCCGACCTGGTGCTTGAACACCTTGCCGATGGCATTGGTGCAGATGAACGACCCGACTGGATGATAGGTCGAGATCAGACGATCCCTGGACGTGAAGACCTGGTGCGTGCGCATGATCCGGACTACGTCGGGCGCATCATCGATCCGTACCGTCGGGAGGATGAGCTCAAGCGGGCGTTCGAGCTTATTGCCGAAGACGGGAGCTATCATCGTTACGATCCCTCGCAGGCGGAGGTTCCCCTCGGAAGGCTTGCCGATCGTCTATTCGATGTCGCCGGTGGCACGATCCAATGTATGCGTCGTGCGATGCTGCAGGGATTCTGCTTCTTTCTCGGTGGCGGGATGCACCATGCCATGTATGACTACGGCAGCGGTTTCTGTTTCATAAACGATATCGTGATCGGGGTCAGAGCACTTCAGGCGACCGGAACCATTCGCACCGCATGGATTATCGATACGGATGCACACAAGGGGGACGGCACCGCCGCGCTTACTGCCGATGACGAGTCGGTTGTTACCCTGAGCATTCACATGGGCGACAGTTGGCCCATGACTGAGCCGCGGACGCTTTCGGACGGCAGACCGAATCCTTCCTTTATCGACAGCAACGTAGAGATCCCCGTTTTCGACGGGGAAGAGGCTCAGTACATCCACAAGCTCAAAGACGGATTGTCCCGGCTTGAGCGCTATCCGCGCCCGGATCTTGTCGTGGTGGTGTATGGAGCTGATCCGTATGAGCACGACGAACTGCCGTCAACCGCCACATTGCGGCTTTCCCTGGAACAGATGGGGGAGCGCGATGAGCTGGTGTGGGAATTTCTGCGTGACCAGGACGTCCCTGTTGCATATCTGCATTCGGGTGGCTACGGGCGGCGTGCCTGGGAGCCTACTGCACAATTCCTGCGTATGCGGACGCAGCGCTCTGAAGGGTAGGCCTGCTTATTCTATTGTGACGGTGTTACCGGAAGGAATGACAGGATCTCCTCGGCGTCGATGGCCTGTCCGTCACCGGGTGCGCTCACAAGTACAGGCTCGGTTTGCCCTCTTGTAGATGTTTCGACAATGCCTATCGATAGCGCCGAAATGTGGCGTGAAACGGAAGACGGACCCCGGTCAATATCGAAATCCGGCCCCGGCTCTGCGGCAAATGCGTCGGCGTAATCGCTGAACAGCTCCTGTGCGTCTTCACCGTTTATTGTGTTCTCTGTTTCCGAGAAAATCCGCCCGTCTTCACGATGTACATAATCAAATCGTGCCGAACTGACCGATCCGCCCTGAACTTCCACTTGGAACCATGCGACCCACCCATCCCCGCGATCAATGTCGGAGATCGCAAGGTAGCTGCCGTCCTGGAGTTCGGGCCTGTCCTCGCAGGAGGCAAGGGTAAGAATTGCCGGCAGGATCAGGATCATGATTGGAACCTGGCGTATCCAAACCCGGGGTGAAATGGTGTGCGATTTCAGGATTGGCGGCGCTGACGGCGCCGAAGCGGTCAGGCGGTCTTTGGTAACTACGTCGGCGGACATCCGGAAACAGCATAGGACAAACAGCATATGCATGTCACGTGAGGAATCCGAACACCGCAGCCTTAAAGCAATAATGTATGTGGTTGTTGCGAAAGATGTGGAATCCTGCTTGTCATGTAGCCCTAATGGTGACATAATACGGCCAGTATGAAGCCGTAGGGCTTCGCTTAGATTAGTTGATTGTTCGTGTTCTGCCTTTCCCGGTTGCCCCTTGACTGTTTTCATTGGAGAATCCCGGTGTAGAACCTGCCGTGAGTGTCCCATCCTGTTCGTGTATTCAGCAATTGCCAAATATCAAAAGGACCACACTTCAGCAGTTAGTACGTTAGAAAGACAGGTGCGAAAACAGTCGCGAGAAAGGATGCTATTATGGCAACCAAGCTTTATGTAGGTAATCTCAATTACCGCACCCAGGAAGAGGATCTCAGGTCCCTCTTTGCCCAGTACGGCGATGTTTCGTCGGTTTCGATAATCAGTGACCGTGATACCGGTCGATCGCGTGGTTTCGGCTTCGTCGAAATGAGCGATGAGGGTGGTGCCCGTTCAGCCGAGGAGGCTCTCAACGGTGCGGATTTCGAAGGCCGTGCGCTGAAAGTAAATGAAGCTCGTCCGCGGGAAGACAACCGCCGTGGTGGCGGTGGCCGTGACGGCGGATTCCGCCGCGACCGCTTCTAAAAATCGGTTTGTCCGTATCCCATAACTGGATACTCGCGGACAGCAAACATCGAACGGTAGTCAGCCGGCTGAACGACCAGGGTCCGGGACATTGCCCGGTATCGGCGTCTTGGCCGGCTGCGTGCTGAAATCGTCATTCCTTTTCGGAAGCTGCCGCAACAATTTCCGGTCCAGGAAATACGTCCGTGCGGCAGCGGACTTACTGAATTTTTCATTACTGTAACATCGGAATCGTGCTCGCCAGATGTGGGATGATTCCGAATCTATGAATCCGAAGCCATAAAGGAGGTGCATCGTGCCTAAACGCTCATTCAAGGGTGATAAACGACGTCGCGAGCTCCAGAAGAAGCGAAAGCGAGAAGATAAAATGGCGCGCCGCCAGAATAAATCCTCAGAAGAGGGGGGCGAAAACACCGAGGACACCTCATATTTGGAGTATCTGAATCCGGGCGGTCCCGTCGACCAACGGTTTGTCGATGAGGATGAAAACGGCGACGATAACGATGAAGAGTCGGAGGAGGAAGCCGGCGGCGGCAATTAAGCCGCCGTAAGCCTTCAGACTTCGGTTATTTCCGCCTCAAATTGAAAGAGGCGGATTCCTTCGTTGGGGAATCGTCCCTTCACCCGCCTGACAGCCGAAACAATCCGTGTCCCACTTTCGGCATCTGTATAGAAAAGAAAGAGAATATTCTCCTCAGGCCAGATATGGTCACCGCGTCGTTCGCCGCTGTTACCCACGCCGTGAACACCGGGTATCCGTGTGTGATACCCGGCAACGTTTTCTCGAGTGAACTCATCGAGAAGATCCTCCTCGATGGCCCGATTCGCAATGACTTCAGTGCGGGTCATGATTGATCCTCCGGCTTCTCGGGTGGGGCATCGGAGCCTTCACTCAGTCCCTGATCCTGGTCGCCTTCACTCAGTCCCTGATCATCCGGGCCCTCAGTCAGTCCCTGATCATCTGTAAGCTCGGCTCCCGGCTGCACTACTTCTTCATGTGCCTCGAAGCGACGCTCAAGGCGGGCTTCCCGCTTTCTTCGCCTCTGTTCGTCGTTTGCGTTGAACAGTGCATAGAGCGTGGGTACGAAGAACAGGGTCAGCAGGGTGCTCACGCTCAAGCCTCCGATAACGGTCAGCGCGATGGGCTGGATGAGTTCCGAGCCTTCGCCGCCGAGGAACGCTATCGGCATGAGTCCGAGCACTGTTGTCAGGGTGGTCATGAGAATGGGGCGCAGCCTGTTGCCTCCTGCATCAACGCACGCCTGGACAAGGGGCAACCCACGGGCTCTCAGGAGATTGGTATAGTCGACAAGCACTATTCCGTTGTTCACAACAATACCGATAAGCATAACCAGCCCGACTGCGGTGAATATGCTGAGATTCACCCCCGCCCAGTCATGGATACCAAGGATTCCAATCAGGGTAAGGGGAATCGAGAAGAAAATGATGAACGGATCGCGGAAAGACTCGAATTGTGCAGCCATGACTCCGTACACAAGCAGGATTGCCACAATTATAATGCCAATGAATGTCGTCCCGTAATCTATTATGTCCTGTAACTCGCCCTCAAAGGCGATTGTTACATCGTCTTCGGCCGGAATCTGTGCCTCCACGAGCCTGCGGATCTGGGGTTCTACATCGGCCGCAGTCGTTCCTTCGGCGACGTCGGCGGTAATACGCAACTCGCGCCTCTGGTTAACTCTGCGGATATCCACAGGGCCAGTAGTGCGCTCCAGCGTTGCGATATTCGAAAGCGGTATGCGGGTACCGGCGCGACTCTCCACGTAAATGCGGTTCAGGTCGGGAATCGACAGCCTGTCCTGTTGATCGAGGATTACGAATATGTCGGTCTCGGTCCCGTCAATTTCCATTTGCGATGCGGTAACGCCGTCAATGTTCGCGCGCACCTCCTGTCCGATTGTTCCCATATCCAGTCCGAGCGCATATACCCGTTCACGGTCAACATTAATATCGACCTGTGGAAGGCCCTCGGATATTCCAAGCTCCGGTTCAACTGCGTCGGGGACTTCGGAAGCAATGAGCGAACGAATCTGCTCGGAGATCTGGCGTGCCCGGTCAAGGTTATTCGATCGCACACGGATGTCGATCGGTGGGCCGCCCCCGGGACCTCCGAATCCCTCGCCGAAGGTGATTTCCGCCCCCGGGAAGCGGTCGAAGTGGGGGCGCAGGATTCGGCGGATATCGCTTTCCTGTTCAATGCGGTCTTCGAAATCGGGAAGCGTAATGGTTATGGAACCTTCGTTGGCGGCGCCTCCGCCGAAGAAACCTCCGCCTCCAACTTCGAGAATAATATCGTCATAGCCTTCGATCTCATCCTGGATAATCGACTCGAAGTTCTGCAGCGTCTCACGGGTAACATCAAGCCGTGTACCCTCGGCCAGTTCGAAATCAATTACTACGAAGTCTTCTTCCTGGTCGGGTAGTAACTCGAAGCCGACTCGGGGAAGCAGAGCAAGGCTTCCTCCGAACAGCGCAAGGACGACAAGAATTGTGATGGCCTTATGCCTGAGCACAGCCGCGAGGGCGTACTTGTACCGGGTGTCAAGCGCAACAAACATGCGGTCCATGCGCTCGTCGAGCCGGCCAAGTGGCCCACGGGGTGGGCGCTGCGTTCGCGAAACCAGCGGGAAGTAGTGACTTGCAAGCACCGGAACAAGAAAGATGGCTACCATAAGGGAAGCCGAAAGAGATATGACGACTGTAAACGAAAGCCCGCTGAACAGTTCCCCGACAAACTCAAGTTGATCCCTGAAAAGCGCAACCGGCAGGAATACCGTAATCGTTGTCAGCGTTGCCGCAACAATAGCATTGATCATCTCCTGCGTACCGAGGATAGCGGCCGGACGGAGTTTTGCCCCTTTTTCGCGATACCGGTAAATGTTCTCGAGGATTACGATGGAGTTGTCGACCAGGAGACCGACCCCCAGCGCCAGGCCGGCCAGGGTCATGAGATTCAAGGTCAGACCGAAGAAGTACATCAGCGTCAGCGCAAAAATAATCGACGTCGGTATGCTGACGGCGACAACCGCGGTGGCCTTGACGCTTCGAAGGAAAAAGAACAGCACAATTACCGCGAGCACACCGCCGCTGATCGCCTGGTTGGAAACCGTGCGCAGCGAATTCCTTATAATGTCGGTGGTGTCGACGACGACTTCGAGTCGCGTATCGCCGGGAAGGTTCTCGTTTATTGAGTCCAGCTGTGCCAGAACGGCATCCGCTGCGTTCACAGCATTGGCGTCACTCTGCTGCTGAACAGATACAGACACCCCTTCCTCGCCGTTTATGTAAACGGCACTGCTTTCCGGGCGGAATCCTTCTTCCACTGTACCGAGGTCACCGAGACGGACTGGAACCTGGATCGGCGGGCCGTCGGGGCGTTCAACGCTCACCAGAGACACCACAGCACTGCGAAGTTCCTCGACCGTATCGAACCTTCCCGCGGTCTCTACTATATATTCGGTTTCACCTTCTTCAAGTGTTCCGCCGGACAGCCTTACATTCTGACTGCGGATCGCCTGCTGAACCCCCGAAAGCGTCAGTCCGTAGGCGTCAAGCCGATCGCGCTGGATATCCACACGTACGACGCTGTCACGCCCACCGTCAATGTTCGTAGCAGCGATACCGTCAAGCTGTTCGATTTCCGGTTGAACGATATCTTCCGCGAGTTCGCGGAGATCCTCGGGCGTGCGGTCTCCCGCCATTCGCAAGGTCATGATCGGAATCAGCGACGGATCAAACCGGAAAATGCTCGGCTGATCAGCATCATCCGGCAGTGCGCCCCGAATCTGCTCGAGTCGGTCACGTACATCATTCGCGGCGGCATCCATGTTTGTTCCCCAGGTAAACTCAAGGGTAATCTGACTGCTGCCACGTGAGGAAGTAGAGCTTATCTGGTTAAGGTTGCTGACGTTACTCAGCGCCCCTTCCAGTGGGCGGCTCACCGATTCCTCAACCTCTTCCGGACTTGAGCCTTCATATCCCGTCTGAACTATGAGAACCGAGGGCTCGATTTCGGGAAACAGGTCGAGCGGAAGATTCATTGCCGTATAAATCCCGAACCCGGTAATCAGCGCAAAAATAATGAAAAACGTAGTGGGTCGATGTACGATCGTTCGGGTTAGCATTATTCAGACTCCTGTATGTCAAAGTCCGTAACCTGCAGTAATGCCCCCTGCGAGGCAAGATTCTGGCCTCGTGTCACGACGCGATCGCCGGGTTCGAGCCCTTCAACGATTTCGACCCTGCCGTCGGCCTCAATACCGAGTTCGACCGGTCGGCGCTCGGCACGATCATCCTCATCAACTATGAAGACGTGACGTTCATCCGCGCGACGTACTACAGCTCGCTGAGGGACTGTAACGGCATCCGGTCTTTCCTCGGCGATAAGGTCAATTCGAGCGAACATGCCCGGCCGAATGCGCGGGTCAGGTGTATCGAACACCATCGTGGTGCCGAGCGAGCGGCTTGTCCGGTCCAGTTGGGGTGCTAATCGCACCACAGAAGCGGAAAACTCTTCTCCCGGTAGAGCATCGAGGCGAACTGCCGCCTGCTGCCCGAGCGATAGCCCCCCAATAAAGCGCTCCGGAACATAGGTGCTGATCTCCAGATCATCGATCGATGCAACCTGGGCTACAGGCGATTGCTGGCTTACGTTCGACCCCTCGCGCATATTAAGCTGCGTAATCGTCCCGGCGATCGGAGAGCGAACTGGTCCGACCGCGAAGCGCTGGCCGGGACGTGAGGGATCAACCCGCGCAATGACTTCGTCCTTTTCAACCCGGTCACCGATTTCTACGAAGAGCTCAACCACTTCGCCGGCCTGGTCCGGAATAACGCCAACGGTTCTCGAAGGCTCGATCTCTCCGCTCAGATTGATGACTTCGGTAATACCGGTCTGTTCAGCCTCTTCCATTTCGACGGCGAGGCGGTCCTCTTCTTCATCTGCTTCCTCTTCAGCGTCCGGCGAGCAGGCGGCGAATACCGCCACTGTCAGGCCGAGAAGCAGAAATCGTACTGTTAGATACCTTTTGGTGTTCATCATCAATATATCTCCGTCTACTGTGTGTCGGTCAGTTCCGAAACCGGGGTGTCGAGCAGAAATTCAAGATTCACCAGCGCCTCGCGGTAATCAAACTGTTCCTGTAGAAGATCAAGCTGTGCGTCGAGAAGGTCAATCTCGGCGTCACGCACATCTGAAATATCGCGCAATCCTGCATCGTATCCTTCTTCTGCCAGCTCCAGCGCCCGTTCGGCAACTTCAACACTGAACATGACCGATTCCATTGCTTCACGCGTAATTTCAATTGTCTCGAGCAGGGTAAGAAGTCTCGACTCGACCCCGTCGATCGCCTGTTCGACCGCCACTTCCGCCTGTTCCCGCTGGCGCTCCTGCTCGGCCAGCTCAGTTCTCGTCGAGGAACGCGGGAGCAACGGGTCGATCGGTACGTTTAACGTAATGCTGAACGCACCGCTGCGTTGCTCCCATTGGTCCAGGTCAAACACATCGCTTGAAAACGGATCACCTTCGAGTGCCGGATCAATGTTGTAGCCGAACGTAAGCGTGGGAAACATCTGTGACACCGTCGCATCCCGCGCCAGCTCGATCTGATCGATCGAGCGACGTGCCTCCCTGATATCCGCGCTACGCCCTATACGTGCACGGAGCTCACGTTCGCTTTCAAGCTCAACCGTTTCGATTCCTATATCGCCGGTAAGCTCAAGCTCTTCCTCGGGTGGTACTCCGAGAGTAAGGGCGAACTGCCGTATTGCAGCATCATAGGCCTGGCGCTGACGGCGCAGAGCCGGACGCTGATTTTCAAGTGCGACCTGCGTTGAGAGTAAGGTGAACTCGTCGATAATTCCGTCTTCAAAGTCCTGCTGTGCCTCTTCATAACGCTGTTCGGCTTCTTCGAGTCGGCGTTCGGAAAGCGCAATCTGTTCCTGCTGGAGAAGCAGCTCGTAGAATGACAGCCGTACATCGCGTTCAGTTTCTCTTCGCGCCTGCCGGAGATCGAACTCCGCGTCATCGAGCGACTGCGTCCGCTGTTCCAACCCGACGAGCATCTGGCGGGTGAGTGTCAGACTTATATCCAGATTCGTGCTCAGGTTCCAGCGGGGCGGATCGTCTGGTTCATCAACATCCAGTGCGGTGGGGTCCTCGGTCAGTAGAAATTCTTCGAGTCCCTGAAGGGTCCCCTGGAGATCCGGCGTAGCCTCCGGCTCCACATTCGGGCGCGCAAGGGTAGAACGGGCGCTGATCTGCGGAAGAAAGACGTTCCAGCGGTCCGAATAGTTGCGCTCGGCGATCATAAGTTCTATTTCCTGCGTGCGGATATTCAGGTTTCGCTGCAGCGCAAGCTCTACCGCAAGGTCGGCGTCGAGTTCGAGTGGTTCCCGGTCCTCTGCGGTCACCATCATAAGTGGCAGAATCAGAACGATTGCTGCAATCAGCACTGTTCGAAGAGTAAAACGGATGTTCATATCGTTGTTAATATAGCAAAGCAGGGGAGAAATGACTGCGGATTGCAGGTAAACGCTGGATTAACGCAGCTGCCGGGCGAGGCCGCAGGTGCCTCGGCCCCGGGCCGCCGATCCGGCGAAGATCTGAACTGTCCTACAGCACAGGCGGCCTCTGCCTGCCGCTCACTGCAGTACCGTCCCCGGGAGCTATTGCCTGCCGGGTCTGAACGGAAGCTGCTCGAACATTTCCTTTGTTTGTACGCCGGCGATCGTCGCCTGCTTTGTGTATTTGGTATGCAGACGCGTGGCGCCCTCGATCAGGATCTGCGAGGCGACGCCGAGTTGAATGGACTGCTGTGCTTCGAGAAATGCCGCGAACTCGTCGCAGATGCGCACGAGCCCACCGTCGAGCGGCCGGTAGTCGTCGCTGTTGTAGCGATTGTCGATCTCTTCGCTTTCGACCTGCTCGACGCCCTTAGGACTGCTTATCTTGCCGGTGAACTCATCGTCGATGAAGTACCGCATTTCCGCTGCGATTTCCCTGGTCATGTGCGGGTATATTTCTTCAGCTACCGTTTCATCTTCGATCTTGCGGACGATTTCCGGTAGACCGGGGGTCGCCGTCTTGGTGGGGGCCACAATGTCGCGGGTAACCGACTCGGGAAGGTCGTGAAAGAGGCCTGCGAAGAAGTTGTTGTACCGCCGTGTGTGACAGGGGTCACGCTGCTCGGTAAGGAGCAGCGCGAATGTCGCCACCATGAGGGAATGTCCGAGTACGGCCGTCTCGGGAATGCGGGGCGTACGGCTCCAGCGGGTCTGGTAGCGCAGCCGGTCGGCGACACTGATTACGCGGAACAGGTCAAGTTCGAGAATAAGCTGCCGCATACCGGCGAGATCGAGAAAGGGTTCCATGCGTTTTCGCAGGTGGTTCTCGATAGCGGGAATACGCGGATCGTGGGAGTTCACACCCTTAATGATCTGAAACTCACGGTACGTAGAGTAGCTTCGTGCCGCCTCAAGGATCTGCAGGGAGCGCTCGGCGGGTGTGCGATTGCGTTCCATCGGAATTCGCCCACCGGAATGTCCCTCAAGTCCAAGTTCCGGGTCGAGACCGAGCTGCAGGGCGGTCACCGGACGCGAGAAGTACTCGCGGAATCGGGACTCGAGCCCATAGGGGGCGAGCATGGGGGCCACCGAATCGGCGACCCACTGATTGAGCCTGTGGTATTCATCCGGATGCTCGACTCGAATGCGTCTGTGAACGGTTTCCTTGATGTCGGAAAGCGCAATCTTTCGAAGCAGATCGAATACCCCGGTGAAGATAATCGTATCCCAGTCGACCTCGCGACCGTCCTGCTCCTCAAGTTTGCCGAGAAACCATGCAAGCATCATCGCGAACGACCGCCGGTCCATTTCGTTGAGTTCCATGGGCCGCACGAGGTCATTCCATCGCTTTACCGAAAAGCCTCCGAAGAGGTGAAGGGCTACGGTCTTTTCGATCATAGCTGCGAGCGTAGTGGATTTGTTTCTGAAACACCAGCCACGCCAAGCGTGCTTGCTACATCACCAAGCAGGGCGTTCATTTCTTCCATAGTACTGATCCGCGTCATATCTTCGGCGATACCCCGGCACCACGCTTCATCGAGCCGGTCGATGTGCTCGGCGGTCGCGGTGAGCTGTCCTGGTGCCACACTCACCGCATTCACACCGATCCCGCGGTAGAATGGCAGCAGGAGCGGGTCAGAGGCGGCCTCTCCGCATACCGAAACCGGGACGGTGGCCTTCCGCGCACCCACTACGATGCGCCGCACGGTCCGTGCGATCACCGGATGACGTGTGCGATACAGATCCGTAAGGCGGGCATTCGTGCGGTCGACAGCCAGCATGTACATGACCAGATCGTTCATGCCGATGGACAGGAAATCTGTCTCGGCGGCGAGTTCCTCAGCGACGACCGCCGCAGAGGGGATCTCGATCATGGCACCGAGTCTGGGAGCCGCGTTGTGGGAGAGCTCCTCGTCTTCGAGTTCGGCGATGCACCGGTTAAGTTCCCCGCGGGCTTCGCGTACTTCCTCAACGGTGGAAACCATGGGAAGCATGATATGAAGGTCGGCATCCGGCGCTGCACGGAGCATTGCCCGCAACTGAGTGCGGAACATTGGTCTGTTTGCGAGCGAAAACCGTATACCGCGAACGCCAAGAAACGGATTGTCCTCGGGCACTTCGCCGGCGAGGAGTTTATCGCCGCCTATGTCCGCGGTACGGAGCGTGACCTGGCGTTCGGGAAAGAGCGCAACGATATGACGATACATGCGCATCTGCGTTTCCTCATCGACCTGGCCCTGGCGAATAATGAACGGAAACTCGCTTCTGTACAGGCCAATGCCCTCGGCAAGGTCTCGGGCTGCGTACGCGTCGGCAAGAATGTTTACGCTTGCAAGCAGACGCATCCCGCGGGTGCGTGTATGGAACTCGATCTGGCGGTCGACGGAGTCCTGGATGCTCTGTGAGCGGTTTACCCGGCATGCACGATCTTGCTCGCTCTCGTGCCCGATAGGAAGAATATGCCCACGGTCACCGTCGAGCGTCACAGTCGTCTCATTGGGTACACTGAGAATCTCGCGCGTTGAGGTAGTTATTACAGGAATCCCCAGCGATCGCGCCAGAATAGACAGATGTGCGGTGAGCGGAATGTTCACGAGCACAACACCGGCAGCGCCGTCTACGGCGAGCCGCAGCAGCTCCGATGGAAAGACATCGGTGAGTACCACGATGCGCCCTGAAACAAATGCCCGCTCAGGCGGTTCGGCCGACAGGTTGGTCAGCAACCGGTAACCGAGATCACGTACGTCTTCCGATTTCTCAGCGGTGCGGTCATTGTCCCGACTGCAAAAGGCCTGAACGAAGGTTTCGATCGTGTTCGTCACAGCTCGCTCGGGAGCCATGCCTTCGCTGACAAGTCTCTGGATTTCGCCCGAAAAACTCTCATCCTCCAGCATGAGAAGATGGGCGCGAAAGACCAGTTCCACAATGTCGCTGAACCGGTTACCGCCGTCTTCTATGAGCTCGGTAAGCTGTTCACGGGTACGTGTGAACGCCCGTTGCAGGCGCTCGACGGCGGCATTACTCGATGAGTCTTCCGGCGCAGCGGCCGGTTCATGGCGGTGCGGATCCTGGTCGAATTGCAGAAGCGGACCGACGGCACTGCCCTGGGAGAGCGAGATACCTCTGATTGGTGCTGTTCGTTTATCAGACCCCACGATACTTCAAATGCTACGCCGTCGGTTTTCGGTCGGTCAACCGAGACTTTCGCTTCTTTCCCGGGACGCCGGAGGGGCTACGGCTGCTCGCTCTGCCGACGACACGGGAAACCATCAGACTAAGATATTTGTGAACGAGGCGAAACGGACGAAGCACAATGTGAAGCGGGCGCAGTGCGGGAGGAAGAGGCCAGAGGTCCTGTTCGCGGTCGGTAGGTTGTGTTATGTGGGCAAGGACGGCGGGAAGGTACGCGAACCGGTCGGCGGTCTGCTCGCGGCTTTGAAGGTATGCGGCGGTGCGGGCGATCGGATTTTCGCGGCTTGTTCCGTCGAATGCCCGAATTCGTTCCGCCGCTTTCCGGGCCAAGGCGCGTGCATGGGGGTCGGTCGCCGCCCGTTCGAGCAGCTCGTCGGCAATGGGCGCGTCGAGCAGGGAAAAGGCGAGTAGAATACCAGTGTGAAGCAGACGGAGCGTGCCCGTCGCCCTCGCGCGGGCGTGGAGCTCGCGGCACATCTCGGGCGTCAGGCGCGCGGTAAGAACCGCAATATCACAGACCATATACAGGCGCATCCAGTCATGCTTGCCCCCGTGATGCGCGGCGAGATATACGATCTCGTCGGTCGGATCGAGCGCTCGAACATCCCTGCCCATAATTTCGACCGTGGTCGCGCGCGCGATCGCCGCTTCCGGGTCAAGCCCGAACGCCACGTCCGGGGGAAGAAACCGCCAATGCAGCTCTACGTGAATTCCGGTACGCGGATGGTCCAGATTGTACTCGCAGTTATCGACGAGAAGCCGTCCGAGCGGGCGTGCAGCCGACGCAGCCTCGGCGATATAGCCGTCGTTTCGAAGTATTTCTATGGCATCCCGAATGGTCGCCGGAGGCAGCAGAAAATCGAGATCCCGGAAAGACCGACGCAGTATACTCCCGTAGCCGCGCTCGGCGAGCGCCGGGCCCTTCATGACCGCGGCCCGGATCCCGCACGCCTCGAAACGCGCGAGAATCCGCAGCAGCTCCAGCGTCATTCCGAGCACATACCGTCTGTCGGCCCGGGCGGGTGACTGCGGATCTTCGTGAAGTCCGGCAACTCCATGAAGATTTTTAAGGTTGATGTATTCCTCTTCGTCGCCGGCGTGAGTCGCGGATTTCGCGTTCCCGCGAAATCCCAGGTCCGATGCGCTTTCACAGAGCAGGCGTTCGAACGTTCCGTTTCCGGCCACCGCCCGGGAGCGAACCGAGGCCCGGATTGCCCGAAAACGCCCGTTCGCTCCGACGGCGATCGGGCATTGATCCGGATTCCCGGCCGACCCTGACGCTCCGGTCGTTGGTGCGGGCAGGTGCCAGGCGGCTACTTCCGGTCTCATACCGGCACTCCCTGCAGCTGATTCAACTGCATGCGGTACATGGTTTCGTACAATCCTCCGCGTGCGCACAGCTCCTCGTGGGTTCCCTCTTCGGTTATACGGCCGTCGCGCATGACATAGATCCGGTCGGCCATGCGCGCGGCTGCCGCCCGGTGGGTTACCAGAAGGACGCTGCGGTGCTCGGCCCAGAGACGAATCGTAGCAAGGAGCCGGGCCTCGGAGTCCGGATCAAGCCCACTTGTCGGCTCGTCGAGAATCGCGAAGCTCGAGTCGCGGTAGAAGGTCCGCGCGAGTGCGAGCTTCTTCCACTGGCCTCCACTCGGTTCAATGCCTTCCTCAAGAAATCTTCCGAGCTGTGTCTTCCACCCCGAGGGCAGCGACGCAATGAAGCTTCCGGCACACGCGGAATCAGCGGCGGCGTCGAGCGCCGTGCGGTCGGGCGGTCTGTCGCTTCGGCCGAACCAGAGATTCTCCTCGGCGGTGTAGTGATACTGCGCGTAGTCCTGGAACAGGGCGGTTATCGAGTTCCACCAGAGATCTTTCGGTATGCCGGAAAGCGGCGTGTCGCCGTAGCGGATCGTTCCCCGGTCGGGCTCGTAGAAGCCGCAGGCGAGTTTCATGAGTGTGGATTTGCCGGCCCCGTTGTCGCCGACGAGGGCCACAAGCTCCCCGGGGCCCATCGACAGCGATACGCGGTCGAGCACAAGGCGATCGGTTCCGGGGTAGGAGAAGGAGACATCCCGGAGCGTCAGCGGGGCCGGCCGGACACGGGCCGCGTTATGAGCGTTGCTGCCGCGGGTACTCCGGGTGGACGTCGCGGCGCCGGACTCCGGTTCGTCGGCCGGTGTCCGCGTATTTGCGGCGCCGTCGTCGGTGGGAAGACGAAGGAACTCGAATACGGTTGCGAGAAAGAGGTTGCTTTCGTACAGTCCGTTAACAGCTCCCGACAGTTCACTTGCGAGTGCCTGGCCCTTCTGCACCGCCTGCAGAAGCAGTACGAAATCGCCGAGCGTCGTTTCGCCGCGCAGCGCCGCTAACGCCACGACGGCCACAACGGCGAAAACGACAAGTGTCTGAAGGGAATAGGCGATTGCTTCTCCCTTGGATCGGGCCGCTGCGAGCGCGAGACGCTCCCCGCGAAGCTCGTTGCGTTTCTCCGCCGAGCGGCGTGCGAGCAGACGGCCAAGGCCGAAAAGCCGAAGCTCCTTGGCGTGTTCCCGTCCGGTGAGAAGCCAGTTAAGGTAGACCACGTGGCGCTCGGCCGACGTGCGTCGCATTCGCCAGCGGTAATGGCGACGTGAGTGAAGCACACGTGCGAGCACGAGCGGCAGCGAGGCAACGAGCAGGGCGGGAAGGCCGTACCACGGAAGGACGGCGATAAGGATAACCGCGATGCCCGCAAGCGAAAGTCCGGTGCGAAGCAGAAGCATAAGCTCGTCTACAACCTGCGTCGGGCGAAACGGAGCCTCCTCCTGGGCCCGGTGTAACGCGTCAAAGAATGCCGGGCGCTCGTAGTACGTCAGCGGGACATCTATCGATTTCGCATGGATTCGTGACTGTATGAAATCCCCGAGTGTGTGTGCCTGCATTTCCCGGACGTACAGTGCGGCTGATTTCAGAATCATCGAGACGATCGTGGCCCCTGCGGCGATAGCAATAAGGCCGAGCACGCGCGCCCCGGTGGTCTCAAGCCATGCGTTTGATCCGGGAAACGAGGTTACTCCCTCGGTTATGGTATTGACGATCAGACGGACTACGTACAGCGGAACGAGCGGAACGAGCGCCTGCGCGGTGACCACGCACATCGAGAGCAGGGTGACGCCGGGAGCACTTTGCCACACCAGCGAAAGCGCTTGGAGAAGGTGAAAGCGTCCGCCGTTGCTGGTTACGGTCGTGCGAGCCGCAGTCGACGGTTCGTCCGGCTTTGCGGAGCGAAACCCTTCCGCGCTCATCCTCGACTCCGGTTCATTGAGCTGCAGGTACTGCCTTCGCGGCTCGAACCGCTTGAATGCCGGACATTTCTCACAACGTCGAAGGGCTCAGACAACACTCGTGAGTCTGCGGCGGAACCACGGAGATCGGCGGTCAGGATCTCGGCGACCGATGGAAGTGCGTCATATCCTGTCGGGTAGCGAAGGCGCATTACCGGAACGTGTTCCACCAGCGTTGAGAACCGGTGGAATCTCCTCTCGCGAAGCGAGTGAAGATCGCTGACGAGCTCCGCGAGGAACGCCGACCGGATAAGCCCGATAATCGCGACCCCGGGCGGAATGCGTTCGAGTTCTACCGCGCTGCCGGGTTGCCGGCGATCGAGAAGATAGATACGGTGCACAGGTCGCGCAGATGTTTCGAACGATCCAAGATCGCGAGCCGGTACACTGAGCTTCCCGTATCCCGGATGAACTCGCGTGTAGCCTTCGCATGTACCCACGAACAGTTCAGCCTGCTCGGGCGTCAACTTGATCTGCGGAAACGCCGGGCGACAACAGGTGTATCCTCCGCACGGTTCAACGGCAGCAATGTCGTCCCCGAGCAGGGAGAAGCCTCGATTGAGAAGGGAAGCAACAAGGGTGCTTTTGCCGCCGCCCCGATCGGCAAGAAACAGCGCTGCCCGGCCATCGAGTGCGAGCGCCCCACCGTGAAGTGCCGGTATTCCCGACCGCTCGAGATACCATGCCAGCACATGACCGAGCAGACAGATTTCGACCATATGCGCGAGCGACGGCTTGTGAAGCGCGCAGGTAATACGTCCCGGATACAGCGAAAAATCCGCTATTCGCGGGAATCGCATACGGTGTCCGGCCGGAATCGAGTAAACCGAAACCGCTGCTTCGCCGTATCGGTTCGTCTCCCGGGACGCCGCGATACGCATTTCCTGTGAATCGAACGGAAGGTGAGTACCGAAACTGCATTCAAAGATAAGGTCGACCGGTGCGCCGGAATCGGCACGGTGCATCGGTGTCCTGAACTCATACTCCGTTTCCACGCACATGCCGAAAAGCAGCACCTTCCTTCTGTTCACGATACATTTCCTTCATGCATGGGGTCCTCAATCTGTTCCTCGGGGAACGATTCGCAACAACGATCGGCGCTGTCGGACGAACGGAATTCGAGGAGACCGAATTCGGACAGTTCCGTGAGCAGGTTTTCTACATCATGGCATACCGTTTCACGGTCTCCCTGATACTGCGACAGAATCTCATCCACACACCCGTCGACGTTCCCATGCCGGATAATTCCGTACCACATGGAAACGGCGCTTCCGCTCAGTTCGAAGTAGTCGACCGCGCCCGGCCGACCTTCGGATCGCGGCGTAATACGGGCAAGCTGAAGCCCCTGGTCCGACGGGCACCATACGACCCCGTCAGCCGCTCTAATCGACCCGTTTCCGCCGTGAATAAGATCCGGTGTCGTTTTTGACAGCGTTTCGAGTTCCTCGACACCGTTTAATTCCGCACGGCGGATTCGAAGCCGGTTCGATAGGCATCGATTCGCCGGCGCAAGATACCACCCGTCCTCGATTTCCCCGGTTTCCTGGTTCCAGGCCCGGCTGTCGGGTTCATGCCAGGCGAACGACACATACTCGGGAATGCCGATCCAGTAGGCGTCGGTGAACATCCTGCTTCGTTCCGCATACCACTCCGGATAGCGGTTCACGAAGCGTGCAGGCGCGAGATCCTCGAGTGGGTGTGCCGTTATGCACGCCTGAACCGCCGGTTCGTTCTCTTCGATCGACCGACACAGATCTGTCGGCGCAAAAAAGGGACAGAAAACGATGCCGCCTCCAGCCTGCAATGGCTCCGGCGGGGCGTTGCCTGCGTCGGACCTGTGCATCGCTCGCAGTGTTTCCCGGAAACGAATCCCCGAAAGCGCGCAGTCGTCCACGATACAGATAGTTCTGTCGTTTTTCGGAATATTCCGGGTGCCCGCGATGAATATCTGATCCGGCTTCAAATCGAGAATGTAGGCGAGCAGCCCCATGACCACGATTCCGCCCCGGGGCATTGCCGCGAAGTTCCAGCTGTGAATCTCTTTATTTCCGAAGCGGGCGATAAGAATGTCCGCCAGACCGAGTGCGGCCGCCTCGGCGTCGCCGTACTCGACGAAGGTATGCCTCGGAAGAATTTCTTCAAGTGTTTCCCTGAGTGTGATCAGTTGTCCGGTGTGTCCGGGTACATCCGGTGCGAACACGGCGAGCAGCGGTGATGGAGCGGGGCGTGCGACCAGACGCAACCCCTCCATGCGTTTCCAGGCAGCGTTTGCCTGTATTGTCATACAGAGGGCCCGAAGTCCGCTCTCAACCGAGTCAGCGGCCGTGAAATCGAGAAGGTGCTCGACGGCACACGTGCCGTCGAGCAGGGGAACAACGTGGAACGGGGGTGGCGTGGTATCTGCGGTATTCACAGGACTCACTCCGCAGCAATATAGCCTGCAGTGTGAATGGTGTGCAGTTACCTGCCGCCGGCGTTCGTAATACTGCCGGACTCACGCCCGCGCGCTTGTCCGGGAAGAAGATCCGAGCCGGGATTTGTCTGTCCGACCTGTGTCAGTTCGGCAATAGACCCCCAGCGCCTGAGACGCGGGCTCGTGTACGGTTTGCGTACCGAGTCACGGGACAAGCCTGACGTTTGATCTGTCATGGACATGGTCCTCCTCGTAAACACGATTAACATGTCCCCTCGCGGACATTCTCACAATACTGCGGAAGTATGATTTTGCGGGTATCGATGGTTGGTATAATCGCTCATTCTTTCGGTGATGCCGGGCGGTGAATCACGACCTGACGGTTAGTCCCTTCTCATGCCGTCCGCGGCGCTAATCCCAGTGGGATCTCAGCCACATCTCCAGCGAAAGGGTCGACCAGAGATCGAACCGCGGCATGTCACCGTTGACGAAGCGGTTAAACTGTTCGGTAAGTGCCGCTTCATCGACATAGCCGAGCGCTGCGCATCGGCTGTCGGTGATCAATTCGCGCACCTTCTCCCGTGCCTCGAAGCGAAGGGTGTGCAGGTAGTGCGGTTCGGGGGAAACCTTGTCGGCGGCAAGCCGGGCTTCCTCCGGCATGATTCCGGTCCCCGCGCGTTTTGCCAGGCGCTTCACTTCGAGCGCGCGATCGACTATGTGCTGGGGACATGCGAGAATAAACTCGGCTATGCGCCTGTCGCTCCACGGGTCGGCGAATCCCATTCCGGATTCCGCGGTAAGTCGTTCCGTATAGGCGACGCCGCGGGTCACCAGGGGGGAGTAGATGTGAATATAGCGATTCCGGGCGTCCGACCGGGGCCAGACATCGGCGCGCACACGCACCGGATCACGATCGGGAAGCCCTGCCCGGGCGAGAAAAGATCGTCTTACGTGACAGGCCGCCCTCGCCTGAGGTCCGGAGAATCGTCCGTTTCGAAGTGCTATAGCTATCTCCCTCGGAACGAGGTCCGATAATGCGGGTCGGAGAAGATAACGCAGGAACGAAGTAGTGCGGCGTTCGTTGAATATCCGTGACAACTCGTTGAGCTCGCGAACCGTATCACGTACGTGCCCGCTCCTAAGAAGTCCCGGAAGATCGTTCACATTCCCGCCGCACATGACATCACCACGGAAGCCGTAGAACATCTGGCGCACCCCGTCGGCCTTCGCGTGGGTGAGAACTCTATCCATTACCGGCTGAAACATGGATGTAAACGGGTCGTCAAAATGAGGCAGTCGTGCCGGATAGTCGAGAAGCGGCCATGCCTCTTCGGCGCGTATCCGGGTAACCGGCAGGGAAAACCGTCCGGCAATCCGCCGGATGTTTTCCGACTCATCGCACTGCGGCAGGGATTCGAACACCCAGCTGTACGCGCGAAGCGAAGCGAGCCCCGTTTCCTCTTCACCGAGCCGGCCGGCGATACTCGCGATCGTACCCGAATCTATTCCGCCGCTGAGACTTACCCCCGCCGGCGAGCTGGTGCGCAATCTGCTTCGCATGCAGCGCACAAGAAGCTCCCGAAAGGCCTCCTCGTATTCGCGGTCGTCACGAAAACGGATGCGCCGTGCCGGATCCGGCTCCCAGAACATTCGTGAGTGCGTGCGCAACCGGCCGGAGGCGTTCCCGTTGCAGCCGCGATCGAAGAAAGATACTTCTTCTCCGGGAAGCACTTCCCGGATACCCCGGTAAAAGACACATCCGGAAGGAACCTGCATTCCGCACAGGTACCAGGCCGCCGCTTCGTCGTTCAGCGCTCTGTCGATACCTCCGGCGGCAAAAATCTGGCGAATCTCGGTTGCAAACAGGACGCGGTCGGCCTCGACCCGATAGTACAGCGACCGCATTCCCATGGGATCTCGAAGCAGGTGCAGGGAGCGGCTCCTGCGGTCGAACAGAGCAACCGCGAAGTCTCCGAGGATCGAAGCGGCATTCCCGCCGTCGCAGCCGACAAGTGCTCCGAGAATCCGTTCGCAATCATTCCGGCCGTATGTCGCCGAAAGCTCTTCCGGGTTGTCCAGACGGGCGTCGCAGACGCATATGAAGTCTCCGCCGATGCGCGGTCTGCTTTCGCCGCCGGCGTCACCCCGCAGGTTCAGCTCCAGCGCCACAACGCCGACCGAGTCACTGCAGTAGGGATAGATTCCATCCGGACCGCGGTGCTCCGCCGCCCTGGCCATGCGCATAAGCTCGTCGCGGGCAACCGGTCCACCGTCGAAGCGGACAATGCCGCACATGCCGCTCATCGTGTGCGTATCCGTGGTGCGCGAAAATACGTGTTCACTCTACGCAGTAGTATACTGCTGAAGACGGAAATCTACTGTTTAATTGTTGTCGAAATGATGTCGTAGCCTGTCGTCGTGGCGGCCTCCGAGAGCGGGGCGACGGAGTCACCGGATTCCTCCACGAAGCTGCTGCGACCTTCCCAGTACAGTCCATGGAACTCACCAGTGAGAAAGACGGTAAGGCCGTAGGAAACATCAGTCTCCAGAATTCGCTCGGGAACCGCCCCCTCGAGTCTGCGCCTCACTTCAGCGTTGTACTCGGTGCCTTCTCCTCGAAGGTCAATCCAGAGGTCCCGGTCAGAGTGTACTTCGTTCCACTCCTCGAAGTAGGTGTCGCGGCAGATAGTAAGCGCAATCGACCAGCCGGCGATTTCAATGCCGGATGCATCCCCGACGTCGGCGGAGTCGAGCCCCAGCAGATCGCGTTCAAAGGCGGTCAGATATACTTTGTCCTGTTCGAAGCTGCGCCTCCCGTCGGGATCGTAGGCAACAGCCCGATTGGTGAGCGAGGCGCGGCGTCCCTGCTCTTCGAGAGCGAAATAGGTTCCTGCGATAACGTGAACGTCGTGGCTGTCGGCCGCCTCCCCGTATGCTTCGTCAATCCACCGGGAGGTCTCCTCCGCCCGTGCGGCAAACAGCGACCGAAGTGACCGGTGTCCGGTGTGCCGATACACTCGCGCAAGCAGTTCGCGTACGGTCTGTTCGCCGGTGGCGTCACCAGCCTCGATCGCTTCGGCCGAGAAGTCCATTTCCGCCACAGCGTCGGTCAACGCAGTATCGTCGGAAAGCGCCGGAAACACATTGAGGTATTCGGGAAAGACAACCAGATCGGCCCCTTCCTCTGCAGCGGTTTCAACAGCGTGGCCTATTTCTTCTGCGAGCGCTTCGCGGTCAAGGACTGTTGTTTCGTCGATTTCGAACTGCACCGCCGAGACAGTGAGAGCGTCATCGGGGGCGTCGCCTGCAGCCGGAAACACAAACGCTGCGAACAACAGCATGCCGAACACTGCCCGAGCCGCGCGACGCCCCGGGCTTCGTAGCACGGGGCAACGCGGCAAGCGGGTGTACACCTGATCAGGGCAAATGGAGCGCCGAGTATCCATCGACCTTAAAGATATACCCTGAGGGTCCGGGAACGAAAGTGGGCTGCTGATGAGGAGTTCCTGACGAGGCGGTACTGCCGTCAGGCTACGCGTGATGCTGTGAGGGCGGCGACGCGCAGCTCACAGACCTGCTGCACAAGGCGTCTGGCATTGGGTTCAATCGACTCACGGGTCATACGAAGACGCGTAATGGACTCGGTATTACTGGCGGGACCCCGCTGAGTGAGTCGCATTTTGACCACCGGCAGAATCTCCGAGATTACGGCTCGCTCGAGCGAAAGAGTAGCGTCGATCAGTGCACGAATTTCGTCTTCATTGACCTCATCTGCGCCTTGTACGAGCCCTTCGTGTATGAACCGGTCAATAAGGCGCAGCTTCTGCTCGTCTATTGAGCTGACGGCAGTATATCTGCGCAATTCCGGGTTCGATCGGAACCAGGAGAGAGTCTTCTGAAGTGCGGCGAGAGCGGATTCCATGTTGTTAAAACCGTGCCGAGGAATGCTCATTAGTGCACTTCAGTTTATCGCACATTCCGGGGCGGTTTCAACCGGAGTGCGGCATTCGCGGCCATTACACCGCCGGGCACACCGCTGACTCGCACTCGGATTCACGTACTCCTTTAATCGCAGACATCGTGCCGGTCTCGCGGTGGCGAAGTGGGGCTGCATGTACTAACCTTCACGTAGGAGCCCCGAACATTGGCAAGCGGTCATTATGCTTGCTGAGCGCGGGTTGCGGCGTTGTCATCGGTTAAGGAGGTCAGGACATGCTCGTCGTTAATACTGAGTCCATAGTCGGATATGAAATTGAAACCGTCTGCGGGATCGTGCAGGGAAATACCGTTCGGGCGAAGCATATCGGCAGGGACATTGCCGCCGCATTCAAGAATATTGCCGGCGGAGAAATCCGCGCCTATACGCAGCTTATTAATGAGGCCCGGCACGAAGCGGTGCGCCGTATGCTCGACCAGGCCGATTATCTCGGCGCGAATGCCATTGTCAATGTGCGGTTTTCCACGAGTGCCATAACGCAGCAGGCCGCCGAGCTTTTCGTGTACGGAACTGCGGTTCGCGTGAAGGCTCTCGGCGACACGCCGCCGGCCGATGAGTTCGAAGGCGCGAAAGCCTTCCGGGAGGATTACCTTTCGACTGTAAATGTGGGACGGAACGCCGAGTCGTAAGTCCTGCCGGGGCTGTGTTGTCCGGGCGCTGCGGTCGCCATTAACTACCGCAGCGATTCGTCGCCCGCCGATGAGCTTGTCGAAGAAATCCGCGCTGCCGGCGGCGAGGCTCTGCCGGTACAAGGCGATGTTGCCCGGGAAGAGGATGACCGAGCACATGGTCGCCGAAACGATCCGGGCATTCGGCACTATAGACATTCTCGTGAATAACGCGGGCCTTCAGGCGGACGCCTCCCTCGATGATATGACCCTCGAGCAGTGGGAGCGTGTTCTGCGGGTGAATCTCACCGGACAGTTTCTCACGACCAGGGCCGCGGTACGGGAGTTCAAACGGCGCGGAGTTGTCCCGGAGGTGTCACGGTCGGCGGGGAAAATCATCAACATGAGCTCAGTGCACGATGCGACGGCGGGATGATGCTGTATCCCGGCTTCGCGAGCGGAGGGTGAACATATCGCTACTTCGTACAAACCTATTGCCGACTACGGAATTATCGGAAACATGCGGACCTGCGCGCTTGTCGGGCTCGACGGGGCGATTGACTGGATGTGCTATCCGCACTTCGATTCGCCGAGCGTGTTCGCTGCAATTCTCGACGCCGAGAAGGGCGGAAGCTTTTCAATAATCCCGGCCGACTCACCGAATGCCCCGCGGAAGCAGCTTTACTGGCCCGACACCAACGTGCTTCTCACCCGCTTTCTCTGCGAGCACGGGGTCGCCGAAGTCACCGACTTTATGCCGGTTTCCTCGAGGTTCGACTCCCGGACCACCGAAGAGCTTACCGGCGGCGCCGAGCCCATTCGTCTCATACGCACGATTACCGGCGTGCGGGGAAGTCTGAAGTTCCGCGTTTCCTGTCGACCGGCCTTCGACTTTGCTCGGGTTTCACATGAGACCGAGGTTGATGGTTCGACCGCGCGCTTCCGGCCCGCTTCGCCTGCAACGGTTCATGGAGAGGATCGAGGCGCGCGCGAACGAGCTCGCTGAGGACGGTTCGCTTCAAATTATGTACGGGTTCGACGGGCGCCACACCTTGACCGAGGAAACGCTCGACCATCTCGAAGGCTACGAGGGCTCCCGTCCGGTGCGCGTGGGAAACGCCGCCTACGATCAGCTGCAGCTGGATATTTACGGCGAGCTACTGGACTCGGTGTACCTCTACAACAAGCACGGTGAGCCCATTTCCTACGACTTCTGGGTGCAGCTTCGAAAACTTGTCGACTATGTGTGCGAAAACTGGAAGCGCGCCGATGAAGGCGTGTGGGAAGTGCGCGGCGGGCGTCAGCATTTCACCTATTCAAGGTTGATGTGCTGGGTTGCGGTCGACCGTGGTATTCGCCTCGCGGAGAAACGCTCCTTTCCCTCGGACCGGAAGCGCTGGGAGCAGGTGCGTGACGAAATCTACGAAGACATTATGGAGAACGGCTATTCGAGCGAGCGCGGGGCGTTTGTCCAGTCGTACGGCTCGAAAACGCTTGACGCATCGAACCTGACCATGCCGCTGGTCTTCTTCGTGTCGCCGACCGACCGCCGCATGCTTTCCACCCTTGCCGAGACGCTCAAATCTCCCGAGGAGGGCGGACTTGTTTCGAACAGCCTGGTCTACCGCTACAACGTGCAGGAGACCGACGACGGACTGGCAGGCGAGGAGGGGACGTTTAACATCTGCAGTTTCTGGCTTGTCGAGGCACTGACCCGGGCGGGTCGCAGCAAACCGGCAATGCTTGAGCAGGCTCGGCTCATTTTCGAGAAGATGACAGGCTACGCGAATCACCTTGGCATGTACGCCGAGGAAACCGGTCCGACCGGCGAGGCGCTTGGAAACACCCCGCAGGCATTCACTCATCTTTCGCTCATAAGCGCCGCGTACAATTTGCACCGTACGCTGCGGTAAGCGTGCGTGTGGTGCCTCGAGAGGTGTGCACCGGTGGAGTGGCGTTACCCGTTCCGGGTGTACAGAAGAGCTGCAATCCATGCAAAGCATGAGAATATCCAGACAATGCTTCCGGCCAGGGAGAACGGATCTCCGGTACGAAGCGACGAAATGACGAACAGGAGTCCCGAGACCGAGAATCCTGAAAGGCCGGCGATATCAATTTTTTTCATAGACAATGAAACTCCCTGCAAAGCTATTGACTGGTAAAACCTTGTATCTGCAATATACTAATCGATTGAGTATACAATTAAAAGACAAGAAGGACGTTGAACGGTGAAATATCAAGCTACGTGGGCCGGTGTGGTTATAGCAGAAAGCGACCGCTGCGTCATCGTCGGGGGTGTTCACTATTTTCCTTCGACCGACGTCTTGCCGAAGCTGCTGAGACCTGTCGACCATCGGACCGTGTGTCCCTGGAAAGGGAAGGCGAGTTACTTCGATCTGGACGTGGACGGCAATTGCCTTTCGAGGGCGGCGTGGTGCTACCCGAACCCGAAGTCGGGGTATGAGCATATCGCCGGCGCAATCGCATTTTCGCAGGATGTGGATGTGGCGCCCGAAGAAAGCCGGCAACCCTCCAGGGATGAAATGATCGATCAACCGGTGCTCGGAGTTGAAGCTGCATTTGCCGCCGCAGGGGCGACGGCGCGGGCAGGAGTCCATGCCGACAGGGATTCCAACGGCAATTCCGCGAGCAGCGAGCCGAACGAGGATATCCTGCGGTTTCTTCAGGAGCTTCCCAAAACCGAGGTGCACGTCCATCTCGAAGCGATGATCGACGTCGACAGGCTCTGGCAGCTGATCAGCCGGCATCCGGAGCGCAGGATCCTCTCGAGCCGGGAGGAGTTGCTCGGGCGCTTTCAGGTGCGCTCTCTGCAGGATTTTATTTCCCTTTTTATCGATGTCATCCAGCCGGTTATTTCAAGCGCCGAGGATTTGGGTCTGTTTGTCGAGTCGGCGGCCGACTACATGCGGCGCAATACGATTGAATACGCCGAAGTATTCGTGGCGCCAACGAAGCTTCTCGAGCGTGGAATTGAATTCGAACATATTGTTCGGGTGCTCGACGAAGGGGCGGGCCGACTTCGCAGAGAATTCGGGCTCGATATGCGGTTTCTTGTTGATGTTTCTCGCGGATTCGGTCTCGAAAACGCAATGAGAAACCTTGAGCTGACCATAGCGAATCCCTGCGAATCGGTGATCGGGATCGGGCTCGGCGGGGCTGAACAGGCTTCGGAAGCAGCGACGTTCGCTCCGGTCTTCGAACGCGCCCGCGAAGCCGACCTGCACACAACCGCACACGCCGGGGAAATTGTCGATTCGCACTCAATTCGTCAGGCTGTCGACGTCTGCGGCGCAGAGCGGATCGGCCATGGACTCAGCGCCATGCATGACCCTGAGCTTATGCAGGAACTGGGGGATCGAAAGATACCGGTAGAGCTTTGTCCGGCAAGTAATGTATTTACCGGCGCCTACATCCATTCTATTGCCGAGTATCCCTTGCGATTGTTTTTTGACCGTGGAATTCCGGTCTCGCTGAATACCGACGACCCGGTGATCTTCGGAGTGGAACTTATCGACGAGTTCATGAGCGCTCACGAGTATCATGGGTTCACCCGCGATGAACTGCTCGCGCTTAATGACAACAGTATTAATATGTCGTTCATGCCGGAGCAGTCGAAACAGGAAATGAAGGTTCGCTGCAGAAACCGGGTGGGTTTGTAATGTGAAAGACTTCCTGCGGTTTCTGCTCGAAGAAACACGCCGTCCCATCCATTACGCTGTGGCAGTCGGTGTCGGAGCCATTCTTACTGTTCTCTCTTCATTCGAGACCTCCATCTGGATGGCTCCGTTTGTCGTTCCGTTTCTCGTCTCGAGTATAGGCAGGGCCACCACCCGGGCACGGTTTGTTGAATATGACCGGCTGCTCCAGCTTCCGGCTATGCGCGAGTCACCTGCGTTCGTTATGCACTCTGACGGAACGATAGAGGCCTCCATGGGGCGAACGGCAGAGTTATTCGACAGGCTCGGGGTCAGACATATCAGTGATTTTCTCTCGCCCGAAGCCGAAGATAGCGGTGAATCTCTTATGAGTGCGGTATGCACAAGTCGTTCCCGCGATTATGACCCCGTATTCTATTCGCCCGCGGTCGGGTGCTACTACAGAGTCTCAAGCCACCGCGGTGAAAAGGGAGATATCGTTCTCGTCTGGCTGACGGATGTCAGCGCGGAACGCGAGGCGGAACGATTCCGCGCCGCCGTACGTACATTCCAGATTGAAGTCGTCGAGGATCTGCGCCGGGCGCGGCCTTCTTTAAGCGGCGAACAGCGGCTCGCCCGGCTTATTATCGATGCCGGCTTCGAAGCGATTCTGTTTGCGCACGAGCAGACCGACGGATCGCTCTCGGGCCATGCGATCAGGCGCGGTTCTGACGGTGAGCTTCAGTATTCCGAAGATCTGTGTATCCCGCCTGACTCGGAGGCGCCGATCCGGCGATCGCGGCAGGAGGGACGGGCGGTTGCGGCGCATCGGGCGGCGTTCGAAAGCGACGCTGCGTTTGAGAGAATGTATCCGGTCGCTCCCCAGATGCGGCAGTTTCTCGACGGGCGCGTGGAGAATCTCGCGAACTACCACGCCGGGGCTACCTCGATTGTCGCATTTAACCGCAGTCCGAAGTTGACCCGCTCGGATCTGCGTTTCCTCGAATCCGCCGTGGATGCGGCCAACAGCCTTTTCAGTGCCGTCCACGTCGCGAGCGATCGCGACCTGCGGTTCATTCAGGCAATTCACGGGCTCTGCGCGAGCGCCGAGTTCAGTGACGAAATCACCGGTAAACATATCTGGCGGGTAAACGCCTATTCACAGGTGCTCGCCGAAACGTTGAAGCCGGATGAGCAGCTGTCGACCGATCTTGGACAGGTAGCCGCCGCCCACGATATCGGCAAGGTGGCGATTCCTAATCTCGTGCGGGCGCCGCGAAGACTGACCGACAGCGAGTTTGCCCAGATGCAGCTGCACACCGTATACGGCGCGCAGATCATCGACCGAATGATCGCCCTGAGCACCGAAGTCGACGACCGGCTGCTGCTCGCCCGCGAGGTCGCGCTTAACCATCACCAACGGTGGGATGGAAAAGGGTATCCGGGTCTGGCGACACCGGATGGAAAACTGGTCCGACTGGAAAGTCGTGATTCGGCGTACTACCGCGCGCTTCGCCCACTCGCCGCCGGGGAAATTCCACTGTCCGCGCGCATAGTGAGCATATGCGATACCTACGACGCGCTTCGTTCTCCAAGGCCTTATAAACCGGCCCTGACCCACGAACAGGCGGTCTCAATGATCGAGTGCGATGAGTCGCAGGGAGTTCACGGCTCGGATCGATACGGCCCGGATGTATTCGAAGCATGGAACGAAAACCGGGAGGAGTTCCGGGAAATTTATAATGAAATGAGCGGATCGCAATAACAACGATTCGCCCTCAGGGAGATATCATGAAAGCACTATTTATCAATTGTACGCTCAAACCGAGCCCGTCGCTTTCGCATACGGAGGGGCTTATGCTCCGGTCGAAGGCCATAATGGACAAAAACGGTGTCGAAACGACCATGATCCGCGCAGTCGACCATGATCTGGCGCCGGGGGTATATCCGGATATGCGCGAACATGGAGCCGCTCGGGATGACTGGCCAGCGATCTATGAGCAGGTGAAGGCCGCCGATATACTCGTTCTCGGTACGCCGATCTGGCTCGGTGAGAAATCGTCCGTCTGCAACAGGGTGATCGAGCGGCTCTATTCGAGCTCGGGTGAATTGAATGAACACGGTCAGTACGCATACTACGGTCGTGCAGGCGGGTGCATTATCACCGGCAATGAGGACGGCGCGAAGCACTGCGCGATGAGTACGCTGTATGCGCTGCAGCACATAGGCTACCTTATTCCCCCGCAGGCCGACGCCGGCTGGCTTGGTGAAGCCGGTCCCGGACCGAGTTATCTCGACGAAGGGTCCGGCGGCCCGGCCAACGATTTTACGAACCGTAATACTACGTTCATGACATGGAATCTTATGCACATGGCGAAAATGCTTCGTGACAACGGGGGTATTCCGGCGCACGGTAATCAGCGCACTGAGTGGGATGCCGGCGCCCGCTTCGATTTCGAGAACCCCGAATATCGATGAAAGGCATCGGGCCGCGTTAGCGCGTAACGATGCTCCGGCCTCCGCTATTCGTAGCGGTAGCCGCCGGCGTTTTCTTCGAGCTCGACACCGAGCCCGAGCACCATCCTGTTGACGAAGTTAAAATAGGAGATCACCAGGGTTGCGTCGAGAATCATGCGGTCGTCGGCGCCGAGGCCGCGAAGCTTTTCTGTCCAGGCGCCACCGGCCGATTCACTTGAAGGGGAGGTGGTGAGTGCCCGGGCGTACTCGCACAACGCGTGCTGCAGCTCGTTTATTTCGGCGTGCGCGAAATCGCCCTCGGCAATTGCCCGGGCGTCCTCGTCGCTCCAGAAGTGTTTCAGCGCTTCAAGGTGGTGCTCACGACAGTACTCGCAGCCGTTCGTGACCGAGGCGACGACCGCCATCATTTCCCGTTCCGCGCGGGACAGCGGCGATTTTCTGAACATGACTGATTTGTACAGCTCCATATGAGCGGGGATTGTCGGAGGGTTCAGACTTTGTATCTTGTGGACTTCGGCGATCTTGCCGCGTGATCCGGCGAGTTCCTCGTAGATTTCTTTCAGTTTGCCCGTGGCGTCCTCGGGCTGGGTAACATCGATATATGCCATTTGGCTTTCAGTATATTGGATGGTGTCGAAATATGCACTATAGTTGTATATACACAGAGAAGGAGTAATGCAAGTGTACTCACACGATATCATAGTAATCGGCGGAGGAGCCGCCGGATTGACCGTTGCGTCCGGATGTGCGCAGCTCGGAATGAAAACAGCGCTTGTCGAGCGCGAACACATGGGCGGGGATTGCCTGCACTACGGGTGCGTTCCGAGTAAGACCATTCTTCATGTAGCTTCACAGTTCAAGGGCGCTCACGAGTTTCAACGATTCGCATCCCGTAGTGTGTCGGTTCCTGAGCCGGACATGGAGTCGGTTAACCGGCATATTGCCGGGGTGGTTTCCGATATCGCGTATCACGACTCGCCGGAGCGTTTTCGCTCGCTTGGTGTGGAAGTGTTTTTCGGAGCGGCGGAATTCCGCAATGCCAACGAAATTGAGGTGGATGGAATACGTCTCAGCAGTCGCAGGATTGTCGTGGCCACCGGAAGTCGTGCGGCGATTCCGCCGGTTCCCGGACTCGCAGAAAGCGGCTATCTGACCAACAGGGACATGTTCAGTCTATCGAAACTGCCGAAGTCGCTTGTGATCATGGGCGGCGGGCCGATCGGTGTGGAACTGGGGCAGGCGTACCGGCGACTCGGGAGTGAGGTAAGCATTATAGAAATGGCACCCCGAATACTGCCTCGCGATGACGAAGATGTCGCCGCAGTCGTGGCTGACCGGGTCGAGCGGGAAAACATCAACCTCTATACAAACAGTAAACTGAGTCGAGTTGAGTCGCGTGGTGGGCGGAACGTGCTGCACATAGAGACGCGAGAGGGTGAAACGACAATCGAGGCTGACGAACTGCTTGTCGCGGCAGGCCGAAAGGCGAACGTTGATTCGCTTAACCTGGACGCCGCGGGGGTCTCCATTGAACGGGGAGCCATTGCCGTGAATGACAAGCTCCAGAGCTCGGTACCACACATTTATGCAATCGGCGATGCGAACGGCCGGTTTCCGTTTACCCATGTCGCCGGGATGGAGGCGAGCGCAGTGGTGCGTCGCGTTGCGCTCCACGCGGGAGGTCGCGCAGATTATGCGAAGGTACCGTGGGTGAGTTACACCGATCCCGAGCTGGCAAACGTCGGGCACAGTGAAGCGTCGGCCAAGGAGGCGGGAATCAAGGCACGGGTAGTCACCCAGTCATTCGCCGGTGTGGACAGGGCTCATGCGGAGGAGAGTACCGACGGACTTCTGAAAGTGGTGCTCGATTCCCGCGACCGGGTCATTGGAGCTCAGGTTGCCGCGAAAGGAGCCGGGGAGCTTATCGGCCCGGCACTGCATGCGGTAAGCGGAAAATGGAAACTTGGCCGGTTCCGCAAAGCGCTCACGCCGTATCCGACCATGGGCGAAGTATACGGCAGGGCGGTTTCCAACGAGCTTGCGCCGAAACTGTTCAACAGTAGAACGAGAAAGATACTTCGCACGCTGTTCCGTTACCGCGGGACCGGGCCGGTGGCGGGATGAAGTTTCGTCGAGGGCGCGGCCGGGCGGTTCGTTCGTTACGGGTGCGGTCGACTGGAAGTCAGGGCGCGGCATTCGGTAAATGGCGCGGCCGGCCTGCCACAGGCAATTACGACAGGAGAAACAGTTATGTCTGAAAGAAATCAACAGCGGCCCGAACACGCGAATACCCGAACCAGCGATACGGTGCGGGTAATCGCCGTACTTACCGTACTTGCTGTATTACTCGTCGTGGGGTACGTCCTCGACGCGCCGGCATATCTGCATCAGGCGCTTCTATGGGTAGAGAGTCTTGGCATCTGGGGGCCGGTTCTGTTCGCGCTTCTTTATATCGTAATTACGGTTGCGCTCATTCCCGGGTCCATTTTTACGATAGGAGGTGGCGCGGTTTTCGGAGTGATACCCGGTACCATCTATGTGTCTGTAGGCGCCACGATCGGGGCCACGTGTGCATTTCTTCTCGGACGCACGCTTATGCGCGACTGGGTGGAACGCAGGGTCCAGGGGAGTCCGAAGCTTAAAGCGGTTGACGAGGCGGTAGAGCGGGAAGGTGGCCGTATCGTGTTCCTGCTGCGATTGTCGCCGCTGGTTCCCTTCAGCATTTCCAACTATGTCTACGGACTTACCAAGGTCCAGCTTGGCTCGTATGTGCTTGCGACATGGATTGGCATGATTCCCGGCATTCTCCTGTATGCCTACATTGGCTCGCTCGTACAGCGTTTTGCCGAGCTCGGAGCCACCGAGCAGGCGACCACGACCGGTGAGTGGGTCATGTACATTGTCGGGCTCATAGCTACGGTTATCGCGACGGTACGGATCACCATTGTGGCACGACGTGCGCTTGCTGCGCGCGTGCCTGACGATGAGCTCACCGACGAAGCCGCGGACGATAAAGACCCGGATAACGAAAGCCAGAACAACGAAGGCCCGAATAATGAAGAGGCGCAAGCGGTATCCTGAACGAGCCGCGCTCAGATGCTATCGCTCAGCTCAGCCCACGTCACGGTGTGGGAAATCCGAAATACATTCCCAGCTTTACGGTCAACAGATACTCCCTGCTGTAGACAGCGACAAGAGCGGCCGAGAGACCGGCAAATGCGGCGAATCGCAGGATAATCCACTGGCAGGTGCCAGATACTCCGAGACCGAAATTGCTACGGCTGAGCAGCCGGTTTCGCGCCGTCTGTATTACCGTGTAGGTCGCCGCGGCGATAATGACAAGTCCGTTTGCCGGCCAGATATCGGAGAACAGAAGCAGGGCCGGCACTCCGAAGAAGAGGAGCGCCAGCTCCAGCCCGAGAAATTTTCTGCTCCGGCTCATGCCGCGTGCATGAGTAGATCGTTTTCTATTTCTTCTTTCAATTGTTTAAGCTTGTCACGGAGACTGGGGTTACCTGCGTCGAAGTCGAAGGGCTCATTGTGAAGTGCGCAGATCGTGCCCAGCGCCTCGTCACCTATCTCGAGGGGATATCCCAGATACGTTCCCAGGCCGAATTGTACGTAGTCTTCATTTCCTTTCCATTCAGGGTCGGATGGTGAGTCAGCCACATGCAGCGGTTTCCGGTCGTTTACCACCTGCTCGCAGTAGAGTTTGTGGCATCCTGGATTTACGCTTTTCGGTCCGGCATCGCCGGGATGGTAGGTGTCGCGCCGTGGACCTGCGCTTACCACAGCTACCATGTGGGTAGGGGTAGAACGCATAATAAGCAGAGACTGTATGCCGTACTCCGATGCTATCTGTTCAAGCCGATCCACCCACCGTGCCTCGAATCCGTCGTAATAATGTCTCGCAAAAGCCATACGAGATGCCTCCCGAAATTATAGTTGTATCTACAATATAAGGCACTACGGGATATCAGTCCACCATTCAGAAAACGATCCAGCATTCAGAAGACGATCCAGCATTCAGAAAACGATCGTCTTGTTGCCGAAGATAAGCACCCGGTGGGAAAGGTGGAGGGACACCGCGTGCTGAAGCACCATGCGTTCAAGGTTACGCCCCTTCCGTACCAGGTCGGGAACCTGATCCCGGTGGCTTATTCTCGTAATATCCTGCTCGATAATGGGCCCTTCGTCGAGCTCGGCGGTTACGTAGTGGCTTGTTGCCCCGATAATTTTGACACCCCGTTCGAAGGCCTGGTGATAGGGCCGGGCGCCGACGAAGGCGGGAAGAAAGCTGTGGTGAATGTTAATCGACCGGCCATACCATTTCGCAGCGAAGTCGTCGCTCAGGATCTGCATGTAGCGGGCGAGGACAACGAGTTCGGCTCCGGTCTCGGTAAGAATCTGCTGTTGCTTCGCTTCCGCCTCGTGGCGCTTCTCTTTTGAGACCGGTACATGGAAAAACGGGAGGCCAAAGGTGCTGCATACCTCCTCAGCTGCCTTGTGATTACTGATGACCGCGCACAAATTCGCATGGATTTCTCCCTCCTTGACGCGCAGTATCAGGTCATACAGGCAGTGCAGCTGTTTCGATACAAAGATTGCCACACGCGGAGTTCGTGGTTCGAAGTGCAGCTGAATGTCCATCTCATAGCGCTCGGCAATCGGTCTGAAGGTAGGCCATATCTGATCTTCATCAATAGTAAGGTTGCTGAGGTCCCATTCAACCCTCATGAAGAACCGTCCGGAATCCACGTCGCTGTGCTGGCTTGAATCGAGAATATTACCGCCGCAATCGAAGATGTAGCGCGAAACATCTGCTACAATGCCCCGTCGGTCGGGGCAGGAAAAGAGAAATATCGCCCGTTTGCTCATATGCGGCGCAGTGTATTCGGAATGGGCGTGAGAACAAACCCCCGGAGTGAGTTCTGTGGACGAATACGGCCCGCGAGATTGACTCCACCGCGCTGTTCAACGTTGATGGAGCGAGTACACGCGCTGTACGATACGCCCATGCGCTCAGAGGTTGCATCGTATCGCCCCTATACCTTTCTCGTGCTTTCTTTACTTGTGACATGGGTGTTCTGGTTTGCTGCAGCGGCCACCGGACAGGGCTGGCTCGAATTCCCGAACGTTCTGCTGACCGCGTGTGGATTCCTCACGCCACTGGCGCTCGCCTTCTTCCTGGTTCAACGCGGATACTGGGATGGAAACGTGACGAGCTTCGTCAGGAATTGCTTTAACCCCGCGGCCATTGCCGCGCGATGGTATATCCTGCTTGCCGTTCTGCTGTTGGTAAGCACCGCCGGCCCCTTAATCGTCGCCTCAATCGTATTCGCTGAACCGATCAGCGAACTCGCTGCGTTTTCGCCGCCGTCCGCCTTTCTCCTTGTCGGACTTGCTGCCGGCGCTATAGAGGAGCCGGGCTGGAGGGGCTACGCACAGAAAGCCCTGCAGGCACGGCACTCGCCCCTGGTGAGCAGTCTCATTATCGGGGTGTTCTGGGCACTCTGGCACGTACCGCTGTTTCTCATCGCGGGAACCTATCAATCTACAATCGGATTGTTCTCCAGTGGCTTTCTCTTCTTTATGGCGTCGGTGTTTGTCGGATCAATATTCTATGGATGGATCTACAACGCCGTCGGGCAGCTCGCCGTAGTCGCCGTTGTCTATCATGGATTCGGGAATGTCCTTCACGAGGTCTTTTCCTTCTCCCGAACCGATGTCGTAATTCAGGTCGTGGAGTTCATCCCGGCCGCACTTATCTCGCTTGCAGTGCTGCTGCTTTTCTGGAAACGCATGACTCGCAGCCCATCGCGAACGTGATGATGCGATTGCTGATCCCGCTGTTCGGGCTGATCCGGCTATTCCGGATACTCCGGCTGTTCCGGCTACTGGGCAAGAAAGTGCAGGCGGCTGTATACTCCGCGGCGTATGAAAATCGCGACGTGGTTGCTTCTTGTAATTGTGCTTGTGATGCCGGCACTCGCAGACGAGGAACCTGGGCCTGATGAATCCGACAGCGGCTGGATCGTTCTTCCGAATCTCGGGTATTCCCCCGAACGCGGTTTTATCATAGGCGGCGCGGCTCAGTACTACTCTGTTCCCGCTCCCGGCGCGCCTACTGATACGTTCGGATTCAACGCGATCTATGGAACCGAAGGCAACTACTCTGCGCGCATCTTCACTGACTACCGATTCGGGTCAGGTGGGCCGCTGCTTGAGGCGGGGCTCGGAGTCTCGCTTGCATCGGATGAATTTGCAGGTACCGGACGCCGACCCGAACTCGAGGATGATCCGGACATGTTCGAAGTTCTGGAGGTCGATGTTTCGACGAGCCTGCTCTTTGCCCATTCCGATACGATACGCGTTGGCCCGACCGCGCTGGTGAACATTACGGATATCCGTGATGTCGAAGAAGGGGGCTTGCTCGACAGTGGTGGGTTCGAGGGCAGTGACGGTGCGGTGCTGTCGGGAGTCGGAGCACGTGCCCGCTACGATACGCGCGACAGCAATGTCTACGCGACCGAAGGGCTCTATGCGGATGTTTCCGGTCTCGGCTTCATGCCTGAGCTGGCAGCGAGTTCGCGATTCGCATCGGCAAAGCTGGACCTTCGGGGGTTTCACTCGCCAGTCGACAATTTCGTCGTCGGCGGCCAGCTCACTCTCGAGTCGGTGGCGGGAAATCCTCCCATTCAGGGGCTTGCGACCTTCGGCGGCTCAAACATGATGCGCGGTGTACCCCGCGGGCTTTATCGGGACAATCACGCGGTGGCCGGACAGCTCGAGCTGCGCACACCCAGGCTCTGGCGATTCAGCGGTGTGCTGTTCGGCGGAGCTGCTACCGTTGCATCCGACCCGTCTGGATTTGTTGACGAACCACCGGTTGCCGCCGGTGGCATAGGTTTACGGTTCGCCGTGGCTCCCGAGCAGAATCAGAACCTCCGTTTTGATGTCGCATGGGATGGAGAGCGGATCAGCCCGTACATCTCGTTTGGAGAGGCGTTTTAGGTTCTTACGCTCTGTGCCGCCATTGGTGCACGAGAAACAGCGCGGCGAGAACAACCAGCGCTGCGAAGCTCAGTGCGACAGCAAACCACTTCGTGAAGGTGAATATCGGAGCAAGGGAGGCAACGAGAGGCAGACGCTCCGGATACATAAACATTACGAGTGATGCCGAGCTGTTCTCCAGAAAGTCGAGCACCACTGCCGCAAGAGGCAGAAGCCATGCATGGCGTGCCGCAGCGTGTTTCAACGGCTGTGCGAAAAAGGAGATTCCCGCCCAGAGAAAGAGGCCGTAAAACACCGGCCAGATGACATCGAATGTGAAGCGGGAGCGAATGTAGTAGCCTCTTCCTTCTTCTCCGTAATTACTCGCCATCCTGTAGAGGTCATCGCTCGAATATATGAACGAAGTATCCGGCGTCCCTGATTCGCCGAAATAAGCCTCGCTGCGTTCGGCTTCCCGGGGAAGAACGAAGGCAAGAAACAGAACAAACACAAACACCGAAAATCCGAATAGTCTCCCGGATACGCCTCCGGTCGAAAAGGCGCGTAGCCCATACAGAAATCTTCGCACAGCGTTTACCCTTCGGCGTATGCCTTACCAGTCGAGTTTTTGCAGAAGGCTCGACGCGATTCCCTGTCCCCGGTCGCGTTCCCACCAGTTCACATGTCCCTCAGGAGATACCGAGAGCCAGCTCGGGTGACGCGTCACCGGAATCTCAACCCGGTCGCTGAAATCGTCGAGATCATCAATAAAAAGCACAATAATCTGATTGTCTTCAACAGCAGGTCCATACTCGGAGGCCAGACCTCGTCGAATAACACCGTGTACGAACCATGGAGCTCCCGTAATGACACTGATGTGAAGAACACCGTCGCTCGGAAACCCCGGCTCACCGTCAAGGGCGCGGTGTGTTGAAAGGAGGGTCTCGATCTGTTCTTCTCCCGTCTCCTGATCCCTTGCCATGGAAAGGGCCACGAGCGTTTCACCGGAACTGTCGAGGAAATCGTGCAGGGTGCCCTGGTCTCCGGCTACATTCCGTGTCTCCATGTCTGGAAGCCTTTGTGCTGAAAGAGTCGCAACCGGCATGATTGCACCAAGCACCACCGCGAACGCGATCGTCCTGAGAGAAAAGCTGACTATGAGACGTGAGGTCATTTCCTGTCCTCTCCAAGTGTGAGGATACGCACTGAAGCATTCGAGTGCAAACAAAAAATCGGACTCCATGCCGGATATATTCCGCCCGCGCGGGTGAGCACTATTTGTTCCGAACGGGGTACTCGCAGGAGTAAGGTACACGTTATTATTGGCCGATCTTTAAACGTACGGAGGATATGCCCATGATACATCGTCGATCTGCTGTTTTACACAAGCTGTTTCTGAAGCTGGCGTTCATCGTTTTACTGCTGCTACCTGCCGGTGCTGCTTACGCCACATCTTCGTTTACAGCCGGCATCGGCGGTATCTTCTATCGGTACGAAACCGGATTTCTGTCGACCGAGGTGGCGTACCTCCACGAGCTTGACGATACCCTTGAGGTCAGTATTGGTCCGTCGTTCGGCATCACGACACGGGAGGAAGACGGCAGCGTAGAGCCTCAGTTCTTGATTCCGGTGAATCTGGGCCTTAACTTCCTTTTTCCCGGAGACTCAGCGACCTTCCTTTTCGGCACGGGGCTTACGCCCGTCTTCCACATTAATCCGTCGGACGATGCCGACTCTGAATTCCTGCTTGGTCCATATGCGAAGACGGGATTTCGTATACCGGTCCACGAGATCATGAGCTGGGATGTTTCGCTTCAGCAGGATCTGCTCATAGGCGGCGACGAATGGATCAATACCGCGACGCGCGTTCACACGGGTATAACCTTCAGTATTCCGGATTGAACGAAGAATCCTCGTTACCGTTGACCGATTTTGTTTGAGCCTCAATTTATTCCATCCGATTGTTCGGACTGCCAATGTAGAGGCTCTTGAGCGTGCTTTCTATCTCGAGAAAGGTGTCCACGACGCCAGGGTCGAACTGGGTGCCACGGCCGTTCCGTATAATCTCGACACTGTATTCGTGGCTGAATGCATGCTTGTAAGGACGTTCCGATCTCAGTGCGTCATACACATCGGCCACCGCCATAATACGTGCCGGCAACGGAATGTCCTCGCCGGAAAGCCTGTCGGGGTAACCTCTGCCGTCATATCGCTCATGGTGAGATCGGGCGACGAGCTTGCCCATGTTAAGAAATGCATTTCCGTCGTACGAGGCGGTAGCCGCTCCAAGGGTGTCGGAGCCGATAACAGTGTGGGTTTTCATTATCGAGAACTCCTCATCAGTCAGCTTTCCCGGTTTTCGAAGGATGGAGTCAGGTATGCCCACTTTACCGATATCGTGGAGGGAAGCTGCCTGATACAGATTCCGTACAAATGTGTTATCGATGGTGTTCCGATAAGCGGGAACTGCCTGCATCTGACCGGCAATGTTCCTGCAGAGTAAACGCGTTCTTTCAATATGATGACCAGTTTCGTCATCGCGCGATTCCGCAAGCTCCGAAAGGGCGATAATTGTCGCTATCTGTGATTCAGAGATCTCTGCTGCCTTCAGTTGCACCTGTTTCTGAAGCTTGTCGTTATGGTGCTCGATCTCCCGTTTCAGCGTATGTAGCTCAAGGTGTGTTTCGACTCGGGACCGCACTTCTTCGGCGTGAAATGGTTTTGTAATAAAATCCCGTCCACCACAAGAGAAAGCCTTAACCTTCTCCTGTGGATCAGAAATAGCGCTGATAAACAGGACGGGAATGTCCCGTAATTGCGGATGCTCTTTGAGACGCCGGCATACTTCGAACCCGTCCATTTCCGGCATGGTAATATCAAGGAGCACAAGGTCCGGTATGTTTCGTTCAGCGCTGCGCAGCGCGCGGTCGGCTTTCGTAAACGCGAGAACTCTGTATAGTTCAGGGTCGAGCAGCTCTCGCAGAAGGTGGAGATTGTCCGGAAGATCATCGACGATCATAACCGTCGGGCGTTTCAAGTCCTGGTGATGTTCGTTCACGTTCCTATCCAGTTTGCTCGAGTAGTTCAATCATCGCATCGTAATCGAAGCGATCGAAAAGCGATTTCAGGCGATACCCGTCGGTAGGGTTGCTGCCCGAGATTTCCTTCAATAGTTCGTTCATACGTCCAATGTCCCCGTCCTGGGCAGCTTCGATCAGTGACGATCTTATGTCGGAAGAGATGTTGGTAATGGGCTCAGTTGCTGATTGCGTATCAACAGTCTCATCACTGGATGTATGCGCGAGTCGCGGTGTTTCCCGGATGTAGTCGATTCCGAGGCCCTCCGCCAGGATCTCGAAAAGCTCATGTGGTTTGAACGGTTTTCGCAAATACGCGTCTACACCTGATAGAAGAATGGCGTCTTCGTCGTCATCGAATGCACTCGCTGTGACCGCTACAATGAGTGGCGTTTTACTGTCGAATGTCCTGCGCAAAACCTCCGTTGTCTCGTAACCATCCATAACGGGCATGCGCATGTCCATGAGTACCGCATCCGGAATTCTTTGCCTGCATTTACGAAGCGCTTCTTCGCCGTTTGCAGCATACTCCAGGTCGAATCCAACGGGGGAGAGTAACTCGGCGATTAAGTCGCGATTGTCCGCGCTGTCGTCAACTACAAGAATTGTACGTTTACCTGCATCGGGTTTGAGATGTACGACCGTTGGCTCGACCTCGTGGTCCATGTCGATGCCGTCTGCGTAACCAAGTTGTACCTCGAACCGGAATAAACTCCCGACACCAATTTCACTGGAAACTGTGAGATTGCCGTTCATCATGTGCACGTATTGTTTGCAGATCGGTAATCCCAATCCTGTTCCGCCGTCGGAGAGGCCGGCATCGGACTGATAGAATGTTTCAAAGAGTTTGTCGATTTCGTCAGACTCGATCCCTGGCCCGGTATCTTCGACTTCACACTCAACGATGAATCCCTGGTCGTTTCGTTCGGGGGCGTTGAGCATATCATCGTCTATTGAAACGGCCTGTGGACGTAGTCGCACGGCGACGCCGCCTTGACGAGTATATTTTACGGAGTTGCCTATCAGGTTCACGAGTATCTGACGTAGTTTACCGCTGTCGCCTGTTGCGTACTGAGGCAATGACTCATCGACCTCGAACAGAAGTTGAAGTTCTTTCCCTTTCGCGCGCGACTCGAATATGGCCTGGACATCCCGAAGGAGCTCCCTCAGGTCGAATCGCTCGGACTTCAGCTCAGCTTTTCCGGCCTCGATCTTCGAAATATCGAGTATATCGTTAACGAGATGAAGAAGGTGATTGCTGCTGCGGGCGATAGTTTCTACATGTTCGAGTTGCTTCGGATTAAGTGTATGATCGCGGGAAAGTATCTGTGCGAAACCGAGAATGCTGTTCATCGGAGTGCGTATTTCGTGACTCATTTTGGCTAGAAACCGGCTTTTTGCTATGCTTGCGGCCTCAGCCCGTTTTTTCTCTTCGGCCTAAAGTCTCGAGCTCTCTTCCAGCCTTTCACGGGTGAGGTGATATTCGGTTATATCCGTGAACACTGTTGCAAACTCACCGGGGGCTGTCTGGAATGCAGACACGGAATAGTAGCGATCCAGTTCCACCGAGTAATCTTCGAATTCCAGAGATTCTCCGTGCAGCGCTGTCCGTGCGTATCGTCGTATCCAGCTGTTTTCCAGGTTCGGGAGTACATCCGTTGCGAGCTTGCCAACGATCTGTTCTGAAAGAAGGCCGGTGTGCCGTTCGAAAGCCGGATTCACTGCGATAAAACGGTAATCCACAGGCTCGCCGTTCTCGTTACAGATGATCTTATGCAGTGCGAAGGCGTCAAGCATCTGGGTGAATAACGACCTGTACCGAGTTTCCGCTTCCAGTTGTGCTGTGATGTCCCAGCCGACAGCCATTACCGAGTTCAGAGTATGGTCGTTGTTCAACTCCGGTATGAACCGAAGCGAAAACGTCCGTGATGTACCTTCGAAATCTATTGTACACGTAGATTCAAACGTTGAACCTGTCGTGCACACCATGCGTACACCATTTGTCCAGATCCCGTCTTGCCCCGGCAGTAAACCGGATGAGTCTAAAAGCGCATCTTCTGATTTTTTATCGCTTGCGTAGTCTGAACACGAGGTGGACGCAATGATCTCCCTGGCTCTCTCCGAAGCAATGATAATACTGCCGTCACAGTTGAAACGTATAACGATGTCAGCCGCGTACTCAAAAAGAATCCGATAGGACTGTTCATTCTGAAAACAGTCGACAGCCGTACCCTGCTCGTTGTTCTGTGTATTTCCCATGGTAATCCTGATTTAAGATGTCAACTATCGGATTGCAGCTATCCCTGCATGGTTAAAAAGGGCCCGAATTTGCCACTCAAGGGATTCGAAGCAAAACGCATGCCAAAAAGGTCTTGATGCTGCAGGTTGTGCCGGCCGAAATACTTACGCGATTCAGGATGGAGATGGCCATGGGCTTGTGTGGTATAGGCGCCATGCAATTTCGATAATTATGCAAAATGGATATGTATTTTGCATAGCCGGTCGGCCGGCTGTATACGACCGTATGGAGTCGTCCTTAAAGCATGAGTGCGAAGTCGCTCGGACCTGTTTGCTTCAACTGAGATTTACCGCTACTCTCATCCGCACAATGAAAATTCTTGTTACAGGAAGCAGTGGAAAAGTGGGGCGGTTCACCGTACGGGAACTCGCCGAAGCAGGGCACGAGGTCGTGCATGTAGACCGTACCCGGCCGCCGGAGGATCTTCCCGGCGAGTGGCGGGAGGCCGACCTCACCGATGCCGGGGCGGTCTACGACATCTTTCATCAGGTAAAACCGGACTGGGTCTGCCAGATTGCGGCGAATCCGGACCCGCAGCACTTCCCGGGCCCGCAGATTTTTCGCAACAACGTCATGACCACATTTAACGTCATGAGCGCAGCCGGTGATGTCGGGGCCACGAGGCTCATCTATGCGGGCAGTGAAATGGCCACCGGATGGCTTACTACCGACGAACATCCGCCGAAGATACCCTTCACCGAAGACGACCGTATCGACTCTCCGAACCCGTACGCGCAGAGCAAGTATCTCGGCGAAAGTATTGCCGACGGCATGGTGCCGCGGTTCCCCGGCATGAGCCTGGTCACCCTGCGCATTAACAACGTAATCGTGCCGGGCGGGCCGCACGGCTACGACGTGCTCGAATACCGCCGGGCCAATTATCCGCATGAGGGCAGCGCGAATTACTGGAGTTATGTTGATGTTCGCGACGTTGCCCGTGCATTCCGCGCGGCGCTCGAAGGAAAAAGCTCGGGCCACGAAGTGTTTCTCGTTGCCGCGGCCGATACCTGTCTCGACGTTCCGATTCAGAAAGCGTTCCGCGACCGCTTCGGTGAGGACGGTCCGTTTGTAGAGGGGCACGGCGAGTTTGACTCTGCATTCGACTGCTCCCGCATTCGCGAATGGTTCGGCTGGGAAGCGAAGTACAGCTGGCGCAACGAGCCCACCGGTTGAAGCGCTTCCCGTCACAAGGCGGATACGCTCGTTCCAACGGAGACATTGCTTGAACCGCGAACGAATTGCATGGGTGGCCAACGGTGGACTTGTGGTCGCCGGTCTCACGATTACCGCGCTTGGCCCGGCACTTCCGTTTCTTATCCGGGAGTACGGGCTCTCGCTGACACTCGCCGGAACGGTCTTCGGGTTTTTCGCCGGCGGCCGTATTTCAACGGTGTTTGTGAGCCTTTTGATCGCCGAGCGATTCAACCGGAAAACACTTCTGGCGTTTGGGCACGGAGGGTTCGCACTCGGACTCATCGGCTTTTCGCTCGGTGTCACCTGGTGGATGCACCTGGTCGCGATCGCGATTGCCGGAGCGGGTTATGGGCTGACCGATGTACTGTCAAATGCGGTCGTTGCAGAGATATACCCCGAGCGACGGGGATTTGCGCTTAATCGTCTGCAGGCGTATTACGGGGTCGGCTGCATCCTCGGGCCGGTATTTGCTGCGGTCATTCTTGGCCTGGCGCTGAGCTGGCGGCTCATTTTTGCTGTCGCCGCGGTGGTTGCACTCGCGGTTACCGCGTTCACGCTTTCGACCTCGTTCGCAAAATCGGCTGGATCGCGGTATCCTCATGATTTCCCGGAAGGCATGCGGCAGGTATCCGGCGTAGCAGGGACGTCAGGTAATCCCGGGATGCCCGGGCGCGACAGCGGTGCTCAAGGAGCCCCGGGGAAACCATCAACCAGTATACGACTCGGCTTCCTCCGCCGGCCGGCACTGCTGATCCCTGCCTTTGCTGTGGGTATGTACACCGGCGTGGGCAACGGGCTTATCGGCTGGATCAACACGTATTTCGAGGAAATGCTTCAGGCGCCTGCGGTGGTGGCGACCATTGTGCTGCTCGGCTACAACGGCGGCATTACGATCGGAAGGTTCCTTGGAAGCCGCTATTCCGACCGGCTCGGCTACGGACGCACCATTATTCTGAACAGTATTGCTGCAGCCGTGTGTCTGGGGACCGGCGCTTTGACTCCCTCGGTACCGCTCGGTGCGCTGTCGTTCGTGCTCACAGGACTGTTCCTTGCAGGAGTTGCACCGACGGCCATGGCTGCAGCTACCTCGCTGCTGCCGAATCGCGCTGGGGCGGTATCATCGCGAATGTTCGTGTTCGGCGCCGGAGGATCGCTGGTTATTCCCTTTTCCATGGGGGTAGCAGGTGATCTGTTCTCACTGCAGGTCGGTATGGGGGTTGCTGCACTGCTGGTGATGACGATTGCGCCGGTCACCGCATTCCTCAGCCGGGCGACCGCGCGCGACGGTGGACGAAGTGTGAAGCGCGCGGCGTGACCGCGACTCACATTGAACTTCGCTACCCCGCGTGATACCGTTCTCTCGTAATTGCCGTATGAATACATTCAAGGGTGCAGCTGTGGTGCTGGCGCTGGTGGCCGGGGTATTCGTGCTGCCGGTCGGCGCCGAGGATAATCGGCTTTCCATTCCTGATAATACCGACGTTCAGTCTCTTCTCGAAAATCCGACCGCGATAGACTGGGAAGTCGACACGAGCCCGGATCCTCCTGCTACGACTGCAGCACTCGGAGATATGCATGCGGTGTATCCGGTCCGCGCGCATGACTTCTGGCAGGTTGTTCGCGACTACAACAACTATACCGACTTCGCTCCGCGCGTTGAACAGAGCAGGGCCGATCGCGTGGGGGATGATCCGCCGAGGTTCGAACATCGGCTTGAGCTGTCGTTTCGGGTGCTGGGCTTCGGGGCCGACTACGAGTACTACCTGGATGTCGTTGAGCCGGCCCTTGAAGACGGGGAGTTCGCTATGACCTATGAGCTTTCCCGGTCGCTCGACGGCAAGCTGCATGACGTTACCGGGTCGTGGTACATTTCGGAGATTCAGGTCGATGGAGAACCGCATACGTACGCCCGTTACGTGAACAGGATCTATTTTGCAGAGGATCAGTTCGGAATGCGGATGGCGCTGCGGTCACTCGGACGCCGGGACCTGATTAATACCATGAATGCTATGTACGAAGAGACTCGCTCGCGCGGCGGGTGATCGAACGGGAGACGGGTAAGGGAATGATGCCGAGGGTGTGGTCTGTACTTCTACTGGTACTGTTCGCTGTTCAGGCGAACGCGGCTCCGGGCGATTCCCGGAATCTGAATAACGTCTCCGGTCTCGACGACGGGCAGCGCGGCATGACCGCACAGAGCCTCACCGAAGATCTTGTCGTCGGCCTCTACACGAATGTAAATCTTGTTGATTCTCCGCGTGAGCCGGTGGAGTTTTTTCATGAGCTTGGCGCAACCCTGGATTTCGAATCAGGGCCCTTCGGGCTCGCCCTGGATTTTTCCGTCCTGAATGACGACCGCTATTCTACCTCCGAGCCGGTGACTATGCTCGGCTATCGTTTCGACCTGCGTGAAGGGCTTGTGACGCTCGACTTTGACCCCGTACACATCAAGGGAGGACGAACCCGCCACCGTGATGAAGTGGATACCCCGTATTCAATGTTCATTTCTTCATATGAAGACGGTTATAACCCGGTGATACTCGAGTTTGCCTACGAGGGTGAGCGGTTTTTCTACCGCACCCGATGGATCGAGGTGAACCGCGAATCCGACCTGTATGGCCGGCGGGTCCCGGTGGAGGGTGCGAATAACAACGGGGATCCGCAGAACATCTATCCGTGGGATGATATTGCCGAACGATACGGAGACGGTGACGAGGAGACGGGGTCCGGATACACAACAAAGCCGTTCGACCGCGGTGCGAACTACATGGTCATGGGGGTTAACCTCGGTGACTGGCGGGTCGGCTTTCAGGAGTCGGTCCTGTACATAAACGAGGTCTTCAACCCCGAGTATTTCCTGAGTCCCATTCCGCAGTACTTCACCCGTTTGTACGGTACAAAGGGGGCCGCAGATCCGGGCGTGCCGTGGCGGCAGCGGGAAGATCCCAACATTCACATGGGCTTTTTCACCGATGTAACAAAGCCCGAGTGGCGGGCGTACTTCCAGTTCATAATGGGAGATATTAACCTCGACTTTCTCACCTACGAGGAGCGTACCCAGCCGCAGAAGTGGGCCTGGTCGATCGGGGGAGAACGGGAGACGCAGTACGGCACCTTCGGCCTGTTTCACGGTGGAGCAACGCGATACATTTTCGCCGCAACGAGTGTGGATGCAAGCCGCGATCTGTACAGCTCCCAGCGCTACGAGTATACGTACTGGCCGGATGTGAAATTCCCGCATGCAGACGGAGACCGCCTCATTGATTACCGGGAGAACTATATCGGGTACAAGTACGGGGAAAACAACGTTGCCCTCATGCTTACCTACGAGAATGACTTCGAGCGGTTTCACCTCGACTCCATGGCCGAGATGGTTGTCTCCGGTGCAAAATCGCCTGCTAATCCGTGGCACGAATACAAACAGCGTCCGGGCAGAAGCGACGGCCGCGATGCGAATCCGCCGTTGCACATTTTCATGCTCGACGAGTGGCCGCTGGAGTGGACCTTCCGGCTCGGTGCGGATGTAAGTCGGTCATTCGGTCCATGGACGGCGAGTATCGGCGGACTTGTGGGAGGGGTGTTTAACGAGCTTGAATATGAGGCGATCAACACATGGGATGCGCCGGAGCCGGGCCGCTACGTACCCGGCGATACGAGCAGGCCGCTGTTCGGGGTGAATCTGGGACTTCGCTACAGCTACGAGCCACGCTGGTAGCTGGAGAAGCCCCGGCAGCCCCAGCAGTCTGAGAAGTCCCAGCGGTCTAAAAAGCCCCAGCAGTCTGAGAAGTCCCAGCGGTCCAAAAAACCAGCGGTACGAAAACCCGAGTGGCACCTGTTGTTCGATTGCGCACAGGGTAAACCCGCGCGCTTTTCGGCTACATGCGTCGTCCGGTTTGTGATAATATTCGACGCAGTATGTTCCGGATGAACCGATGTCTCATTACCATGATTCTGCTCGCGACGGTCGCAGTCTCCGGACTTGCCGTAAACGACCGCACATATTTTCCGGTCGATTCCGAGGTGTACGACCTTCTCCGGTTTGTGCGGCTGGAAGCAGGGCTCTCGATTCCGTGGAGTTCCCGAAGTCTCACCGCGCATGACGTACGACGACAGCTTGAGCCGGTCGAGGCCGCGGAGCTTTCCTCTCCCGGCCGTGAGGCGGTTGCGCGGATCGAAGCACTGCTCGAACCTGATCCCGTATATCAGAGCCCGGATGAGCCGTTCTCGTTCAATATGCGCCCGGTGCTTTCTCTCGAAGGGTACCTGAACACTGAGGGAACCCCTCGTGACTGGCTCGGTTCGGCGTACAGCGATGAAACGGATAATCCGGGAAGGCTCGTGTACGGAGATATTCCAACGAGCCTCTGGATCGGCGACCGGAGTCCCCTGGTTTCGTTTCCCGCGGAGCTCTGGGCGGGGGATGCGTTGTATGGCCGCATGGATTTCGATCTCCTCCAGGCGCCGGTTGCCGCCCTTGAGCGCGAGCGCTACGCGAATGTCCCTCTGTCGGTCGAAGACGTGGACTATATGTTTCCCTATCGTGGGTTCGTGTTCGCAGGAAGCGACCTGTGGTTCCTTCATGTCGGCCGAGACCAGTTGCGCTGGGGTAGCGGGCGCACCGGCGTTATGGCGCTTTCCGACAGCCCGGATTACTACGACTTCGTACGCTTCGGGGTTGGAAGTCGACGGTTCCGGTTCACCTCACTTATTGCACACCTGGATCCCTGGGTCACCCGCGGAGACGTCGAACGGGTGGATGCCGCACCCGGTGGTGATTTCGGTCGCTGGAATGACCGCGAGGAAGTGCTCGGAGAAAGTGACCTCGACGATTTCGATCCGTCGGATTTCTCCGATCGCCGGGGAGAAGCCAAAGTCATGCACCTCAATCGTGTGGAGGTGGATCTGCCGGGGTCGGTGCAGCTGGCGCTCAACGAGGGAATGCTCTATGCCGGCCGTCGCGGCGATCTTAGATTCCTGAATCCGCTCATGATCTACCACAACTATTTTGAGCTTGGTCGCGGGTCTGCATTTCTCGGTCTCGAAGGGAACTGGAATCCATGGCGGAATATGAACCTGTACGGTGAGTTCGCGCTCATGCAGATAGGTACCGAGTTTAAAGCGGATGATATCCCCGATTCATTCGGCTGGCTTGCGGGGGCCGAAGGATTCATTCCGATTGAGCAGGGATACCTGTCGGCGTACGGAGAATTTGCATATACCAACCCATTTTACGGCATCCGCGAGGAGCCGCTTCGCTCGTGGCACTGGCGCCGCAGAATTATGCCCAATTTCGGAGATATAGGTGGGGAGATCGTAACCGCTCCGATCGGATACCGGTTCGGGCCGGACAGTGCGGTTATCGGCGGGGGCGTCGGTTACACGGCACCGGGGGGCTACAACATCGACCTTGATCTTACCTATGTACGCCGCGGAGAAACCCGGATCGATTCTGCATACGAGGAGGGCGATGAGCCCGTCTCGCGAAGCACCCCCTCCGGAACCGCCGAGCGGGCTATCATACTTGAACTTGGCGCCGGCCGAAGGTTTCCCGGCCTTGCCGGCGATCTTGGGCTCGGTGACATGGATATCACGGTCGGACTCGATACAGCGCTCATTTCCATAGAGAACTACCGCAACATAAGCGGCGAGACCTTCCTTGATCTGCAGGTCTCGCCCTCGGTTTCGCTGCGGTTTTAAATTTGAGTCCTGGGTTTCAGCGCAGGAACGAGCGCGATGAGGTCGACGCTCGACGGCGCGGGCAGTAGCTGGAAAGGGCTCGTTCCTGCTACGCTCCCACCGGGTTTTCTGCGGGGCTCATGCCTTCGGCTACACGTGCCGCCTCGTCGGATTCGAGAATCCTTTCGGATTTCAACACCAAAAGGAATGTTTCGTCTTCGGTGCGAGCTATGCCGTGCAGGAACTCAAGATTGCATGCTGAACCGACCTTTGGCGCGGGTTCGATTGCATGTTCATCGAGGGATATTACCTCGTGCACTTCGTCGACTATAACACCGACCGTGATATGCGAATCGCGTCGGGGTAACTCGAGAATGAGTATCGAACTGCCCGTCGGCAATCCGCTCGCCGCGGTCGTCTCCTGAGCGCTCTCTTGAGGCTCGGAGATCGTTGCCGGGGAGTCCGAGCCTGTGGCTACCCCGAGTTTTGTTTTCAGGTCGATAAGCATGATCCCGTGACCCCGAAAGTCAATTATACCGGCGACGAACTCTTCCATATGCGGGAGTCGAGTGACCTCGGCTTCGTGGATCACAGTGCGCGCGTGGCACACGTCTACAGCGTAAACCTCTGATTCGAGAGTGAACGTCACATACTGCCCGTATCCTGTAGCGGTCCTATTCTCGCTGTTGGTCATTGACCCATCTCCGTGCTTCGAATCGCCCATTCAGAACTCCTCGAAGTCTGCGTCGGTATCGTCTAGGGTAATGGCGACGCCCTGGTGCGCGAGCTCCGGAGTGCGTCTTTGACCGTTTGCCGGATGTTCATTCACCGGCACAATTCCGTGGCGCTCCGCGACACGGGTGTTACCACCGTTCATTCGATTTCCGCCGCTACCGTTCGCCGACAGCGCGGAGTGCGTCGAATGGCTTCCTGTTTGTCCGTTCCGCGGCGTCTTTCCGGTACGTCGCGGCACCCTGGCAGTCGTGGGAGTATCGCCCGTTTCGCTCGAGTCCACCCGGAAGAACGCTGCGGTGTTCTGCAGCTGCTGTGCCTGGCTTGTCAGCTCCTCCGACATGGATGCCATTTCTTCGGCAGACGATGCATTCTGCTGAATCACCTGATCGAGCTGCGTCATCGCCTGCGTGATCTGATCCGCTCCCGTTGCCTGCTCGGAACTCGAGGCGGATATTTCCTGCACGAGATCGGATGTCTTTTTGATGTTCGGCACCAGCTCTTCGAGCATTGAGCCTGCCTCCTCGGCAATCGCGACGTTCTTCTGCGAGAGTTCCTTGATCTCCTTGGAAGCGACCTGACTTCGTTCGGCGAGTTTCCGCACTTCCTGTGCGACAACCGCGAATCCCTTTCCACTTTCTCCGGCCCGTGCTGCCTCTATTGCGGCGTTCAGTGCGAGAAGATTCGTATTGCGTGCGATTTCCTCGATAATGCTGATCTTTTCCGCGATCTCTCTCATTGCTGTTACGGTTTCGGCGACCGCTTTGCCACCGCTTTCTGCGTTTTTCGCTGATTCAGCGGCCAGCTTGTCGGTCGTCGTGGAGTTGTCGTTGTTCTGCGCGATCGAGGACTGCATCTCTTCCATTGAGGAGGATACCTCCTCGGCGGACGAGGCCTGTTCGCTGGCTCCCTGTGAAAGCTGCTCGGCGGTGGTTGCCATCTGTTCGCTGCCGGCGGATACCTGCTCGGAGCCGGACTTGATGTCGGAAACAATGGAACGGAGTTTTTCTACGGTCTGGTTAAGGGAATTGGCCAGAATTCCTGCCTCATCGCTCTGGTCAAGATCAACCGTTTTTGTCAGATCCCCGCGGGCTATATCTTCGGCGAGTGCGATACTGCGCTTCAGGGGTCTGGTGATCAGGCGGGCAAGGAAGAATCCCAGGCTTATTCCGATTATGACTGCCAGAATAACCGCGACAAGCATTGCGGCCGAACTTGCCCGGAAAACCTCAGCGGTGGTCGCCGCCGCCTCTTCGGCCAGGTCGTCTTTCAGCTCGATTGCCTCGGCCATGACCGCGTCGACTTCGTCGAGCTCTTCCCGGGCTCGGCCCATGGACAGCTCGGCGGAATCGCGCTCCTCGGCGAGTTCCTCCAGCTGCACAAGGCGGATAACTTCGGTTGAAGTCTCCATCCATTCATTCAGTTCTGCCTGAAGCTCAGCGATCGTATCCTGCCCTTCGGCGGTAGGAAAGTATTCTCCGACGTTAGCGATTCGTTCGCGCAGCCGCTCGATGCTCCGCTCATGCACCGCAATGTATTCCTGGCGTTCTTCTTCTGTCGTTGCGAGAATGGCGTTCTTCTCGGCCCGGGCGGCGATAAGCAGGTCTGTGTTGGCATTCTGTATCGCATTGAGTCCTCGAAGCTCCTGCTCGTACATTGTGTCTGCGAGGTCATTCATTGTGTTGAGATTATAGATTCCAAGGATCCCGAGACCTAAGGCTATGGCGCTTAGAACCAGAAATCCGGAAATCAGTTTTCCGGCAATGTTCATGTTTGCGAACCACTTCATGGAGAGCTCCCTGAATATGGGCTGTAGCTGCTGCTGAGCTTTTTGGAGATTATAATACTCCTGGATATATGAGGGATATGTCAGGATATCCGTACAATTGCTGTTACAATTTCAGCTGCGGCAGGGGAAGGCATGCGATAGCTGTCGGGAACTCCCTACAGGTGCTGCGGACACTCTTCGGCACAGGGTTTTCAGTGCACGACTATTTTCAGGGCACAGGGTTATGTGTTGCGCGCTATCCTTCGTGGTCAACGAGTCCGGTGCGTACGGCCACACGAACAAGCTCGGCGAATGAGCCTACTTCAAGTTTGTGCATGAGACGTGTGCGGTATGTTTCCACCGTTTTCGGCGAAAGGTTCAGGGTGGTTGCAATCCGGTTGTTGGGAGTGCCTTCGGCGAGCATCTGAAGAACCTGACGTTCCCGAGTGCTGAGACGACGCATTGAATCGGACGTCCGATTTGAACTGTCGGTCTCCTGCTCATCGCAGAAGAGGGTGTCAACAACCACGCTCGCCGCCCGCTGGGCAATATAGCGCCGTCCATGAAAGACCGATCTGATCGCTTCGAACAGTTCGGTCTCATCCGAGTCCTTTGTCACATACCCCAGTGCGCCCGCCGTTAAGGCTCCACGGATAACATCGAGCTGAATTTGAAATGTAAACATGACGATACGCGCCTGAGGCATTTCGGTATGTATCTCGGTTGCAGCCGTAATGCCGTTGGTAACCGGCATATTGACATCGAGTACGCTCACATCAGGGCCGTGTTCCCGGCACAGGCGTACCGCCTCCGCACCGTCGGACGCCTCAGCGACTACGGAAAAATCAGGCTGCTGCTCGAGCAACAGCCTGATCGCCTGGCGGACTACAACATGATCGTCTGCCAGCAGTATGCGTACGGGCATAATTCCCCTCGCACCGCGCGGGGCGGTGCTGCCTCCGGGGAAATAGTATCCTCCACCGAACGTTCAAGCAAGCGCTCTCACTGCAGACTATTCATTCTCTCGAACACCCGATACAGCCCCTGGGTTCCCAGATTCTCCCAACCCAGCGCCATGGCGCTCACGTAGAACTGATGCGCCAGCGCCAGTCCCGGCAGCGAGAGATTCATGCGTTTCGCCTCCTCGAGCGCTACGCCCATGTCCTTTACGAAGTGCTTAATGTAGAAGCCCGGATCGTAATCTCCCGCCGCGATCCTCGTTCCCAGATTATTGATGGACCAAGAGGAGGCAGCACCCTTGCCGATAACCTCGATCACCTCATTCATATCCATGCCCGCCTTGTAGGCATAGAGAAGCGACTCCACCACGCCGATCATCGTACCGGCAATGAGAATCTGGTTACTCATCTTGGTGTGCTGTCCCTTTCCCGCTTCGCCCATGAGCTTAATGTTCCCGCCCATAAGCTCGAATAATGGATACACCCTGTCGAACGCCGCCTTGTCGCCCCCGGCCATAATCGCAAGCGTCCCGTTTCTCGCGCCCGTATCGCCGCCTGAAACCGGAGCGTCGATCACGTCGATGCCACGGGCTTTGCCCCGCTCATACAGCAATTCCGCCAGACTTGGAGTGGAAGTTGTCATATCGATGACCACCGACCCGCTATCGGCGGCGCCCAGGACCCCATCGTCTGCGAGAATCACATGTTCCACATCGGTCGGGTATCCCACGATCGTAAATACGAAATCCGCACCTCGCGCTGCCTCCGCCGGAGAGTCCTTCCACTGTGCCCCTGCCGCTATAAGATCGTTCGCCTTTTCCGCGGTCCGGTTATACACCTGCACCGAATATCCCGCGTTCAGGATATGCGAACACATGCTCCTGCCCATTACCCCTGTTCCTATCCATGCAACGGTACTCATAACGCTATCTTCTCCTTCGGTCATTTGATCGCTGTTTCCCACAGCTTCAGAGCCGGCATAAACAGCGAGTTCCTCTACCACAGTAACCCGGCTCAGGGTTCACGAAAAGCTGACAGCGGGCGTGCTCGACCGTTTTGGCGGTGATCCGATCCGGTCTTCGGACCACCCGGCCGCAGGAGGCCGGGTGCCCTCCGTGTCGCCGACGCGGGGGAGTCCGCCACTTTATCACCGCACACGATAGGAACCCACGCAGCTAAAAAAACGCAATAAAAATACTTGACTAATAATAGAAACATTGACTACCTTCAACTAATTTCAGTGTCACTAGCTGTAGCTACAAGTGAGGTAAAGAAAAGATAATGAACAGGAATGGTCTACTGTATACGGTGATCTTCACATTTGTGGTCTGTTTCGTATTCGTATCTGTGCTGGCGCTTGTGCATGAGGGTACACTCCATCGTGTACGACAGAACGAACTCGTTGCGCAGCAGGGCGCCATAGTGCGGGCGATGGGCTTTTCGTTCGATTCGGACCGGGAAATTCTCGGAATCTTCGAAGAGGTCGAAAGCATTGAGCGGAATGGGCGGCGCTTCTTTCACACGAGACGGAACGGCGAAAGCATATACGCCTCCGAATTCTCGGGCCAGGGGTTGTGGGGACCTATTCGAACAGTTATCGCGATGAAGGAGGGGTTTGAAGAGATTACGGGTCTTGAGATTATCGGTCATGAGGAAACCCCCGGGCTTGGCGGACGGATAACAGAACCAGCGTTCCTGGCTTCGTTCAGCGGCCTTACTGTCGACCGTGACGCGCAGATCAGGCTCGTGGCGAATCCATCGCCTCACGATGCAACGGAGATTCAGGCGATCACCGGCGCAACCAGTACCTCAAACAGCATGCAGCGCATTGTCAATTCCGCGATCGAGACGTTCCGAACCTCGTTCGATATCTGACCCCCGGAAAGGCGCTTACACACCGTGTAGACGCATCCATCTCAAATATCTCATACCGGCAGCATAGACGCAGACATATCACAGACGCGTATCTGTGATAAAGAGCACGGCTTCCCGCGATCAGGCGTGATTTGCCCTGCGCCTGAGCGCATCGTATGTTTGGGCCTTGATGTTGATCGGACCAACAAACCTGCTCGCCGAGGCTATGAGCCTTCCACCACAGTTCTGGATAAGCGAGGCGATAAAGGTTGCCGCGCTGTACGCGGTCATGTACCTGAGTGCGCAGCTTGTGCTGCGCTGCAACGTGCTTGTCAATTACACACGAAAGATAAACCATTTCGCGATTTTCTTTTTGCCGATATTGCTGTGGCTTCTGTTCGATTATGAACAGACGGACGGTACCAGAATAATCAGCAGTCTTATATTGCTCGTTGCGCTCATTCCGCTGGTCCGGCCCGTTCGGCGGCGCGTGGGTTTCTTTGCAACCTGTTTCCGCTCAATTGACCGTCCCGAGGACCGTCCGAAGACAATCGTATGGCTGATGACCCAGGTTGTAGCCGGGTATCTTGTTGTCCTGCCCGTCATGTTTCTGCTCGATCAGTTCGCCGCCGCAGATCTTATAATGATACCGGTTCTCACCAACGCTATTGGTGACGGGCTCGCAGAACCGGTGGGCGTGCGCTTCGGGCGTCACCCTTACACGACCCGGGCGGTTTTCTCAACCGCCCGCTATACCCGCACCGTCGAGGGGAGTGCGTGTGTCTATCTCACAGCGGTTATCGTTGTGCTTGCACATGCCGCCTGGTTTACCCCGCTGCAGCTTGCCGCGGCGCTCCTACTTGTTCCCCCTGTTATGACAATCGCCGAGGCGAGGGCCCCGCACACATGGGATACTCCGTATCTCTTTCTCGCCGGTGGTCTGAGCGTCGTTTCCGTGCTTGCGTTGGTGTAGCTGCGCGCACCGTCAGGCGCCCGGGACCGAACAGCCGGAAGCACCAAACCATAGAAATAGTCCGAACGCGCAAAGAAATCGTTCTGTATGCTGCTACCGAACAGCAGGAGAGCGATGTTGTCGCGTTTATTCACGATGGGAGTATAGACGTCTTAAAGAACCGTTTCGGTCCCATCGGCGTCATAGAGTCTTCTGAAACTGAGTGGCTGCGTGCCCTGCGCTGAATTGAGTAGTCCTGCCGGTCCAGCAGGTGCATGGCGTGAAAGAGTTCCCAGCCGAGTGCCTGCTCAAGCGATTCGAACACCGACGGCTCATGCCGCTCTCAAAGAGCTCCGGCTCTTACTCATGCCCCTCCCGCCACAATCGTGGAAGCGGCCCTTCGCGGCCGTATACCGGGTCGCTGTCGGGCAGGGGAACCGAGGCTATTCTCCGGTCGGCTGCGGGACGTTCTTCCGGCCGGCCGTAGCAGGTGTCGAACGGGCCACCGCCGGGGTAGGCTCCGACCACCCGGAAGCCTGCCGACTGTGATATACGTTTGTGTCCGCCTCCGCACGGAATGACTACGACATCGCCCGCCGAAACATCGACCTCAGGTCCCTCTTCTCCGCCGATCTGAATCGTGGCGCTTCCCGCGTACACTCCGAGCACTTCGTGTGCGTTGCTGTGGTAGTGATGGTAGGGAAACACGCCGTTGCGCCACGAACCGCTCCACCCGTTTGCGGCAAAGCGGCGCTCGAACCAGTGCGCCGAGCACTCGCCCGCCTCCACAACGCCGCGGTAGACGAGAAACGGCAGGCGGTTATTCGGGATCGCCCAGTCGTCGGGTACATGGATTTTTTGAGGTTGATGTTTTTCCCCGTGCGTCATCGCGGTACTCCTGTGTTGGATGGTGTGTATCATCATTTCTCATGCAGCATCCTCTTCAGCTGTTTCTCTCGAATCGCATTAACCTGCGGTGCAAGATCGGTTTGATAATCCATCATTTCGATTGCTTTGTTTCCGAGAAACTGAGGGTCTTCGTTGAGCAGGATTCTCCCTTTGGTAAGCAGCTCCTTGAGATAAAGTCCCTTCGCTCTGCGAAGATCGCGCAGATCGACATCTCTGTGAAGGAGGGCAGTGGCTTCTGAATAGCGTCGCGCGAGCGTTTCCGGGCTGATGAGCTCGTCGGCGGCTATCGCGAGGTCAATGTCGCTGTCGGGGCGAAGCCTTCCGGACGCTGCCGACCCATAGAGAATACGCGATCTCACCCCTTCGCTTCGCAAGTATTCGACCAGGTCGCTGATCCCTGCGATCTCCTCTTCCATAGTGTACATAGTACTTGGAAGCGGTCCATTCAATCCATGACCCGATCACCGCAGATTCTGCTCCATGTAAAGCCCGAGCTCGACCATGCGCTCAAGAAGCTCCTCTTTCGATGCGCCGGGGAAGTTGGCGAGCACGATTTCTTTCGCGAACAGGCGGGCGACATAGCGGAGTTTCGTCGCCGACTGCCGGGAAGCAAATACGAAGTCGGGATGCCCGGTGTTCACGGTAATAAGCGATTGCTCGTTGTTATAGTGCGACCGCCAGAGTTCGCCCGGTGCGTAACGATAGGTGTATCCGGGAAGTCCCTGGCGGGCGAGGGGACCCTGCGCGCCGCCGGTACCGACAAGGCTTGCGGTGACCGTCAGGTTGCACCTGGCTTCGACCTGTACCTGCTCGTCGCCTTCACCCTGCGTGGCTGTTGCCGCCACGACGGCAAGCTCGGGCTCGGGAGGTGCGAGGTAGGTGACGAACTCGCCGGAGTAGGTATCGAGGCTTCCGTGTCCCTGTTCAATTCGCCACGATATGTTGATGTCTGAATCTATGGTGCGTTTGTTCCGGTCGCGCGGCACCGCGTGCAGTTTTCGCTGCCCGGCTACGTGCACTTTTGCGGCGGCCGGACGTATATCGAGCCGGTAAAGGGGACCGGGGAACTCGAAAAACTCGCGCTGGCCGCTCCCTTCCGAACGGTCCGCGGCATCGGCCACGGCAATGCCCGAAGCGGGATCGTCGTCGGCGCCGGAAGATTGCTGGTCCGCTTCTTCGCCGGCGCCGGCATCGCCTCCATTGGCGTGCGACGCAACATCAGCCTCATTCCCTCTTCGCCCGTCGCCGGAGCCGCCCGCGTTCTCACTGTTCGCCGAGTTCGCCCGGCGAGCGTCGCTGCCCTTCACGCCGAGCCAGCCGTATTCGTCGGCCGGCAGCATTTCGAAGGCCTCTTTGAGGGCGCGCGTAATGCGGCGGAGCATGGCCCGGCTCGCTTCTTCCTCTTCGGCCCGGCGGCGTTCTTCGATCTTCTCGCTCAGCGTGGCTTCGACGTCCTTAAGCGATTCGACGAGGCCGTCGAACGCATCGTCGTAAATGACCCCGTCCCTTGTGCCGGGCGTGAGCTGAAGAAAGGAAGCGTCGATAATTCCTTCTACATACCCGCTCGTCCACGGCGGGCGCCGGAACGCCTCGGTTGTTGTAATGTCCGGCAGTACCCGAGTGCCGTGCCGGTACAGCGATACGCCGGCGCCTGAGCCGGGGGCGGTCAGATACAGCTCGACAATGACCTCGCCGAAGGGCGATCGCGGTTCGGGCAGGTCGTGGAGCACCTGTCCGTTAAACCGCCGCGGTTCGACGGCTAACTCCTTGCGGGCGCTCCGGTCGATAATCCGGATCGAGACGCCGCTTGATCGAATACGGTCGCGAAGCTCGCTTGCAAGGTAGCTCTGGATTTTCTCTCCCGAGAGCATGCGTACGCCCGAGAGCAGGGGAGCGATATGCAGGGTGGTCCCCGACTGTTCGAAGAGCTCCCGGGAATCGCGAATGGTATATCCCGGATTGTCCTTCACGAGATGCAGGCGTTTGACCGCTCCATCGGAGGCCTTGGAGGTGAGCATGAGCTCCTCACCGACGGTCCAGAAACTTAACAGGCCAATTCCGAACTCGCCCTGTATGCCGACCGACTCGCCCTTTTCTTTGAGTTTGCGTTTAATCGAATCGCCGATGTGTGTGGCCAGGTACTTGAAGTCGGCCACGCCTTCACCATCGTCGATAACTTTCAGGTACTGCTCGCCCTTCTGCTTTCCGCGAACGATGGAAATATTCTTGGCCTTCGCATCGATGGAGTTCTCCACGAATTCGGCGATCGCCTTGAGCGGATTGTTCTGGCTGAGCGCGATTATGCGAATGGCATTCCAGTGGTCACCGATTCGAAGGTTCCCCTGGTTGGCGTTTTTCTTGCCGGCATTCTTCTGGCCTGCATTCTTCGCAGTGCGCTTACCGCTTTTCTGTGTACTGGTTTTCTGTGTACTGGTTTTCGATCTGGACTTGGCCACGGG
>CAZMEV010000002.1:0-33388 GCA_964565375.1 uncultured Spirochaetaceae bacterium
ATCACTCCCGTATGGATCTGAGTGTGCCAGGTGTACTCGGGGATAACGTGCAGCTTGCCACCTTTCAAGGACCCGACCCCGACAGCCCCGGCGACCAAACGGATTACGATCTCTCCCTCGAAGATCCGAGCCTCGGAATCGGCTGGGAAAGCACATCGGTCGACCTGAAAGCTCAGGCGAGCAAGCGCTTCGTGTTCATAGAGCCGTTCATCGGAGCTGCCGTTTCCTACGCCACCTCGAACGTTACCGGCGCGACTCGCTCCGATCTGCTCGTGAACGGCCAATCGTACGACTCGCTCTCCGAGGACAAGCAGGATGCAATTGACGACGCACTCGAGGAGGAAGGCATTGACGCTGACGATGCCTCGCTGAGCTTCAGCGAAGATCAGACCGGATGGTCAGGTCGCGCCTTCGCCGGCGCCGGGCTGCGGGTAATCCCGTTCACCGCGCTTGACCTCGGCGCCTCGATCGATACGACCGGCAGTTTCGGAGCTCAGATGAACCTGCGGCTTCAGCTCTGACAACGCAGGCAGCCACTGCACGCCGGTGCGCATCTGACCATGGTGCCACTGTGTCACTGAAAATCGCCCTCGCGGCAGACGTTCTCCGGATCGTCTGCCCGGGGGCTTTTTTGTGCCGCGATGCAGAGTCCTCCGGCTCATCCATCACGTTGACACACAGCAACGGCCCTCGGTAGCCTGCTGCATTACAGGCCGCACGCGACAGTCTGCATCGGCGAACCGCCGGCCGCAACGCGCGCCCCCTCATCAACGCCCCGGTAGCTCAGCTGGATAGAGCGGCTGCCTCCTAAGCAGCAGGTCATGGGTTCGAATCCCGTCCGGGGTAAATGCCGAACCTGCAGCTTGCGAAAGCTGTTTCGCCAGAAACAGCGAAAGCAAGCGCTCACCTAATACGAAGCAACTCAACACTGTATTCCCGCGGAAACTGTCTTTCCTGATTTTTCGGACTCATGATCGATGCTTAACCTTGTCCACCGGCGAACCCAGGGAGCCGTACAGCACAATGCCTTCGTCCCGGATAATCATGCACACGCCACCCGTGTTGGCTCGCGAATGGAACGTGCCTTGCGTATAGAAAAGCAGATCAGGCGGCCAGAGATCCTCGCGCTTTGCACTGCATACTGCGCTCCGTCCTGCACGAAGCGCTTCCGCATCCCTGAATATGATCGCAAGATCGAGGTCGGAGTCCTCGCGAAGCTCATTCCGTGCTGCGCTGCCGTAGGCTATTATCGCAACAGGAGTAACGCCGGCGGACGCACACACCCGCAGAATCCACGCGCATTTCTTTTTCAGTATCGAGTCGGTCTCCTCGCCTCCAAGCTGCCTCATGGGCACGCGTATCATGCCATTATTATAGCCGCAGTATCGTACCTCCGTCAGCACGTACGCTGCTCCATGCCAAGTAAACAGCATTCCGTGCCCACCGCAGATTTGCGCCATGTGTTAACACACAGTTCACGTGGCACGTATATACTTCTCCCATGTTCAGTATCCTGGTAGCGGAGGACGACCGGAACCTCCAGAAACTCATGGCGGCGGTGCTGCGGCAGCATGGGTATAATGTCTTGACCGCCGACGATGGTGCAGCCGCGCTCGAGGCGCTTCACAGTCAGCACGTGGATCTTCTGATCTGCGACATTATGATGCCGCAGATGAACGGATATCAGCTGACAAAGGAGATTCGGGAGCGCAACCCGGGACTACCGATTCTCATGGTCACCGCCCGCGAGACGCTTGATGACAAGAAGAAAGGTTTCAAGGTGGGAACCGACGACTACATGGTAAAACCCATCGACATGGACGAAATGATCCTGCGGGTTTCCGCGCTGCTTCGCCGATCCCGCATCAATACCGAGCGCAGGCTGCAGGTAGGCGAGGTCATCGTGGACTACGATACGCTCACCGTGACGCGCGACGGCGTCTCGTTCACGCTGGCGAACAAGGAGTTCTTTCTCCTGTTCAAACTCCTGAGCTATCCTCAGCAGATTTTCACGCGGCGGCAGTTAATGGATGAAATCTGGGGACCGGAACACGAAACCGACGAACGCACGGTGGATGTTCATGTACGCCGTCTCCGCGAGAAAGTTGGGGAGTTCCCGGAGTTCGATATCAAGACAGTCCGCGGGCTTGGCTACCGTATAGAGCGCTCGGTATGAATCGTATAAGCATAAAGCTCGCCGGTTTTTTCCTTTCGATAGTGGTCATTTCGACGCTGTTATCATTCGGGGCCGCGGTCATTTTTTCCCGGGACATCGCCGACGAAATCGCCTACGAACAGTCGGAGATAGCTCATATCGTCCGGAAACTCGAAGAGCAGACAGAGCTTAGCATGCGTGACATTGTTTCAGTGACTTCGACAGAGATGCACCCGATTGCACTTGTCGAGGAGCTGGACGAACTGGACGAGCTTGAACTCTCGAGTGACCTTCGCGAACGAATTAATTCCGGAGAAATCGTCTCCATGGAATCCGGCCGGTTCGATACGGCAATTACCATCATGACACTCGGAGAATACTACGCGACTATCGGCGTCCGTCCGGAGAATACGTTGCTGAGCATACTCACAGCACGCTTGTGGCACTCTATGGTGACCTACGTTGCAGTAGCCGGGGTTCTCGTACTCCTGCTGACCCACCGGGTCGTTCATCCGGTACTTCGACTTACGGCCGCCACAAAGCGTGTGGCAACCGGTGATTTCACCGTACAGATACAATCCGAGCGCAACGACGAAATCGGTCAGCTCACCGAGAACTTCAATCGGATGGTGGCGCAGCTGCGCACAATCGACCACCTGAGAATGGACTTCATAAGCAATGTATCGCATGAGATAAAGACGCCGCTCTCCTCCATAAACGGCTTCGCCCGGCTCCTTCTGAACCCGAATCTTTCTTCGGCGGAGCGAAGTGACTACGCCTCGGCAATAAGTGAGGAAGCCACCAGGGTATCCAATCTTGCCTCGGCGATGCTCAAACTTTCGAAACTTGAAAGTCAGGATTCGGTGGAAGATAAAGAAGAATTCCGCCTCGATGAACAGATACGACACACGGTGGTGGTGCTTGAACCGCAGTGGAGCGCAAAGAATATCTCATTCGATATTGAACTCGATCCGGTTATCGTGAGTGCGAACGAGGAGCTGTTGCACCAGGTATGGCACAATCTGCTGAACAACGCGATCAAATTCTCCCACGACGGCGGCCGCATTGTGATCACCCTCGCTGTCAGCGATGGAAGGGCTCAGGTCTCGGTATGGGATTCCGGAATCGGTATGAGCGAATCAGACACCGGACGGATTTTCGAGAAGTTCTTTCAGATCGATCGTGCACACTCCGGAGAAGGAAGCGGGCTCGGCCTTTCGCTGGTAAAACGTATTGTCGACCTTCATGGCGCGACGATTGATGTCGACTCGACACCGGGCAAAGGAACGTGCTTTACAGTCACTCTACAGCCCGCCAAAGCGGACACAGATGCGTATGGATCTTCCTGACAGACTGTCTCCAATCGCCGATGATATTGCTACCAGGCAGGCCTTTACGCGGTTCATGAACCGATACCGGTTCGCCCTGCAGGAGATGAGTACACGCATTGACATATTGAAACAGGAGTTTCAGTCAATGCACGAGTATAGTCCGATCGAACACGTAAAAGAGCGAATGAAGACACCCGACAGTATACTGCATAAGGCGAGACGGCGGGGTATCGCTCTATCAATGGAGTCGATTCGCGAGCACATACGCGACATTGCCGGTATTCGTATCTCCTGCTCATTCGTAAACGACATCTACCGTGTGGCGAGCATGCTCGTGCAACAGGACGACCTCGATGTCGTCGAGTACAAGGACTACATAGAACAACCGAAACCGAGCGGCTACCGCAGCCTGCACCTTATCGTAAGCGTCCCTGTTCACCTTTCCGACCGTGTCGATTCAGCGTATGTAGAAATCCAGCTGCGGACAGTAGCAATGGATTTCTGGGCAAGTCTCGAACACAAAATCTACTACAAATACGCCCACGATGTTCCCGAACACCTGCTCGAAGAGCTTCGTTCCACTGCCGAAGACATAGACCAGCTGGATCACCGAATGGAGCGAATCCACCGTGAAATGCAGGAGCGAAAACTCGCAGAGTGGATCGATTCATAACGTAAAACGATTCTCGCAGGCTATGCCGGTACAGAAAGCGATCGGAGAACGATATTTCGTTCACGTTCATTGCGCGCAAAGAAATACGGGATTACGATGTCCGAGAACACAACGGATCTTCCGAGGTCATGCGTTATGAGTTGTCAGACTCCGCACCCTATGCCTCGGCCGGCGTATGACCCGGGTGTCATAAAAGAAGGCGGGCCGTGACTCCGGCAGCCTTCGAGGCTCTCCAGAATAATAAGGAGGGGATATATGGTATCCGGTCCTGTAGCTATAGTCCTTCTGATTGTAGCTGTTGCGCTCATAATCTTTGCGACCGCGAAACTGCGGATGAACCCGTTCGTAGTACTCATTACGGTTGCATTCCTCTACGGTCTCGGCGTAGGCATGCCGCTGACCGACGTGGTGGCTACGGTTACCGAAGGCTTCGGAAACACCATGGCTGCTATCGGTATCGTCATTATATCCGGCACGATAATCGGCGTTATCCTTGAAAAAACCGGTGCTGCGCTGTCGATTACCCAGGCGGTCCTGAAAGTCGTTGGAGAACGCCGTGCTCCTATGGCAATGAGTGTTGCCGGTTTTGTAGTTTCGGTTCCCGTGTTCTGTGACTCGGGATATGTTGTTCTGTCACCACTCAATAAGGCGCTTTCGGTCCAGGCGAAGAAGTCCATGCCCATGATGGCGGTGGCCCTGGGTACCGGGCTTCACGCTACACATGCTCTTGTACCGCCTACTCCCGGGCCTATAGCCGCGGCGGCGGAACTCGACGCCGACCTCGGGGCGGTTATTGGTCTGGGCCTTATTGCCGGTATTGTGAGTATGGCCGCAGGCTACTGGTGCGCAGTGAAATTTGCGAGCAAGTACGAGATCGGCATGGAATTGGAGGCTTCCTACGACGACCTTGTGCGGCAATACGGCAAGCTTCCCGGCACATTTCACTCACTTCTCCCGCTGCTTGTCCCGATCGTGTTAATTCTCCTTAACTCAATCGCGCAGCTGCCGGCCGAGCCGTTTGGAGACGGCGCACTCTACAGCTTCTTCAGCTTCATCGGCGCCCCCGCCACCGCGCTCATTATCGGTGTGTTTGTCGCTCTGACACTCGTGGTTTCCGACAAACAGGCCGAAGCCCGCGACAGCTGGATCGGTCAGGGCGTGCGGAACGCCGGTCTTATTATCGCAATAACCGGCGCCGGCGGCGCCTTCGGAAATATGCTTCAGGCTTCACCCATGGTCGGATTCATAGAGGAGGCAATGGAAGGCCTGCCGCTCGGGTTACTGCTTCCGTTCCTGATCTCGGTGGTCCTGAAGAGCTCACAGGGAAGCGGTACGGTGGCGATAATAACAAGCGCTGCAATCATGGCGCCACTTGTTGAGCCATTCGGGCTTCATCCGGTTCTTACAGTGCTGGCAATCGGTGCGGGTTCTACGGTTGTATCGCATGCGAACGACTCCTACTTCTGGGTTGTCTCGCAGTTTGCCGGAATGCCTACCAATATGGCATATAAACTCTGGACACCGGCAACCGGCGTACAGGGCATAGCTGCTTTTATAGTAGTGCTTATTATGTCCCTGTTTATCGGCTGAGGCTGAGTCAGAACGTTTTCTGGAAAGGAGCGAAAATACAGCGTATGCGCAATCCAATTGATATGCTGCGGACCCGACGGGCGCTGAACGCGCTGGCAACCGGTAACTACGCGGAATCACGGCGTTTCTGGGAAAAGATCCGGAAACGCAAGCCGGATGCCCAGGGTATTCGCCACAATATTGCGCTTACGTACATCGGCGAGCAGCAGTATGAGCAGGCCGAGGCTCTGCTGCTTGCCGAAATCGAAGACTTCGGCGCCTTCTACCCGAGGGTGAAGGCGCTGGCCGATATGTACTACGTGTGGGGACAGCGGGAAAAAGCGCATGAGCGCTACTGCGAGGCACTCGAGTGCTCCGACGTAGAAGAAAACCAACGAAAGCTGGTCAAAAGGCGAATTGAACAGACCAACGACTCGGCCGGCTATGGTTCGGTTCTGGAGTCCCTCCAGCTGCTGGAAAAAGGCAACACCCTGCTCGAAGCGGAACAGTGGGAGGATGCGCTTGAGGCCTTCCGAAAGGCTGCTGCCCTCGATCCCACCAATCTTCAGGCGCTGAACAATATCGGCACGATACAACTGAATTACGAACGCGACCCGAATGCTGCAGCGAACACATTTCGCCGAGCACTTTCCTGGTCGCACCTTCCCTGGCTCAGCCGGAATCTGAAACAGGCGGAAAAGGCGAAGGCGGACCGCAGCGGATAAGCGCCGCAGCCGTTGTATCCCCCGGCGTTCGCAGTTGCCCGATCGCTATCAGGCTTCTGCATCGCTATCAGCTTCTGCATCGGTATCAAATGGAAAGGTGACGGTTACGCAAACCCCTCCGTCGGATACCGTTTCGACGGTGCCGCCGAGCTGCCCGGAGAGTGCATCGACAAGCTGAAGCCCGAGATGTTCATTTCCAGCACCCTCCGACCGTTGTGAGAGTCCCGGACCGGTATCCCGTACCCTCAGGATCGCAATCCGGTCATTTGCCTCAAACGACACGTATACCTTCGCCTTCTCGGAAAGGGCACATCCATGCTTCAGTGCATTGGACACCGTCTCGTTAATGATAAGCCCGAGCGGCACAGCCATATCGAGCGGAACATCGCGATCCTCTGCTTCAACTGCAACACGCGAGTTATCGATTCCGTGACTCCGTCGCAGCAGATCCACGAGTTCCCCGATATACCCGGCTGTTCGAATATGAGCAAGGCTCGGCGACTCGTAGAGCTTCTCGTGAACCATTTCCATTGAGCGGATCCGGTGCTCACTGTCTTCGAGCGCACCAAGCGCCCCGGAAGGAACATTGCGTTTCTGAAGGTTCAACAGGCTTGAGAGAATCTGGAAGTTATTTTTAACCCGGTGGTGAATCTCGCGAAGCATTGCTTCTTTTTCTTTTGCCGAAGCACGAAGCGAAGCTTCCCGTTCCGCAATCGTGGAAACCATGCGCTCGAACCCTGCGGTAATGATACCGATGTCGTCATCGCGATGAGACTCGGAAAACACGTCATAGTCGCCGACTCCGACCCTGTCGAGCTTTTTGAGAAGACTTTGTAACGGAGAAACCACCATGCGATGGAGAAGAATGGTCGTAAACACGGCAATAAGCAGTCCGAGAAGCAGCGTTACACTTACCGTAGCAGCCAGTCGGTTCATGATCTCTGCCCGGGCCGTATCGTCCCGGAAGAAGACGCGTACCTCTCCGATCTCGATCCCCTCGTACGATATGGATCTGGAGCGAGTTCCGTAGGCTTCCTCGATGTCGCTTCGAAGCACCTGCGCGCTTTCAACCCGCTTCGGCTCGTCCTGTTCACCACCCCTGGAATAAGCCATCCATACGCCGTTTTCTTCAACGTCGGTTACGACAATTGCGATAAGATCCTCATCCTGCATTTCCCCACGAAGATAGGCGGACGCTGCCTCTTCACTGTAGCTCCACAGCGGGTTGGCCAGCGAATACTGAAGGCGGACGACCGCCTGTTCGCTTCGAGCAGCGAGGTCCTCCATCGCCCTGCGACGGGTTGCATGGTAGTCGAGCAGGCCGAACACCGCCATAGAAACGATAACAATCGCGATAACAGCGGCAACTAGCCGGCGTTCCAGTTTCGAATGCGGCCAATGCAGCAGGTGCGCCTGTGAAGCGCCACCTGCCGAGGAGACCCGCTGCTGTCGTTCAACGCTCATTCAGCCCGAACTCCTCCGCGCGGTCGGGGTTAATCGCCGGCCTGCCCTGAAGCTGCCTTGGAAACATCTGTTGGAACGGTTCACCTGCAAGATAGCGCACGATTTTGTCCGCCAGCAGTTCCGCGGCGACATCCACCGGAGGATAAAGGGCGGCGACAGCCCCGGAGGGCCCATCCAGGTTTGACTCATCCACACCGATAAGCGGCGAGGATGCTACCTCCGAAACCATGCGAACATACCGCTCATCCGCGCCCATCTGATCGTTGGGAACGAGGAATACATCGACCTCGGAATCAAGCTCGCTGACCTCTTCGCGGGCGATTGAGATGCTCCGTGTCATCCCCTGCCCACCGGAAACAAACGGAACCTCCCGTGCATGAAGCCTCAGGTCCTGAAACTCCGGTTGGTCAAGAACTTCCCGAAGGCGGGCGTTATATGTACGCGATTGCGGCATCGTGGTGTGGACAAGTCCGAGCGACTCGACGTCGGGAAACAGGTCACGCACGAACCGCAGGCGTTCCCCGATATCCACCGGGTACGCGATCCCCGTAAAACGGCCGGATGGCGGCTCGTCGAAGACCTCGATTAAATCCAGTTCGACGGGGTCGGTGACGTTCGCGAAAAACACCGGATGCGAATAATCACCTTGCCGGACGAGGTCGCGAACAGCCGCTGCCGCAATAGTACCCTGCACAACTACCGCGTCATACCCACCGGTATCCTCGGTGCGCCACAGGCGGCGCGCAAGGCCCTCCTGATTATCTATAGAATGCCGGGTTATCGCGGGACCTGAGTCGGCCCCACAGCGAAGACGTTCGAGTTCCGCCGAAAACGCACGCCGGAACGAAGTGTACGGCTCGGCGTCCTCACTATCTATGAGCAGAAGCCGGCATGTTTCTACCCCGGCAACTTCGTGATCCGAACCAGCACTGAAGCCTGCCGCAAAGAGGAGAAAAGCGAACCCTATTGCCTGACATCGCTGAATCATTCTCGCTATTCACTTTCACCGGCCGGAGCTTGAGTCCGGGCCCCAGGGCCGGCGCCGTGGGAACCTGAGTACCCTGCCGGCCAGGGGCGGCGCGGGGAAACTAAGCACAGCCCCACACTGAACCGGCGCCGGGGGAACCTGCTCGCCGCCTGGCGGCGGCACAGCCTGGCGCCCGCACAGCCTGGCGCCGGCACGGCCTGGCGCCGGCACGACCTCGCGCCGGGCCGGTCTGCAGCCGGTCCGCCCTGGAGCGGCCATTACTCAGCCGCTACGTCCACGTGTTCAAAGTTTTTCGACTCGGTGTCATAAACACCGAAACTCGGCTCGCCGAACCGTCCCATGATCTCGCCGGGGTTCGCCCACAGCGTACTGCCGATCTGTTCTACATACTTTTTGTGATCGTGACCGCTGAAAACCACGTCGTATGCCTTGCTTTCGGCAAGTCTCTGCGCAAGATCGGGGTAATGATTAAGCGCCACCTTCTGTCCCCCTGCTTCGAGTTCGGCAAGGTGACCGTGAAGCGTGACATGCTCGTGACCGGAAGCAACGCGCGAGAGGAGAAACGTATCTCCGTCATTGTTTCCGAAAACCACATCGATAGGTCCGGAGAATCCCTGGGCAAGCTGCGCGAGCGTGAACGGGGCACAGAAGTCCCCGAGAAACATTAACCGCTCACACTCGGAGACACGTGCGCTCGACAGCGCGGTTGCAAGGTTCCAGATATTGTCGTGAATGTCACTGAATACCGCAATTTTCATACATTATATTTGTAGCATGCCGCAAGACACTTGGCCAGATGGCTGTGCAGATGTTAGTTTCAGAAGATGTCCAGCAAAAATCAGGCCGATTCAGCCACAACGCCTCCCGGGCAGTCCCAGGGGACACGTATCCTTCTCGTAGAAGACGACCCGATATCCGCGCTTGCGCTTCGGAGAATGATTGAAAGCACTATGAATGCGCAGATTGAGTCTGTTGCAACCGCCGAGGATGCAATTCGGCGGTTTGACAGCAGTGCGCATGACCTTGTGCTCATGGACATCTTTTTGAAAGGTGATCTCGACGGCATAGAAGCCGCCGCACAGATTCACAAAAACTCGCACGTTCCGATTATCTATGTTACCGCCTCCTCTGACCCCGCTACGCACGACCGCGCCTGGGAAACTAACCCATTTGCTTTTCTGCGCAAGCCGTATGACCAGTCAGCCGTAGTGGAGACGATTGAACAGGCGGTTCGCGCGGCGAATTCCCGCCGGAAGCAGGAAATGCTCGAACCCGGGTATATGCTCGATCTTATCTACGACACGGCGGCGATCGGCATGTGCGTCACCGACGAAGAAGGCAAGTTCGTCAGGGTAAACAAGGCGTACTGCGACGCCTACGGCTATTCGGCGCAGGAACTCATAGGTACACACTTCTCCAGGGTGCTGCCCGAAAGCATCCGGGAGAGAGCGAGCAGCCTGCATACCGAGTTTGTATCCGGTCGCACCGAAGAGTCCGCCGGTGAATGGCAGGTGCAGAGCAGGCAGGGACAGATCCGTGACGTCTATGTCACCGCCGGCCGTCTTGTTACAACCGGTGGCGCGCGGTTCAAGGTGACAACCGTGACCGATATAACCGAGACAAAACAGTATGTAGCCGCGCTCGAGCAGGCGCTCGAAGAGCGGGAAGCGCTCGTGAGGGAAGCGTATCACCGGGTTAAGAATAATCTGAATCTGGTAAACTCACTGCTGTATCTTCAGGCACAGCAGTACAAGCAGGGCTCCCAACTCTCCCGAACGCTTAACGACAGCATTAACCGCATTAAAGCGCTCGCGGCGATCCACGACAGGCTCTACCGCTCGACAGACTTCAATTCAATTGACATGAAGCATTATATGGAAGCTCTCGTTGATTCGCTGTCGCAAACCCTGCATACCGGCGAGGGCCTGCGTGTAGACACGGATATTCATGAAATTCAACTCGATCTCGACCGTGCGATCGCCTGCGGACTTATTCTGAACGAGCTGGTGTCAAATGCATTCCACCACGGGATTGGAGAGAACGGCGGCTCGCTCTTCGTAGAGTTCGCCCGGGAGGTCGGGCAAATCGTGCTTCGGGTCAAAGACAGCGGTGATGGATTCCCTGAGAACTTCGATCCCCACGCTACCGAAACGCTTGGCATGCAGCTTATTCACAACATGCTCCTACAGCTCGAGGCGAGCATTCACACAGCGCATGAGGATGGAGCCTCAGTTTCGGTAGCATTTCCTGCGGATGGTCACGGAGCGGAATGATTACCGCAGACGATGAGTTGAAGAATACGTAGCTCGGGGATCACACAAGATGCCTTGAAGAATACGTAGCTCGGGGATCACACAAGATGCCTTGAAGAATACGTGGCCCGGGGATCACACACGGTGATCCCGGACCAGCGCACGCTCACGATTCAGGCCATGAGGTTGACCTGCTGACCTAACGTCGGGTCCTGAACAACCTGGTTCTGCAGTTCAGCGTTATCCCCGGCCATTTCAGCAATACTGTCCGCCTGTGCCTGGGAAGCGTCCATATCAGCGCGGAGCACATTCATGCCCACCTGCTGTTGAACCTGCATCTGATTGAGAGCCGTAGAAGCTTCAGCTATGCTGTTCGTCATAATAGACCTCCTCTCGTGCTCTATAGACTAATAGGCTCGCACGGCATTTGCAAATTTCCGCCTGCTCCGCCCTGCCCTCCACGTATGCCGGGCAGCGAGAACGACAATCTATCCGTTCAAAATATGCACCGCCATAATACTGTCGGCACGAAATCCGAGCCGCTCGTACAGGCGCTTTGCCTCCGGTTCGGCCTGCAGCACAAAGGTATCGACACCGAAAGTATCGCGCGCATATTCCATAACCCTCTGCATGAGCGTTGCTCCGTACCCCTTTCCTCTGAACTCCGGCAGAGTCGCAAGCTGATAAATTCCCGCCACCCGCTCCGTGGGATCCGGCTCAATGCGCAGCTTCGCACAACTCACCGGCCTGTCGCCCTCGTATCCGAGAAACCACCTGCTGTCGGTCCGCGCCTCCCACGCCTGTGGAAGCGCCTGCCCGAAGGCGTCGGCTACCGACTGTGGATGCCCGTTACTTTGTGTATAGATTGATGTCCAGACCCGCGCATCACGGCTGTTCGCCACCTCGGTGACCACCAGCGCGCCGGCGGCAGCACTCCGCATATCGCCGGGAGCACAGGTCATACCCGGGCAGTCAACGCGCAGCTCGAAACCCAGTTCTTCCAGCCGGTCCCGGACAGCGGGCTGATCCGGAGGCCGGTAAAGGAGCCATCGGACTTCCGCGCCGGGTCTCACCGCGCGGACATCGCTCAGAAGTGAATCGACAATTCCAGGCTCGGCGATGAGATCGGGTTCCGAGAGCCACGCACGAACCGGCAGCTGGGGGTGTACCTGTATCCATGTCGCATTACCCACACGTCGCTCAACGCCGTGCTCGTTGCGGCACTGTTCGGCAAAGTGGCGATGAAGACTTCGCGTCTGGCGACGGACGATATCGCTTGTCAGAATGTGATCGGAGGCATACTTCACAACGCCTTCCAAAGGTAGGCGATGCAGGGCGTGCGGGGCAAGTATTTATGCATCTATGTCGATGATTCTCCCCCGGTAATCGTCGGTGAACGCTGCCTCGTCCACCTCCTCGCCGCCCGATGATTCCTGCGCTGATCCGGAGGAATCTCCGGTCGGACCGGTTCCACGCGGATGATCGCGGTCGGCCGGAACGCTGAGCGGCGACTCTCCCTCTCCGGTAATTTCCACGCTGACGGGGCTTTCAATAAGCGGCGGGCCGAGCCCGCTGGTGCGCGTCCGTGCGGTGGAAAGGTCATACCGGGGAAGAATGCGCTGCATGCGCACCGGGCTCACCGGCTCGACCCGATCGAGCGCGGCGTTCCCCTCTCCGTAGCCGGGATAGAAGTTGGTGATGGCATAGGAGCTCCGGCGGGCGCGCCGCCGGGGCTTTCGCCGTGCATCCGGCGAGCCGTCCTCGTTTGCCATGACACCTCCAGTATACACCCGCAGGGAGCGTGCCGGCGAGTTGTTTACGAATCGGCCTTAAGTTCGTACAGATCGAAGGCCCAGTCCCCACGATTCCGGGGTACAGCAAGACCGGCTGCTTCAAGCAGCACTCCCCGAAACCGCACGTCCCGGTCGCGATCGCGATATACGGCGCCTGATTGCAGCCCCGGTATGCGAAGCCTCACTACCGGCGGATCCGGAACGGCACGAAGCGTGCCCACGAGAATGAGTGCATTGCGAAGATCGGCGCTTACCAGGGCGAAGCCTGCGTAGTATTCATCGTTAACCTCGGTAAGCCGGTAAAACGACGCGCCCGACAGCCACTCGCGAACACGCGTGTAACGCTGTGATGCAGCAGCGAAAAGCTCCCGCTCCTCAGGCGATACCGATCGAGGATCGAGCTCATAGCCGAATGCGCCGAACAGAGCGGCGGCAACGCGTGACTCGGCAGGTGTCACCCGGCCGACCTGGTGGTTGGGAACGACCGAGACGTGGGCCCCCATACTCTCCGGCGGCAGAAAGAACGAGCTGCCTCCCTGAATGCGGATACGTTCGGCCGCATCCGTATCGTCACTTGTCCAGTACTGCGGCAGATAGGCGAGCATTCCCCAGTCAAACCGGCCGCCGCCGCCGGCGCACCCCTCCACGAGCAGATCGGGGTGTCGGGCGGCAAGCTCTCCGAGAATGCGGTACAGTCCGAGGATATACCTGTGCGGAACTTCACACTGGCGCTCAGCCGGTAACGAGGCCGAGCCCTCGCTTGAGAACGGCCGGTTCATATCCCACTTCAGATAGCTTGCTCCGCTTTCGGTTACCACGCGCGAGATCTGCTCGATTACCCAGTCCTGCACGTCGTCGCGGGAAAGATCAAGGATTACCTGATTACGGGATGTCATCCGTGAAACTCCGCGGTCGTGCAGACACCAGTCGGGATGATCGTTATAGAGCCTGCTTGCCGGGGATACCATCTCCGGTTCCATCCAGATTCCAAGCGCAAGCCCATGTTCGGCCAGGACTGCGCGGGTAGCATCGAGGCCGTCGGGGAACTTGCCGCCGTGCGTATACCAGTCTCCGAGTCCGGAACGATCGTCGTCGCGCCCTTCGAACCACCCGTCGTCGATTACGAGGACCTCGGCCCCCACCTGCTTTGCATGCGGAGCCAGCGCACGCACGCGGGAATCATCCACCTGAAAATAGACTGCCTCCCAGCTGTTAAGGACAACAGGAGGCCGATGCCCGCGGTAGCGCTCGGGGATGAGGAAGTTCCGTGCGCAGCGGTGAAAGGCGTGCGAAAGCGCACTGAATCCACGTTCCGAGTGCGCCATAACCGCCTGGGGAGCGACAAAACGCTCACCAGGGGCAAGCCGCTGAGTAAAGCCTTCCGGGTTAATACCGCAGACAAACCGGGTCACGCCGTGACTGTCTTCCTCTGCAACAAACCGGTGGTTTCCGCTGTACACGAGCGTGGCCGCATGGACCCGCCCGTGGTGTTCGCCTGCCCCCTGCTCGCACACGGCCATAAACGGCGCATGCTCGTGCCCGCTCGCCCCACGGCGCGAGCTGATACTTATTCGAGTCCCGTTAACCGGCAGCCTTCGCGGCGAGCGCTCCCGCCCCCAGGCACCGGAAAGGTGCAGCACCTCGCGGCTTTCGGCCGGCAGGTCGAGACTCATGCTTGCAACAGACATAATCTCGACGGCTACGTCGCCGATATTCTCCACCTCCGCGTGCCGGGCAATTGCCCCCGATTCTTCGTCAGGCACAGCGTAATAGAGGTGCACCCGTACCTGCCCCCGCTCGTCAACAAGCGTAATGCATGCATGCTCACCGGATGCCGAACGCAGCGCGGGAAGACCGTCGAGCACCGGCATACCGTGATGTACCGCGGCAGACTCCAGTTTGAGGTTCGCACTGCGGCTGCCGTCGGCGAAGCGAAGCTCAATCGCCGCCACTCTCGTATCGCCGCCAAGGGCGTCCGGATACTCCCTGCGAAGCGACATTACGCTGTCGGCATGTGCTGTATCGGGCGCATCGGCGGCCTGCTGTCCCGATGCAACATAGCCATGCTCGCGACTGCCGGGAACACCCTCGCCGAGAATACGCCGGCGGCGTTCCGCCACGTCCGGCCTGGCAAACAGCTCTTCGACCGTCTGTCGCTCGACGCTGTAGGGCAGCGGTCGCGCATCATCGAAGAGGGCGGCCTCGTCGCTGCTCGGGGCATCGGCGGGTAATGCCGGGCCCCAGTAACGGTGCACCAGAACCCCGTCATCACTCTTACATATGTAGCTCGTATCACCGCTTCGAAGATGAAGCGATATACCGGACTGCACGGTTCCTTTCAGCTCGATCATGACCTGCCCCTTCTATTTCTCTATGCGCCGCCCCCTCCTGCTCCTGCGGCCGCCGGAGACGGCGCTGCGCGGGGAAACAACGATCTGCAAGCATAGTACCAATGGCTCGCCTTTGAAACAGACAGCCGGCAGAAGCCTATCGCAGTTTGTGTGGTACGGGGTACCCGATGCGTGTCCGGTGGCGCCGGAGACTGAACGCCGCCCGGCGTTGACCGTCACGCGCGCACGGCAGCATACTTCCGGCATTCGAGGCGGCGAGTGTATGGAATCACGGGACGAAAATGGGGAAACCATCGACATAATAAAACTGCGATCCGATGGAAGTGAAGCGATCCGGTATCCCGCGCACCTGCTTTTTCTCGACGCGGAATGGGGTTATGCACGGGTGGAGGCGTATTTCGGCTTTGACTCGGCGGATGTCGGTGCGTTCACGATCGTCCGGGGAGACCGGATGGTTGAGCATTTCTGGGCAGCGCGTCATTACAATGTATTCGAGGTCCACGCACCGGATGGGGCGCTGCGTGGATTCTACTGTAATATAACACGGCCTGCGTCCGTATCTGCTTCGGAGATTTCGGCTGAAGATCTCGCACTCGACGTCGTGGCCGATACCCGGGGCACACGGCTGGTACTCGATGAGGATGAATTCGAAGCGCTCAGGCTCGATGTTTCCGAACGGGAGCGGGCACGGTCTGCGGTATGGGAGCTTAAGTACCTGTACGATCATATGCTCGGCCCCTTTGCTGCTCTTCGGACTTCTGTTCTTAGCGGTGGCTCGAATTATGCGTAGCACCGTGTATGCTGCAGTTCTTCTGCTGCTTTTCACCTGGGTGTTTGCGGACTCTGTTTCGCCGCTGCCGGAGCTTCCCTCGGAAAGGCGAGCGGGCGTTACCTACGTTCCGGGGCCGGGCGCGATCGAAGCGCCAACCGCTCTCGATGCGCCGGCGCCGGAAAACAGCGATCATGTCCGCTACGACGAGTTTCCCTCCCCTTTGGCGGCGGCCGAGGATTCCGCGGATAGCTGGATGCCGGCAGATCTGCCGCAATCGCTGATCGACGCCGACGTTGAGGATCTGTTCGACAGGTTCATCACGCTGTTCGAGGATACCGGCTCGCGCCTCGGACCGGTACGAATCGGAGCACTCCCGCGAAGCATCGAGGTTCCGTTTGCCCTGATGCCGTCGGACTCCGACCGCTATGAGGCTACGGTGTGGAGCGGCCTGTTCGAGTATGCGCCGCTCTACCTGGAGCTCGACGAGTCGGCGTGGATTATTGATCTCGGGACGCTCTACGAAATGCATCTGGCTGATGGGTCGCCGGGTGGCGCGCTTTCAGACGGGTCCAGGCCGGGTGGCGCGGCTTCGGACGGCGAGGCTCCCGGTGGTGAGGCTCCGGCCGGTTCAGCGTCCGACGGGTCCAGGCCGGGTGGCGCGGCTTCGGACGGCGAGGCGGGGCCGTCGCATGCCTTCCTTCCCGCCGCACCGGTTGAGGCAGGCGTGACGCACTTTGAGTCGTTCGACGGGACCTTTATCGATGTGCATGCGCGAACATTGATTACACTCGACAATCCATCCATGGAGCCGGCCACAGTGCGCCTGCTGCTTCGCCCGGGAGACGAAAGCATGGAGCTCGCCGGCCTCTTCATAACGCATCTGGCCTATCCTTCGGGCTCCACGTATTCGGTACATCTTGAGGAAACCGGAGATGCAACGGGCGTACTGGAAGAACACATGCTCGCTTCTACCGCTCTCACCGAGCGTACGACCCGCTACCGTCTGTCGATCGGGGAACATCGCCTGTTCCGTGGACGATTTGTGCGGTCCGCGAGCTCAGCAACCGTATGGGAGGAAACATTTCCGCAACCCCTGATGGTTGCCGAGCAGGAAGCAGGTGTCTACGACGAGCCCCGAGGCAGGAAAATAGGGGAACTCGCCCGGGAGGCCCGGGTACGGGCGGTCGAGCCATGGAACCGGCTCGACTCTCGTGACGGGGTCGAGGGAATGTGGTACCGGGTGGAGACCGGCAGTGAACGGGGGTGGATGTGGGCGCCCGACCTGACCGAGCCGAGGCGGCGGGAGTGATGGCGCCCGACCTGACCGGGCCGAGGCGGCAGGAGTGATGGCGCCCGAAGCAGCATGAGCAGATAGATGCTGAGCGTTTCCCTCCGCTAGGCGATGGTGCTATTTTATAAGGACTATGAACTATATCAAAACGCTTTTCCTGATGACACTGCTTACTGTACTTCTTGTACTGGCGGGAGGAGCGATAGCCGGAGAGGCCGGACTGATCCTCGCTCTCGGATTTGCTCTGGTAATGAACGTGTTCGCCTGGTGGAACTCGGATCGCATCGCTATACGTATGACGCGCTCGAGGCCCGTGTCACGCAATCAGGCGCCTGAGCTCTATGAGATGGTTGAATCGCTGTGTAAGCGGGCCGACCTTCCGATGCCGAAACTGTATATTACGCCTTCGGCGCAGCCGAATGCCTTCGCGACCGGGCGAAACCCTCGGAATTCGGCGGTTGCTGTCACCGATGGACTGCTTCGCAATCTGAACCGGCAGGAGGTGGAGGGGGTAATTGCGCATGAACTCGCCCACATTCGAAATCGCGACACGCTCATAAGCACGGTAGCGGCGGTATTGGCTGGAGCGCTCACCGCCATCGCTCGAATCGGTACGTATGGAATGCTCTTAGGTGGTGGCAGAGGCCGCGGCGGAGGGAATATCATTACAGCTTTGCTGGCAATTATCTTTGCACCTCTTGCAGCAATGCTAATTCGTATGGCAATCTCACGAAGTCGAGAATTTGCAGCCGACCGAAGCGCTGTGAGAATTGCCGGAAGCCCGGACGGGCTTGCAAGCGCGCTCGCGAAGCTCGATCGGGCATCAAAGACCGGCCGCATGCAGGTAAACGAAGCCGCCAGTCACATGTTTATTGTGAACCCCCTCTCCGGAGGAGGGATGAGCTCGCTTTTCTCGACTCATCCTCCGATCGGGGTGCGTATAGAACGCCTGCGCCAGCTCTCCGGTCCGGAGAAACGGACGAAGTTGCGATAAGATATTGTACAGGGAACGGCATTTTATGTGCCGGATCTCCCTTTATGTCGTGTCAGGGACACATACCGTCTGAAAATTCACGCTATATAAGGGTATGACACAACTTGTCACATACACGGCATTCATGTCATGGTGTACAAGGTTTATCAGTGTGAAGATGAGAAGATGTAATTTTCACCGTTTTTTGTAGCTGAGACGCCATTGCGTTGTTACATATACAGGATGCGTTATGCCCAAGGAGACCAAAGGTTATGAGTACGGAAATGGATTTTGAATCCGAAAACAACGACGCCCGTCGGGATCTGTTCGCAAAGATCGCACGGCTCTATTATGTCGAAGACATGAACCAGAGGCAGATTGCCGAGCAACTCAACATCAGTGTGGCAAGTGTCTCTCGCGCCCTTTCCAAGGCGAAGGACCTGAACATCGTCAAGATATCCATAGATGAAACCCGCGAAGAGTTTCACAAGATGGAAATCGGGCTTGAGCAGCGCTATGCGATCCGGGAAGCAATGGTAGCGGGCCGCTACGAAAATGCCGCAGATATCCACCGCGACATGGGGTCAATGGCTACGGGCCTCCTCGCCCGACTTCTGAAGCGGGACAATGTGCTCGGGGTTGGTTGGGGAACCGACATGCTCGGCATGGCGGAGAACCTCGGCCGGGCAAGCGTAGGCCGCATTGACATCGTCCCCCTGGCAGGCAATATCACCAATATCGATCAGCAGATACGCCCTGACAGCGTAGCTGGCGCGTTTGCCGCACGGCTCGACGGTGACGTGCACACCGTCCCGGCAGATGCGCTCGCTGCAAGCGAGCAGGAGCGCAAGAGCGCAATGAAGGATCCGTCATTTCCGCCGATTCGCAGGCTGTGGAACCGGCTCGACACGGTAGTCGTGAATCTCGAGTCACTCGACGGACGCGAAGCCGGAACCTACAGCCCCGACGAGAAGAAAGAACTGAAACGGCGAGGGGCCGTGTGCACGATCAACGGAACTCCGATCGACGCGGAAGGAAACGAGATGGAAAACCCCTTCGAGGATCGACTTGTTGCCGTCGAATTCGAGGAGTTGCGCCACGTACGCAATGTTGTTGCTGTGGCAACCGGCACAAAATCAATTGACTCGGTTCGCGCCGCGCTCGCTGCCGGGTTCATCCACGTGCTTGTCACGGATGCGAAGTGCGCTGACGGGCTGCTTTGACCGAGTCTCGGACATAACGTTTCCAAAAACTACGCCCGGGCACAGCGTCCGGGCTTTTTTTTTGCTGATTTGCTGCTGCAACAGTATCTTGTAGATTGCTATGAAAGACTTCTGGAAGGTGTCATTGATCGGTATAACAGTCCTGCTGATAGGAGCCTGTGCAACTACGACGCGCACCACACCCGAGGAACACTGGGAGTATGCGGTTACCGAGCAGCGACGTCTTGGAAGTCCTGCGATAGAAAACGGTGTGGTCCGCTATCGGGGCAATGTTGTACCAACCTACTTTTCCGAGTTCGTCGTGGGGAACCGTCGGTTCGAGTACATATTTCGCTCCGATGAGCAGACATTCCGCGGCTATCGCCTCGATGACGAGTGGGAAGAACGGGCGGAGGTGAACGAATCGCTCGACGACCTCGGTCGCAGCCAACGTAACCGTGGCTGGTACCTCGGCGATTTTAATGAACTGAAGCCCGGGACACCGGACGACTGGATATGGGTTCGCCGCGAATCCCTGAGTGCATGGGTTGCGCCACGCCGGATCGAATCGTTGGCTGAGACCCACGAGCTTGCGAGAATGGTACGAACCGCGGAAGCCCGGCAGCCGACAGGACAGGTGCGTATTCAGATCGGCGTCCGGCAGACGTTCACCGGCAGACGCTGACGCCCCGCCTCGGCTTCATGCCCCGGAACGGGTGCAAACCGGAGGCTGACCGAGTGCGCGTCGACCGGTTCCGTTCACGGATAGTCCGGGTTTGCTTCGGAAGCTTCTGTTTCCCGCAACGCCCGATCGCTATAGCGCACATGTCGTGCTACACTGCAGTCTGCACAGACAATACCGGACAGGTACAAAGCAGGATATAGGATGCGGGACTCTGGAGCACGAATCAGGCACGCGATAACCGCGGCCAAACTTTATTACTACCACGGGCTTACGACCGAGCAGATCGCCGAAGAGCTATCGGTTTCACGCCCCAAGGTTTCACGGTTGCTGAGTTTCGCCCGGGAGCAGGGACTCGTCGAGATTATTATTCACGACCGTGAAGAGGATCTCGCCCCGCTTTCGAGCGAAATCGAGCGCCGGTACGGGGTAAGCCGAGTGCATCCGGTTCCCGCACCGGAAGTACTCGGCGAGGTAACATGGCTTGAGCGCGTCGCGCAGTTTACGGCTCAGTATCTTAACCAGATTCTCGCTCCGGAGCAGATTCTCGGCTGTGCCTGGGGAACCACCCTCAGCGCGATCTCCAGCCAGCTCGTTCCGAAAACCGTGCCGGGCCTTCGAGTCGTTCAGCTCAACGGCAGTGGAAATACCCATACCTATGACAACAACTACGCCGCCCACATTCTCAAACGCTTCGGTGAGAACTTCGGCGCGCGGGTTTATCTGTTTCCGGTTCCGACCTTTTTCGACTTTGCCGAGACTAAGCAGGCAATGTGGCGGGAACAGAGTGTACGAAACATTCTTACCCTTCAGCAGGAGGCTGATGTTCTCCTGTACAGCATTGGCTCTGTGAACAGCGGCGTACCAAGCCATGTCTACTCAAGCGAATACCTTTCGCAGGATGACCTGCAGTACCTGCGCTCCGAAGGGGTGGTCGGCGATCTCGCCACAGTCTTCTACCGTACCGACGGAAGCTACGAGGACATCGAAATTAACGAACGCTCAAGCGGCCCTCCATTGTCTCTGTACAAACAGGTACGGCGAGCTATCTGTGTAGTTTCAGGCCGCTCAAAGGTGCCCGGACTGCACGCGGCGCTGCAAGCCGGCTATATTGGTGAGCTCATTGTGGACGAGCCGACTGCGCGGACCCTCATTAATTTTGCCGATGAACAGGCTAACCCCGCTGCTTCGGCTTGACGGCACGGCGGAGTGACCCCACGATTCTGGATACGGAGAGGTACTTATGCCCGAAAAATATGTAATGGCTTTCGACACAGGAACAACAAGTAATCGCGCGATTCTTTTTGACCGGCACGGTCAGATCGCCGGCGTTGCCCAGCAGGAGTTTCCCCAAATTTACCCGAAACCGGGCTGGGTCGAACACAACCCCATGGATATCTGGGGAACCCAGAGTGGTGTCGCCCGCCAGGTACTCGAGCGCACCGGTGTGCGGCCGGACCAGGTAAAGGCGATCGGTATTACAAACCAGCGCGAAACAGTAGTCGTGTGGGAAAAAGAGACCGGTCGTCCCGTGTGTAACGCCATTGTCTGGCAGGACAGGCGTACCGCAGGATTCTGTGATGAACTCGCAGAAGAAGGCTGGAAAGACTACATCCGCGAATCAACCGGACTGGTAATAGACCCGTATTTTTCGGGCACTAAAGTGAAGTGGATTCTCGATAACCATCATGGTATACGGGAGCGTGCACGACGCGGCGAGGTGCTGTTCGGAACCGTCGACAGCTGGCTCATATGGAACCTCACGCGCGGTGATGTACATGTTACCGACTATTCGAACGCATCAAGAACGCTGCTTTTCAACATTAATACCCTCGACTGGGACGACAAGATCCTCGAGCGATTCGATATACCGAGGGAAATGCTTCCCGAGGTCAAGCCGAGCAGTAGCGTTTACGGGGTAACCGATGAGCGAACCTTTGGGGGAGCAAAGATTCCTGTTGCCGCCGCAATCGGTGACCAGCAGGGAGCGCTCTTCGGCCAGGCGTGCTTCGACAGGGGATCGGCGAAGAACACCTATGGCACCGGAAGCTTCGTGCTCATGAATACCGGCGATGAACGCATAGGGTCCGAGACCGGGCTGCTTACGACCATCGGGTGGGGTATCGGAGATAATCCGGTACAGTACGCGCTCGAAGGCTCCATTTTCATAACCGGTGCGGCTATTCAATGGCTTCGTGACGAACTGCATATCATAAATGAGGCGGCCGATACCGAGTACTTTGCCGGCAAGGTCGAAGACACCGGCGGAGTGTACATGGTACCTGCCTTTGTCGGACTCGGCGCGCCGCACTGGGACAGCTACGCACGCGGCACGATCGTGGGACTGACTCGCGGGTCGAACTTCAACCATATTGTCCGAGCGGCGCTTGAATCGGTCGCGTATCAGACCAAGGACGTTATTGACTGCATGGAGCGCGACTCGGGTATACGCACGATGGAGCTGAAGGTGGACGGTGGAGCGAGCGCGAACAATTTCCTCATGCAGTTCCAGGCGGATATTCTCAATATTCCCGCAGTTCGTCCACGGATTATAGAGGCTACCGCCCGGGGCTCCGCGTTCCTCGCCGGCCTGGCGGTCGAGTTCTGGAAGGACCAGGGAGAACTCAAGGATACGTTCGACGTAGACCGCCGCTTCATGCCGCGCATGGACGACAGCAAACGTCAGAAACTGTACAAGGGCTGGCAGCGTGCGGTGGAATCGTCCAAGGGCTGGATAGAACCGGGCGAGGATGATTAAACTGTCGGAACCTTGGAGCAACTGACATACTGGTTCGTAAACTTCTACGAGACGCTCAGCGCGAATCCCTTATTCGCGCTGAGCATTATTATGCTTGGTGGCTATCTTCTCGGAGCACTTGCCGAGAAGGTCAGACTGCCTGAAATTACCGGCTTTATCCTTGCAGGGCTGCTGGCCGGGCCGTATGCCGCCGAACTGATACCGGCGGATATAAAGGGAGATCTGCAGCTCCTTACAGAGATCGCACTCGCGATAATCGCATTCACCGTCGGAAGCAACCTTCAGCGTTCAACCCTTTCACGTGTGGCCAGGCCGGTTGCCTTCATGGCGTTCGGCCATCTGGTTCTGGCGTTTTTCTTCGTTACGCTGGGCCTCTGGGTTGCAGGCCTCCCTGTCTCGATCGCAGTACTCATGGGAGTTCTCTCAGGCGGATCCTCGCCGGGGACGGTGGTCGCGATTGTTCAGCATGAACGCGCATACGGAAGCTTTGTGGAGCAGCTGTATGGAGTAGTAGCTGTGGCAACGGCCGTCACGATTACCGTATTCGGCCTTGTGTTTTCATTTGCACCGCTTATTCTCGGCGTCGATGCCGGCGGTAATCAGCAGATTCTGCAGACATTTCTCGGGGCACTCGGGGATACGGGCCTGAGCATAGGCCTCGGCCTGGTCTGCGGATTCGCGCTTCATCTGTCAACGCGGTCGGTACGAAGTCTTTCGCAGACAATAATATTGACGTTCGCATTCCTTCTGTTTGGAACCTCGATGGCGCTTGTGTGGGAGATATCAACGCTCCTGCTGAATATGACCGTTGGTGTTGTCTACATTAACCTCTCCAAACGCCCGGGAAAGGTGCTCGATTCCATACGCTTCTGGTCGCCGCCACTGTATGCGGTATTTTTCGTACTTGCAGGCGCGAAACTCGACCCGAGCGTACTTGCAAATTCCACCATACTTATTCTCGGAGTCACGTATGTCGTCTCGCGCATTGCCGGATCCTATCTCGGCACATCCCTTGGCGCGAAACTCGGGGGAGCCGAACCGGCGACCGCACGGTACCTTCCGCTCTGCCTTATTCCACAGGCAGGGGTTGCGCTCGGACTCGTGCTTGTGCTCGAGGACGCCCCCATTCTTGATCTTGTATCCCCCGATATGGCGGCGAATCTGACTCAGACTATTACTATCATGCTGCTTGCGATACTGTTGAAGGAAATACTGGGGCCACCGATATCGGCTGCCGCCGTTCGGCGCGGTGCTCTGACAGCGCCGAAGAGCGGTGAATAGCAGGACAATACTGAGGAGCCTTTCACCATGCCTTTGCACTTCTCCCGCAATGTTACGAGAGCCGCTGCCGCAACGGGTACTCTCATCGTTATCACAATCGTCGCTGCCGGGTTTTCCGACCGACTTCCTGGATCCCTCGAACGGCTGCCCGGCTCGCTGCAACGACTCTCCGGCTCACTGGTTACTCCGGCCAGGGTTCGCGCCGAATCCGGCAGCGCCGAATCCGGGAACGCCGAACCCGGGAGCGAGGATAACCGTCTGCGGGAACTTGCCGAAAAGCCTCCTGGCGAGCGGCTGAAGGCGACCATTGAACTCTGGTATGAAGGAAATCCGGATACCGCTCTGGCAGGTTTTGAGGATCTTGCGGACGACTTTGATTCGGGCGCCCTCGACTTGTCCGAGCACCCTGAGGTTGCAGAGGAAACCTTCGAAGCATTAATTGTTCTGTACCGGGAGAGCGGGGAATACACCCGGGCGCGGAATGCCCTCGAGAGGCAGACTGCGCTCGAAGGAAACGACGAGGCCTCCGGTTCCGAGACAGGTGAACTCTCACAGCTGATGGAACTGTACTATCTCGAAGGGCGCCCTGAAGACGCGCTTTCGCAGTTCGAGAAACTCGCCGAACGGCAGCTTCTCTCCGAACTGCAGGCGAGGGAACATATCATCGCCGCCCGGGCGTACGCGGCCACGGGCCGGAACGACGAGGCCCATAACCAGATCGACCAGTCGCTCAACGCAGACTCGAATCTTGCAACTGCCTATGAGCTGCGCGGGCGACTTCACCTGGAGGCCGAATCATACGACAAAGCGATAGATGCATTCGAAAATGCACGAAGGAGGGAACCCAACCTTTCAGCAACACTCGTTGATCAGGCGCGTGCCCACATGGCCCTCGAGGAATACCGGCAGGCACGGTCGCTCCTGACACGGGCAACCGGTGCGAGGCCGCACGACGAGAAAGCCTCCCGCCTTCTCACCGAAGTCGAAGAGAAACGTCCCGAGCTTGTCGAAGCAGAGGAGGAGGAACTCGCTCGAACACGCGAGGTGACGACACCTCCGTCGGTGGCATACATGCCAGATAACGCGGAGGAGATTCCATATATCCGCGTAGGGCTTGCAAACTCTCTCGGCGATCTCTGGCTAAAGAGCAGCAGCGACTGGGAGATTCACCTTCTCGAGAGTGCCGACAGAGATGCGGCGCCGGCCGATACCTCGGCGCTGCTCGAGGGCGAACGGGACGAGCTTTTAAACATCAACCTCCAGAATAACGTTATTGAATTCAGGCGCTCCTCTGCTGACGACGACGGTAACAGCGAATCCGCGAACGGAAACGGCGATAACGAGCCGATGCTGCGCCACGACCTCAGCGACGGCTGGCTCGAACTCGTCCCGGCCGATGAAGAGGCAACGACCATTCTGTTTGATCTCGAGCACTCGCGCGGACAGTTCTCGGCGGGAAGCGAGGACCGCTCATACCGGGGTGCGTTGCGATTCGGTCCATCGCGAGACTCCGGGTTCAGCGTTGTGAATGTACTCGATAAGGAGTCCTACCTCTACTCGGTTGTGCCCTCGGAGATGCCCGCGTCGTGGCCGGAGGAAGCTCTGCGCGCCCAGGCTATCGCGGCGAGGAGTTACACCATCGCAAATATCGGCGCGTTCGACGATGCAGGCTACGATGTCTCCGGTTCGGTACGCTCGGCGTTTTACCGCGGGTACTCCGGCGAAGCCGAGGCAACCACCCGGGCTGTCGACGATACCCGGGGAACGGTGCTGACTCATGAGGATCGGGTTCTCGCAGCCTATTACTCGGCAAACAACGCAGGCCATTCGGATTCCCCGGAGGATGTATGGGGAGGCGGTCCGCCGGGCATTGTCGGAGTTGCTGACCCACAGCTGGAATGGGACGGTTCACCAAGGCCTCCCGGCAGTCTCCGCAGCTGGCTGTTTGATTTCCCGGAAACATACAGCTCGACGCAGCCGTTTACTCACCCGCCGGCCTATCGCTGGGAGCTGTGGGTAGACGCCGAAGAAGTCCGCGAACGACTGCAGAGCGATGTCGGACGTATCCGTTCGATCAGAAGCGAAGGCCGCACCCCGGCCGGCCGCCTTACCGCGGTGCGAGTTACCGGAGAGGAAGGCGAAACGCTGGTTTCGCGCGACTCGATTCGCAGGCAGCTCGGATCACTTCGAAGCAATCTGTTCGTCATGGAGCCTGTGTACGATCCTGGTGAAGCCGACTATCCGGGAGCATTCGTGTTTCGGGGCGCCGGATGGGGCCACGGGGTCGGCCTTGATCAGACCGGCGCCGCAGGCTATGCATCACGGGGTGCAACCGCCGACGATATTCTTGATCACTACTTCCCGGAAGCGTCCCGGTCGGAAGAATACTGAAGATCTGCTTCGGGCGATGACAGGCGCCTGTTTGCCGGGCTACTTTGGAGGATGATATGGCACTTGAAATAACGCTCGTGGTAATCGGCGCTGTGGCAATGCTTCTCGCGCTTGTCGGGTGCGTTGTTCCGATCCTCCCGGGCCCGCTCGTGGCATTCGCAGGGCTGCTGCTTCTGCTTATTGCCGGGGGAACCGAAATTATCCCGCTGTGGCTTATCGCCGGTGCGGCCGTATTGTCGGTTGGCGGCACAGTTTCCGACCAGGTCCTTCCCGCCGCCGCTTCGAGCCGTGCAGGTGCAGGAAGGCCAGGTGTTGTGGGAAGTGTTATCGGAATGCTCGTGGGGATGATCTTCTTTCCTCCGTTCGGCCTTATCGTGGGCGCATTCGTCGGTGCACTTGCCGGAGAATTGCTGTTTCACCGCGATAACAGGCATCCGGTTCGCAGCGCATTCGCGGTGCTGCGAGGAACAATGCTTGCCACCCTGGTAAAGCTCGTCGTAACCGGCATTATCGCAATTACATTCGTCCAACGCGCTGTGCAGCTGCTGGGCTCATGATCCGCTTCGCTGCTCTCGACCGGGAGAATGTGGAACCGGTTTCGCTCGATGCAATAGCTGTGTACGTCCATATTCCGTTCTGTCGCACCCGATGTCACTATTGTGCCTTCTATCTTGAAACAGGATTTTCTCCACGAGTACTATCCGAAACGCTCGACGGAATCGTTGCGGAAGCTGAGACATGGCACGCGCTTCTCGGATTTCCCCGCATTGATTCTGTGTATATCGGCGGAGGAACTCCGAGCATTGTTCCCCCTGATCTCATGGAGCAGTTCCTTGCCCGCCTCTCGTCCGCCCTTCGTATACCCGAACACACACCGCCGCGCGAGTGGACGATCGAGGTAAATCCCGAGTCGGTTACCCCGGAACTGATCGAAGTACTGAAGAACGCCGGCGTTGACCGCATAAGTCTCGGTATCCAGTCCCTGCGAGACGAGGAACTCGCATTGCTCGGAAGGCGAAGTGACGCCGCCTGTGCTCGTTCAGCGCTTCAGACGCTTACCCGCTGCTGGGACGGGCGGGTGAGCGTGGATCTTATTATCGGTACGCCGGGACAGACGCTCCGCAATCTCGAGGCGCAGATCGCCGAGCTTGCTGAGTTTGGAATCGGTCATCTCTCCTGCTACGGGCTCACGGTGGAACCGGGAACCGCGCTTGAGCAGAGTGTCGCCGCAGGCCGGATCATAATGCCGGACCGCGATACTCACGAGCGGCTTTGGGCACGGGCCCGGGCGGCACTCACGAAAAGCGGGCTGACTGCGTACGAGGTATCCAATTACGCACGGCCGGGCGACGAGTCGATACACAACGCTGCCTACTGGCATCTTAACCCGTATCTGGGACTGGGCCCCGGCGCCGTATCGACGATTCCGGTCCGTTCCGCTGCAGACAGGTGTGAACGCCTGCTGAGGCTGACCGGAGGCAGCATATTTTCGTTTCAAAGGATTCACCGCGGGGAACTGGACCACGAAAGCGAGCTCCTCGCCAATCGGGACGTGCTCTTTGAGCACTTCATGAACGGTCTGCGTACCCGCTATGGCGTCTCGATGGACGCGCTCAGACGCCGTTTTGACATCGACACCGATGAGCTGCTTCGCTATCTTGAGAACAGGTGGAGCGGGTTCACCGCCGTTGACCGGCGCGTGAATCGTTCATCACGCTTATGTCTGCGAACCAGCGCCCGCGACATCGTCGATGCCTGGCTTCCGGAACTCCTTGAGGTTCTGGAGTCGCGCTATAGTCCGGAGCAACCGGCTTTTCGACCGGGAGGCACTGCGGCTGCCATGCGGGTTTCATCGAGAGGAACGAACGAGTGAATATAGCGCCGGAACGACTGCAGGAGCACGGATACTATCTCTTTGCACGCTTTGAGTTCGAGGAATTAATCGACGTGATTTCGGGCGAATTGCGCCGCCGTACTCCGCATATGGTCGCATACTGGGCACTGCTGGCCGTATTCGCTGCAGGAGCGCTGGGCACATCGGTCGTTGTCGCCCGCTCAGCGGTGTGGGTCCCGTTTGGCGGCGCACTCGCCGCAGTCGCAGGAATGATCCCCGTCATTCCGCTCCACGAACTGCTTCATGCGCTTGCGTTCCGAATCAGAGGAGCGAGACGGATTCGTTTCGGTGCACGGCTGCGGTATCTTATGTTCTACGCGATCGCGCGGGATTTTGTTGCAGATTACCGGGAGATGCTGTTTATCCTGTATCTTCCGGCAGCAGTGATATCGCTTGCAATCGTGGGTGCAGCACTGATCCTTGGGCTGGAGCCTGCCACCGCTGCCGGGCTCACCGAGTTCGTCGGCGGTTCGGGCGAGGGCGCATTCGTGCCGGTTGTGGTATCCGCGCTTTCGTGGCTCGGGTTCATTCACTGGAGCGCCTGCGCCGGGGATGCCGCCCTGGCGAGCTACATGTGGCGACACAGACATCTGGGCATTGTGACCGGCGACGAAGGTGAACATCTGGTAACGAGCTTTTACGTCCGCACTCCGGTGGGCACCGCCGTTCCGCTGCTGCGATAGGCCAGGGATGCAGACATGAGTTCCTACCGCGCAGCACGCAGCCTCGTTGTCCTCGGGGTAGCATTCGCATCGCTTTCGGCGATCTTTATTCGCATATCCGATGCGCCGCCGGTTGTTATAGCCTTCTACCGGATGCTGTTCACAAGCGTAATGCTTGTGCCGTTGTTTCTTACGCGGCAGAAGCGAGGCAACCCGCAGGAAGAAGGACCGGAAGAGAGCCCGGGCGCCGGCCCGCGTGGTGCACGCTTGAGCCAACGCGATCTTTCGCTTCTTGTGGCCAGCGGAGCGTTCCTTGCCATACACTTCGCAAGCTGGAACGCGAGCCTTTCCTATACAACGGTTGCAAGCTCGGTTGTACTCGTTACGCTGCACCCCATGTTTGTAGCGCTCGGCAGCGTCCTGCTTCTCGGCGAGCACGTTCCGCGCAGGGCGTTCGGTTTCATTGCGCTTGCGATCGCCGGGAGCGCACTGCTCAGTTACGGGGATTTTGCCCTTGGTCCGGAGGCATTGTTCGGAAATATGCTTGCCGTAATCGGCGCACTGGCGGTCGCCGGTTACATGCTGATCGGACGGTTTCTCCGCCGCAGCATGCAGGCCAAGGTCTACAATATCAGCGTCTACTCGGTTGCCGCGATAATACTCCTGCTGATCTCCCTCCTACGGGGAGATGCACTGGGTCCGTACCCGGCGCATGAGTTTCTCATTTTCGCTTCGCTTGCGTTTTTCTGTACGATCCTGGGGCACAGCATTTTCAACTGGGCCCTTAAGTACGTTTCGGCAAGCTCGGTGAGCACCTCCATTCTTCTCGAACCGATATTCGCCACGCTCATGGCACTCGTACTGTTCCATGAAGTGCCGGGCCCCCTTGCCATCGCTGGAGGTTCTATTGTTGTGCTGTCACTGTATATGGTACTGCGAACCGAACGCTTGCAGGGACCGTAACCGGGCAATCACCCGGCAAAAAGGAACGGACCCCTGTGGGCCCCCTATTCGGCGTCTCCAAGGTTCTGCATTCTCACAAGCCCGGCATAAAGCCCATCTTCCTTCCGGCTGAGTTCACGGTGAGTGCCCTGCTCCACGATATTGCCACGGTCGAGCACGAGGATCCGGTCGGCTTCCTGGACTGTAGCCAGCCTGTGAGCAATAACGAGCGTTGTCCGACCGGCCATGAGCCGTTCGAGCGCCTCGTGCACGGTCCGCTCACTCTCGGCGTCGAGCGAGCTTGTCGCTTCGTCGAGAATCAGTACATCCGGATTTCGAAGCATTGCCCGCGCCACGGCCACGCGCTGCCGCTGCCCGCCTGACAGCTGCACCCCGCGCTCGCCGACCACCGTCCCGAGTCCATCCGGAAACCGCGAGGCGAACTCGAGAACAAATGCCTCATCGGCTGCGCTGCGGACCTCTTCGTCATCGGCAGACGGCCGCCCGTAGCGGATGTTGTCGGCGATGCTTCCGCCGAAAAGCATGACCTCCTGTGGCACGACGGCAAACCGGCTGCGCCACGTCTCTACATTGAACTCCCGAATATCCTGCCTGCCGCACAGCAGACGCCCGCGCACCGGATCATAGAAACGAAGCAGCAGACGCACGATAGACGATTTACCTGACCCACTTGGCCCGACGAGCGCCACGTGTTCCCGCGCGTGAAGTGAAAACGCAATGTCCTCGAGGACCGGAACATCCGGACGGCTCGGGTAGGCGAAATCTACGCGCTCGAATGAAATGTCAGGCACTCCAGCGTCCCGCTGTTGAGAAGAGCCCGTACCAGGGCCGCTGTGGTGGGCGCGGCCGTCGCGCTCGAGGGCCGCGTCTTCTCCGTGACCAGGGCGCACATTTCCGGCGGCCGTGTCGTGTTGGCGGCTCTCGCCTGCGCCGCCATCGGCCGTGTCGTGTTGGTGGCCCTGGCCTCCAGCTGCGCCGGCCGCCTCGTGTTCGTGCCGGGGGCGGCCGCCACCGTGATTCCCACCAAAGCCCGCCGCGAGCGTGCGTCCCGGCTCCGGCTCGGACCGCATAATTTCCACCACCCGCTCACTTGCGCCGAGCACGCGCTGGAGCCGGGTAACGAGTCCCCCGAGGCCCGCAACAGACCCACCGATGAATCCCGTATATATGACAAAACTCACGAGGTCGCCAACGGCGAGCCCTCCCGTTTCCACGAGCGAAGCCCCGTACCATATCACGAGCACGAGCGCACCCATTACGAAAAAGCCTATGAACGCGCCGAGCCCGGCACGATACCGCACGGTATCAAGTGCTTTCGAAAGGGCAGCATCGAGAGCCGCACCATAGCGGCGTGCCTCGTAGGGCTCGGCGGTAAACGCGCGAACCGTCGACACGCCGCTTATGCCTTCCTCCGCCACGGTAGTGCTTTCGGCGATCAGATCCTGCGTCTCCCGTGATCGTCTGCGGATGGTCCGGCCGAGCCTCATGGTCAGAAGTGCAACCGCCGGAACAATGGCAATCATGAACACCGACAGCTGTGGTGCGAGATAGAACACAATAGCGACCCCGAAACAGAGCACGACGAGCTGTCGCACGAGCCCCGCAAGCATGTCCGAAATCGCGTGCTCGAGCTGACCTACATCGTTGGAAAGCCGGCTTATGAGCTCACCGGTTCGCCTCGTATCAAAAAACGAAGTCGGCAGTACAAGAATCCGGCCATACAGCGCGTTTCGAAGCGCGCGGGATACCCGATTTGACACCACCCCGAACGCGTACGTCTGCCCGAAGTTGAGCACCGCCCGCACAAACAGCACAGCAAGCAACGCAACACTCAACTCGGCGATGCCTTCAAGGATCCAGGTTCCCTCGCCGGTCAGTTCGTCCACGAGCCTGCCCATAAGAAACGGGAACGCGAGGAACACCACATTCGCAGCGAACAGCATTGCAAGCCCGGCCACGAAAACCGGCAGATGAGGTTTCAGAAACGACAGCAGATACCGCGCAACATCCCCACGCAGTCGAGCCATGCCTACTCCTGCTCGTGGCGGACAACCGCACGGCCACGATGCCGTCCTTCGAGCAGCGCATCTATCACGGCGTCCACCTGCTCAAGAGTAATTTCGTAGGTCGATGTTTCGAGCATTTCCGGCCGCCAGCGATCGGCCAGCCGTTCCCACACCTCCTTCCTGTCCGCGACCGGTGCATAGACACTGTCTATGCCCACAAGCCGCGCTCCGCGAAGAATAAACGGCATAACACTCGCGTCGAACCGGGTACCCGCTACGAGCCCGCAGACAGTGGCAACACCGCGATAGCGCAGGCCTGCGAGAACGCCCGACAGAATATCTCCGCCGGCCGCATCCACGGCGGCTGCCCACCTGCCCTTCACCAGCGGCTTCTTTGCGGCAGCACGTACATCATCGGCGGCGACAACCTCTTCGGCGCCTGCCGCGCGCAGCTGCTCCCCTGTGTCGGAAGGCGCTCGGGTTACTGCGGTAACCGTATACCCGGCCCGGGAGAGAATACCGACAGCAAGAATACCGACGCCACCCGATGCTCCGGTTACCACCACAGGTCCATGATCCGGGCGAACCCCCTGCCGCTCGATCTCGAGAACCGAAAGTCCCGCCGTCAGTCCAGCGGTACCCAGCCGCATTGCATCGCCGGCAGTCATTCCCTCCGGCAGCGGAAGTATCCACTCCGGCGGAACCCGCACGCGGGAACCAAGCCCTCCGGGCGTATTTACCCCAAGATCATACCCGGTGATGAGAACGGGATTTCCGACGGCCAGCGGATTGCCAAGAGCGTCGCGGACGCCGGCTTCCACCCGTTCAAGATCGGCGACCGTACCGGCTGCATCGATTCCCGGTGTATGCGGGTATGTGCCTGTGACGCCGGGAACCCCTCGAGCCGAAAGTGCATCCTTGTAGTTGATCGAGGAGTAATACACATCCACCGTAACGCCGGCATCCGGCAGAATCGAATCGGGCAGCGTCTCCACACGACCGGCAAACCGGTCACCTTCCTGATATACGCGATACGCTTTCATGCTCCTGAATGTAGTAAATGTCGGCGCCTTTGTGCAGGCGGGACGCCGGCCGGGAGCGGTTCGTCGGGTACCGGAGCCGCCGGCCGGGAGCGTTTCGTTGTGTACCAGCGCCGACGGCCGGGAGCGTTTCGTTGTGTACCAGCGCCGCCGGCCGGGAGCGGTTCTCGGC
>CAZMEV010000002.1:33488-47073 GCA_964565375.1 uncultured Spirochaetaceae bacterium
CGGCCGGGAGCGTTTCGTTGTGTACCAGCGCCGCCGGCCGGGAGCGGTTCTCGGCCGACAGCCGATAAAGAACAAAATTTATTGTTTGATTTCTCGCTGCTTCGAGTGTACCCTGCTTCCTAAGGCGGTCGACCGACCGAGGAAGGAGAAGTATCGTACATGTTCAAATTCGAGACGCTCACAGAGCTGTTTCTTCACAGCTGCAAGGAACATGCACACAGGTCGCTGCTGCTCGCATATCCCGACCGTGAGCAGGGGAACGAGGAAAACCCGGGTGAACACTGGCATCGGTTTTCGCCACAGGAGGTGCGCAGACGTGTCGAGCAGCTCATGCACGGATTGCTGTCGCTGGGAGTAAAACACGGTGAAAGCGTGGGAATTATTGCCACCCCGTCGCCCGACTGGCTTATGCTCGACATCGCGATTCAGCTCGCCGGTGGTGTGACAGTTCCAATTTTTCGCAAAATCAGTCCGGAGAGTTTTACCCACGAGATCACCGACTCAGGTATGCGCATTCTCTTCGTGGGCGATGCTGCCGAGCTTTCGTTCGTGGAGGAGCACGGAACCTCGCTCGAGCGGAAAATAACCTACGGCTACAGTGCGGCTCATCGCGAGTATAATTCGCTGCTTGAAGAGGGCGCCCGACGCGCAAAGGAAGCCCCGGATGAGCTCGAACGACGTGCAAATGCCGTGAAACCGGATGACCTTGCAACCATCATTTACACTTCAGGGAGTACCGGCCTCCCAAAAGGCGTCGAGCTCACACAATACAATATTGCATCGCAGATAAACGCGACCTCGCAGCGCTTCGATGCCGACACCGACCTGGACCGTTGCATCTCGACCCTCCCGCTTGCCCACGTGTTCGAGCGAATGGTCGTGTACTTCTACCTCGCGAACGGATTACCGGTGTATTTCGTGGACGACCCGAAAATGCTGCCTGACTATGTTCGAGCGGTACAACCCACAATTATGACGGTGGTCCCGCGTATTCTCGAAAAGGTGTACGAGCGCATGTGCGAGAAGGCAGCGGACACGCCGGGCCTGAAGGGTCGTCTGGCGGCCCTCGGTGTTGAACGCGCAAAAACACGGGCTGTGGACTCACCTCCCGGATTGCAGGACCGGCTCTACGAAAAACTTGTCTACGGGAAACTCAGGCAGGGCCTCGGAGGGAAGCTTCGCTACACCATCAGCGGAGCGGCCAAACTGCCGGAGCACATCGGACAGTTTTTTATCAATATCGGGATCCCGGTATACGAAGGATACGGTATGACCGAGGCTTCACCGGTAATCGCGTGTAACTATCGCGGCTCCCGCAAACTCGGGACGGTGGGTACCGCATTTCCCGGCGTAGAAGTCCGCATAGGAGAGGACTCGGAGGTCCTCGCACGCGGGCCGAATATCATGCGGGGTTATCACAACAGACCGGACGCCACAGCTGAAGTGCTCGACGAACACGGTTGGCTCTATACCGGAGATCGGGGTTCGCTCGACGCGGATGGCTTCCTTCGTATCGAGGGCAGAAAGAAGGAGCTGTTCAAGAAATCAACCGGTGAATATGTCCCGCCGGGCCCGATCGAAGCGGCACTGAAAGAACATGACTTCGTGGATGTCGCCGTGATTTTTGCCGACAACCGGGTCTATGTAACCGCCCTTCTGTTCCCCGACATGGAAAAGCTTGGCGCGGTCAAACAGCGACTCGGCTGTGAGTATATGAGCGACGAAGATTTTCTCGAAAGCAATACGCTGCGGGCAGACCTTCAGGCTCACGTCGACGAGGTGAATGAGCATCGCCACAAGAGTGAACAGGTAGCACGCTTTGAGCTCATGAAGCACGCGGCAACGCCGGACTCCGGAGATCTTACCCCGACCATGAAGGTACGGCGGTTCCAGATTGAAAAAAAGTACGCAGACACGATCGAGAAGATGTATGCCGGCATTCCAGGCTGGAAGTAGGAGGATCACGTAGATGAAGGAAAGAATTGCAATCGTCGAAGGTATCCGGTCACCCATGGCAAAGGCAGGAACCGCGCTTAAGGATACCCCTGCCGACGACCTCGGAGCGATGGTACTGCGGGAGGTTATTTCGCGCAGCGGAATCAACCCCAAGGAAATCGATGAAGTAATTGTAGGAAACGTGGCCCAGCCGGCAAACGCAGCGAATATCGCCCGGGTCATGGCGCTCAAAGCGGGCGTGCCGAACTCTGTTCCAGGTTTCACCGTTCACCGCAACTGTGCGAGCGGAATCGAAGCAATTACTTCCGCGGTGAACAAGATTGCCGCTGGACACGGCGAGGTGTTCCTCGTCGGTGGCGTCGAGAGCATGAGTAATATTCCCCTTATCTTTAATAAGCAATACACCGAGTTCATGAACCGGCTGTCTCAAGCAAAAACCGGTTGGCAGCGGCTTAAGACGTTGTTCGGATTTCGCTTCGGTATGCTGAAGCCTGAAATCGGGCTTATCCAGGGATTGACCGACCCAATAAGCGGGCTCATTATGGGACTGACGGCGGAAAACCTGGCCCGTGAGTTTCACATTACCCGTGAAGAGCAGGATGAGTTTGCCCTGCGCAGCCACACGCTTGCGGTAGAAGCACAGAAGCAGGGACTGCTCGACGACGAAATCGTGCCGGTCCCGACATTTCCTGATTTCCAGCAGATGGTTTCCCAGGACATAGGTCCACGGGAAGGTCAGACTACGGAAGCTCTGGCCAGGCTCAAACCGTACTTCGACAAGCGCAATGGCACGGTAACGGTAGGGAACTCTTCACAGATCACCGACGGTGCCGCCGCTCTCCTGATCATGACCGAAAGCGAGGCGAAACAAAGAGGATTCGAGCCGCTTGGATACATCCGCGAGTATGAGTATGCGGGCCTTGAACCCGAACGAATGGGACTCGGTCCGGTATATGCACTATCACGACTATTCGAACGCACCGGTGCAAACATGAGCGATCTCGAATATATTGAGATAAATGAAGCGTTTGCGGCACAAGTGATTGCATGTGAACGGGCGGCCGACAGTGACCAGTTCGCCAAAGCGCATCTCGGTCGTGACAAAAAACTCGGCGCAATCGACCGTGATATTCTGAATAGTCAGGGCGGTGCCATAGCAGTCGGACATCCAGTCGGCATGACCGGCGCACGGATCGCTCTGCACACACTGAAGGAAATGCGGAGAACAAACAGGAATACCGGCGCTGCCACGCTCTGCGTAGGGGGTGGACAGGGCGCTGCACTTCTTCTGGAGGTATCATAACCATATGGCAAACTGGGAACACTTTTCACTCACCGAACATGGCGACGGGAAGGTCTCCCTTGTCATCGACCGGGCGGACGCGAAGGTGAATGCGTTTAATGCCGCGGTTATGCGGGAGCTGACCGAAATACTGGATGAGCTCAGCTCTCGCGGGGACATTCGTTTCCTGTTCATTCAAAGTGCAAAACGTGACGTGTTTATCGCCGGCGCGGACATCAAGGATATTCAGGCCATCGATGACGCAGCGGATGCCGAGCAAAAAAGCAGAGGTGGCCAGGAGGCATTCAACCGGCTCGAAGACCTCCCGTTTCCGACCATGGCACTTATAGACGGTGCGTGCCTCGGCGGAGGCACCGAACTGGCGCTTGCGTGTGACTACCGGATTGCAACCGACAATCCGAAGGTACAGATTGGCCTTCCCGAGACTCAGCTCGGTATTCTTCCGGGTTGGGGCGGAACGTGGCGACTACCACGTCTTACAGGACCTGCCACCGCGTTAAATCTCATACTCACCGGGAAATCGCTCGACGGGAAGAAATCGGCGAAATCGAATGTGGTCGACTACATGTGGCCACAGGCGTTTCATCTTGACTGGGCGCATGAGCTCGCCGACCGGATTCTGGCTGGAGAGGAACGACAGATACACGCGAAGCGCAAGCGTAAAAGCATGGGAATGAAGCTTCTCGAGAATACCCCGGTCGGGCGGTTCTTTCTCTTCTCCCGTGCTCTTCGGGATACACGCCGGAAGACCGGAGGACACTACCCGGCTCCAATAGAAGCTCTGCGCGTTGTCAAACGGGCACACCGAAAAGGCCGGGAACCGGCACTGCGTCTTGAACGTTCAGCCTTCGGTCGACTTGCGGTGACAAACGCGTCGCGAAATCTCGTGAGGCTCTACTTCGCGCGGGAGGCGGTAAAGCATCAACCGGCTCTCCAGGGGGAAGAGCCCCCAAAACAGGTGCAGCGGGCGGCTGTGCTCGGAGCAGGGGTTATGGGCGGACGAATAGCGTGGCTGTTCAGTTACCGTGACATCCCGGTGACCATGAAGGATATCGCCTGGGATGCAGTTCAGAAGGGCTATAACTCCGCACGAGAAGTGTACGGTCAGCTGAAAAAGATTGGGAAGCTCGACGAGCGAGAAGCTCGTTTGAAACTTCATAAGATACACGGAACCATCGAATACGAGAGTTTCGGATCCCCGGATTTCGTTATCGAGGCCGTTGTCGAAAACCTCGAGGTGAAGAAGAAGGTTCTTTCAGAACTGGAGACGAAAGTGGCCGAGGATACCATTATCGCCTCCAATACCAGTGCACTTTCTATCACTGAAATAGCCGGTTCCCTGAAACACCCTGAACGTTTTGTCGGTATGCACTTTTTTAATCCGGTGAATCGTATGCCGCTCGTCGAGGTGATCGCCGGTGAAAAAACAAGCCCTGAGACCGTTCGAAATACAGGGCTTCTTGCGCAGAAACTCGGTAAGACGCCGGTAGTGGTTCAGAACTGTGCAGGCTTTCTCGTGAACCGCCTGCTTATGCCCTACCTGAACGAGGCGGTTATCATGCTCGACGAAGGTCAGAACTTCCTCGAAATCGACCGAAAGGTGAAGAACTTCGGCATGCCTATGGGGCCGTTTACCCTGCTTGATGAAGTTGGAATCGATGTCGGCTATGAAGTGGCCCGGGAGTGCATGCAGGCCTATGGAGAGCGCATGCAGACAAGCGGTTTCTTTGAAGCGCTCGAGGGAAACACCGAGCTTCTCGGCAAAAAAAGCGGCAAGGGGTTCTTTCTGTACGACAAAAAACGCAAAAAACCTCAACCGAATCCGGAAATGCAGAAGCTTATTCGAAAGCATGTCACCGCGCGCGGGAAGCGTCTTTCCGAGTTCGACATGGTGCACCGACCCGTGCTCGCAATGGTCAACGAAGCGGCACGTGCACTCGAGGAACGAATCGTGGAGACCCCGACCGACGTGGATGTTGCAATGATTATGGGAACGGGGTTCCCACCGTTCCGCGGAGGCGTACTTCGCTATGCCGACGACCTTGGCCTCACCTGCGTTCGGGACACACTCTCCCGCTATGCGGATGAGTACGGCGTCAGGTTCCGCCCGGCAGACCTCATTCAGCAGCTCGCAGGCGAGTCCAGATCGTTCTACGACCTCCAGCCCGAACGCTGAGGGTCACGCACGGACCTCATAGACAGCCGACCAGCCGGAAGCCGCGGCCTGCTGCAGGCCGCGGCGCCCGGAGCTAAGGAAATCAACCGATTGTTCCGTCGCCGTTAAACAGCTCAGTGAGCTCCTCCGGCGCCGCAGGCCTGGCAATGGCAAAGCCCTGAGCATAATCGACCGACATTTCCGCGAGCATACGCAAGGTCTCAACATCTTCCACACCTTCGGCCACACACTTCATACCGAGACGGTGACAGAGATCATTGGTACTTGCGACGATCTCGCGGTCCCGCGGACTCTTTGCCATCGTGCCGATAAAAGACTTGTCGATCTTAAGGGCGTGTACCGGGAGATTTCTGAGATACGAGAGGGACGAATGGCCGATGCCATAGTCATCGATATAGAGCTGAATTCCAAGTTCCCCGAGCCCGAGCATTGTCTTCAATCCCGCTTCAACGTCGTTCATCAGAGCCCGCTCGGTGACTTCGAGTTCCAGTCCCTCCGCGGGAACGTTTTCGACACTGAGGCAGTGTTCGACAAGAAAGGTTATGTCGGGCCGAAGCAGGTTCCGCGCTGAAATATTCACCGCTACAGGAATATGGAAACCCATTTCGCGCCAGATCCGAGCCTGCCTCGCCGACTCGCGGAGCACCCATTCGGTTACCTGGTCAACAAGACGGGTATCCTCCACCTCGTTGATAAAGGCTGCCGGCGGTATCCATCCACGGTCGGGGTGTCGCCACCGAAGAAGGGCCTCGGCACCGCAGATCTCTCGAGTCGCGGGATTTATTTTAGGCTGATAATGAAGACATACTTGCCCGCTACGCAGCGCTCCCGGAAGCTCGCCGAGCAATCTCAGCTTATCACGACTCGTCTGGTCAAGCCCTTCGTGGTACACTTCGTAGCGACTGCCACGTACCTGTGCGGCGGTGGCTGCAATTCTCGCACGGGAAATCAGCTCCTCCAGCTCGTCCCCGTGAACCGGAGCCTTGGCAATACCGATTGAAACATCAGCGTAGACCGGCAGGTTTTCGAACGGAATGGGTTCGGCCATAAGACTGCGCAACAGCGGAGCATATGCCGCGTCCCCATTGGATGCCGGAAGAATGAAGCTGAGTTCGCAGCTTCGAAGGACAGCGGGAAAGTGGTGAAGATTGGTCAGCCGCTCGTTAATTCGCCCTGCAAGCTCTTCGAGAATAACATCGCCTATTCTGCTTCCGAAGGAGTTTATGAGTTCCTGCTCGTTTCCCACGGTAAGCACGAACACGGTCGCTCCGTCTTCTTGTGCATCCCGAAGAATGGGCTCGGCACTCTGGCGGAACGCGAATGCATTCGGAAGCATCGTTCCGGCATCGGTCCGTGCCATTTGCGCATTCCAGAACAGCTGACGCCGCAGATAGTTCCTGAGAGAACCAGCCACTAACCCGATAAGAACGAACGCGCAAAGCCGGAACAGCCAGTTCACAGGTGTCTGCATGAGCCCCTCGGAAACAAGCAGAGGCATATACGGCCCCAGCGCCAGCCCGCCAAGCAACCCCGCGACCATCCCGCCGGAGCTTCCAAGCAAGGCGGCAGCAAACATAATCGGCAGATACATCGCATGCGCGTATACGAAGGCGATCCCGCCGGTTGCATACACGACCGACGTGACAGCGGCGACTGCCGCTACAATAACTCCGTAGTATAACACAACAACGTGAGCAGGACGTGAGGTTGCAAGAAACAGTGTATCAGCATTGCGCAGCGGCTCGGCGATGCGTTTCGCCGTCTCGAACATAGAACTCCTTACTCGAACAGCACCGGCATGGTCACAGATTCAGACGTTCAAATTCGCTTTCGGGAAGCAGACCGCCCCCCGTAAACCACAGTATATGCACATCCGTTTCGCATTCCAACGTCTTGAGTCCCGAATACGCAGCTGCAGACGAAGGCTCTACCATGATCCCATAGGTCCGGCGCAGTTCCAGGGTATCTGCGATGACGCGCGCGTCAGGCAATGTAACAACACCGGCAATAATGCTTTCCGTACAATCCACAGCCAGCGGTGACGCTGCTCCAACAGCAAGCCCGTCGGCCTCACTGCGGGCGCTACGACCTATCGTTTGAACGTGTGGACACGGCCCCGGTGCGCGGTTGGTTTGCCGGGCACCCCGCCTGTCGAGCAGCGCCAGCAGAAAGCACGGCGCCTCCACGGGTTCGCACAGCACTGAGTCTACGCGGGTTCCAGCGAGCTGCCGGAGCGCCCACGCAATACCACCCGGTGCCCCTCCGACACCACACGGAAGATATACCCGCACGCGATTATGCTCCAGGCCCAGCTGCTCAAGTTGTGTAAGAAGCTCTCCGGCTGCGCACGCATAGCCCATGAACAAATGCGGAGAACGCTCATCATCTACAAAATATCGCGCCGCATCCCTCGCGTCCGAGTCACTGTCGGCACTCGTGGCATCACACATGGTTCGTGCATGCAACACAGCGCTTGAGTAATCACCACCGGACTCTTCGACCACCGCACCTCGCTCGCGCAGAAGATCCTTTTTCCATTGCCGGGCCTCGCGCGACATTACTACCGTTACACTGAACCCGAGTGCACGGCCGAGCAATCCGATGCTCAAGCCAAGATTACCGGTTGAGGCTACCACAATCTCACGCTTCGCAAGTTCCCCGCGCCATGACCCCGCCTCAGGCCGAAACCAATCCCTGCGAAACCGGTCCCCGAGAAGCCGCTCTGCGTGATACAGGACCTCATAGAATCCTCCGCGAGCCTTGATCGAACCGGCGACCGGGAGCTCGTTGTCACATTTGCCGAACACGCGCTTCGTTCCCTCTGAAGCACCTGGAAGCTCTCTGAGCGGAGAGCGCAACCAGCGGCCCGAAGTATCCGATTCAGCTCCGATAGACAGTTCCTGCAGCTCCGGAAAAATTTCCGGAAGCAGGGATTCATAGCGTTTCATTCGGGACTCGGCCGAGTTGAGACTTACCGCATTGATCTCCCATGAGCCGAACGTGTGTTCGCCGCCGCTCGAGGCATCTGGCCCTGTTGCCGTCGATGGATTATGCCAGATAACCGGTTCCGCGCGTGAGAGAGCCGCCATTACAGCCGAATCGCTGCGAATACCGGTACACACGACAGGATAATGATCGGTGGGTGGCATGCCGCCCGGCTCATCCTCTACCCTGCGTATGCATTCAAAACTCAAGCGACGGTCCAGAAGAATCCAGTCGATCCTCGGAGCGATGAAGTCCGGAGATTCTGCCGTTCCCGTTCGGCGCGAAAAGCCGCGGAACGTCGACTGCTCCCTGCGGTCGCTGAGCAGCCACGGATCATAGAGTTCGGGAAGCTTCGCTGCAAGCATTCCAGCCACCTCGCTGTCCGGGCTGTCATTAAAGTCGCCACACAGCACAAGCGGTACTTCCGAAGAAATCCGGCTGAGCTCATCGGCGGCGATAGAAGTCTGCCGCCTGCGGACGTCCGGCCCCGCGTTATCCAGGTGCACATTAGCCACTACCAGTTCGCCGCTGTCCACGTCATCACGCAGATGAACCCATGAAACCAGCCTCGGGTAGTTGCTGTCATCCAGCTGCGATTCAGGAACACCGGGCGATTCGGACAGCCACACGTCGCCGGAGTCGAGCACGGTGAACCGCCCTGACCTGAGAAAGAGGCAGGGATACATTCTGTGTTCGATCCAGTCGCGGTGGGCGTCTACCAGCTCGAATCCCGGAATGAGCGACGACAGATCCTGTATCTGCGGGCGCCTGCCCTCCTGTGTAGCGATAACATCCGGACGACACGTCTCGATTACTCCCTGCATGGATGTCCGACGATTCGGCCACCGGAATTCTCCGTCGTTCTCTGAGTCGAATCGAAGATTAACAGTGAGAATATTCAGCATACGGTCCCGGACGGCTATTGTCCCATGAATCCATCGAGCCTGTCCCGGATCCGGCCTTCCACCTCGTCACGAGCTTCCCGCTCACGCCGCTCTGCTTCTTCCCGGGCTCTCTGTTCCGCCCGCTCTGCTTCCTCACGAGCTCTCTGTTCCACGCGCTCTGCTTCTTCTCTCGCGCGCCGCTCGACTTCACTTTGGAGGTCCGCCAGTCTCGACTCGATCCGGGCTTTTTCGCGCTCGGCCTGTTCGTACAGTTCGACCAGTTCATCGTAGTGTGATTGCGCCTGCTCGACGACGGTCACCCCCCGCCCTACAAGCTGTTCGACCTGCTCGATCTCCGAACTGAACCGTTCCCGGACAAATCCTTCGGCTTCCCGAAGCGCCTGATCCCGGAGTTCCCGTATGAACTCTTCTATTTCCGCTGCGAGCGCATCGTCGAGATTCGTGCGGACTGCCTGCTCATCGCCCGGAGGAAGGGTAACACCGGCCGTTACAGTTCCGGTGCGATCAAGCACCGACTGGGTCCGGCGAGTAATCTCGTTGTCTGCAGCGAAACTGAATGCCGGCTCGAAAAGTCGGCCGTCGCCGCGAAATTGAACGCGCCCCTCCGGCGACACGGTTACCTGCGCCTCGAGATCGAACTCGCTGCGAAGGGAATCGATCGGAATTACGCCCGGCGAACCAACGGGAACGTCCATGTGCATGGCGAAAAGCTCTACGTCCACGGCAACCCGGGATTCTGCACCACTTCGCATATCAAGGCTTACCTGGACATCGCCCCCGGAGGCATCCTCGTTCTCGCCCGACCAGGCAAAGCGTGCGCGCGCCGGTCCACCGGTAAGCTCAGGATTACTTGAAACGTCGGATAAGCTGCCGGAGTACGCGTACCCGTTTTCCACGAAATTTACCGAGGCGCGCTCGAGGAGAAAGCGGGGATACTCAGGACTCGGGAATACGATATCACGTCCCCGTGCCGGGCGTTCGTCCGCCACCGCGGCTTCGGCGGCAACTCTATCTCGCAAGGATTGAAGTCTGAGGTATGCGTCATATGCGCTCCGGGCTCTTTCGATGTGCGGCACCACGTGCTCCTCTGCAAGAGAAGAGACAAGACCGGCAAACGGTTCACGGAGCACCGTTTCGGGATCCGGAATGCGGCCTTCGATATACGCAATATCACCCTCAACTGCGGCGTTCACCTCATCGATCGCTTCACGAACATTGTTCATGGTTTGGCCGGCGGCACGATATCCGTCCGTTCCACGGTCATAGAAATCCTGACCGCCGGCGGTGACGCGCTCGGCCGTTTCGAGAGCTTCACGAAGTCGGGACACCGAGTCTATCGTTGACGGCTCTATTGCGAGAAGCGTCTCTACGTCACCCTCGAATTCGGAAACCGCTGCCTCGGCCTCGTCGATGCGCTGCTGCCACTCGGTCATAATGCTCTCGATCCGTTCCTGCTCGCGGGTAAGCGTTTCCGGTGTCGACAGCTCGGCAAGTTCGGCCTCGACAATCTCACGGGCGTCGATACCCGTAATCATGCCGCGAAGCTCACCTGCTGCGTCGCCGAACAGAGCCGAAACCTGCTCGGCGGCACCGGGACGCTCCTCAGCTTCTTCAAGCGGTTGCGGCTGTCTTTCGGGGGGTAATTCGCCGCTTTCCGTCCTTTCGCCGTCAAAGGCGATATCACGGGCCTCGACGTTGCGCACCACAACGCGCCCCCGGAGAAGCTGCCCCAGATCAATACGCAGTTCGCCACCACCGATTTCAAACAGGTTGTACATGGGACGGTTGCGGTCCGCTACCGACAACGTATCGAACGCGAATCCCGGCTCAAGAAATCTCAGCTCGAACCCATCGAGTTCCGCTCTTGCCCCGAATACCGACTCGAGCCCACGCTCAACACCGCGGGCAGCTAAGGGGCTCGCGAACACCAGCGTAAAGACTACAATTGCGCCGACCACAACAGCCAGAAGACCGAGCTTAACAGGCTGGAAATACCCACGATTGTGCTTCACAGCCTTCGCAAGCTGCCGAAGTCGCTTAACCTCCTCAGCCGAAAGCGGTTCGCGTCGCTCAAGCACCTCGGTATCGCCGCCGACACTCCCCGGAGCTGCCGAGTCCCCGTACAGGTCCCGGACCCACTCCCGTTCGGATCGAATCGGTATTCGCTTGAGGATGCGACGTCGAAGTCTCCGACGTGTCAGACGCTGCTGGAACAGTCGAGGAGGACGTTTTGTTTTTGCAGTTGCCTTTTTGTCCGAATCCATCACATGCTCCCGAAATCCCTGAATCAGCTGAACCCGGCCATCTCGTACATGTTTTTCGCCTGGTTCGCCGCCTTTCTGATAAACGAAGCAAGCGGCAGGCGCTGCCACCACTGCACGATGCGGCTTTCGGCGATCTTCGCGCGAAGCGTATCCCTGTAGTAGCGCACCAGCATCCGGCCCAGATAATAGACAGGCACCGCGAGAACGGCCGAAACAACCAGACCGCCGACTACCGATGTATTATGGATACCGAGGAATGGGCCAAACGGTGCGTTATATGCTCTCGAGAAAAAGTCCTGCAGACCCTCGGCCGTGAGAATTCCGTACCCAAGGGTGTCCAGCAAAGAGTCAACCAGCAGGGCAAGCGGGGTGCCGACGCCGAACACCAGAAGCGCAATTCCGAGATTCACCTTTGCGAGAAATGCAATAAGAAAAAGCACGAGCCAGACAAAGTTTCCGACCGGGACGAGGGCAAGGGCAAGCCCGAGTACAACGGCCCAGGCAATTTCCCCTTCCCGTCTGTTCGCGTTCAGCGCCGCAATAATTCGCGCGAGAGCGGTTAACAGCATGATATTCAATCATCATCTGCTATCGCGTCACAGTCAAGCGGGACGTACGCACTTTCTCACAGCCTCTCCGGCGCACACTCGCCGCGGACTCGTGCCCTGGTACCAAGCCGTGGTTCGAGCCCCGACTCACGCCGTGGAAGCAAGCCCTGCTCTGGTACCGGAACCTGATTCGTGCGCTGGTACCGCGCCGCCGGTTCAGGCTCCGCTCACAAGCCGGTCAAGCGCTCCCGCCGATTCGCACTGTCTGCTGATACCGTGCCATAAATGCTGTGTCGATATGGTTCTTCATCCGGAAGGCTGCCCGGCCGTATAGCGTCCAGCGGCCGCGAAAGAGAAGTCCGCGACCGTAGCCCAGATTGAACCCGCCCAGATACTTGTGCCGACCGGTAAATCGCACCAGCGACCCGGGGTCACCGGAGTGCGATTCTCCGGTTGCGGTACGACGGAGATTGGACAGAAGCACCGGCTGCATGCGAACCGCATAAACCCCCACTCTATCGAGTGGTGACTCATCCATAGTCGAACAATCCCCCACCGCGAATACATTTTCCAATCCCTTTGCGCGCAGATAGTCATCGGTAACTACACCACCGTCTTCGGCCAGCGGCAGTCCAAAGCGCCCGAGGATGCGTGGAGGCCGAATGCCGGATGCTGCAAGGAGGAAATCCGCATCGATACTCTCGGGAGCAACCCTGTGACCGCGATGAATCCGCACCCCCGCGCGAGACAGCGAGGATTCAACGTATCGCTCCCGTCGACCGCGGACATTGCCAAGCGGAGCGTTGCCTGTGTACAGGTCCACCCTTCGCCGGACGACCCGCAGCGAATCGAGCAGATGCGCTGAGTTGGCTGCCAGTTCCACTCCTCCGGGACCGCCCCCGATAACCGCAATACTGATTTTCGCATTGCGACGACTGTGAAGTTCAATGGCCCGGCGGGCTTCCCCGAGGTTGCTTATCGGCTTCACGGGAAAGCGGCCGTAACCATCAACCTCCAGAATCGACTCGCTTCCGAGGTTAAGACTCATGACGTCATAGTCGAGCGTATCCCCTTCCTCGAGACTGATTACCTGCTCGACCGGATCCACCGCGACAACCCGGTCGCGAACGAACACTCCCCCCGCCTGTTCCATCAATGCCGCCGCGGGAAGGAGCACGTCGGCGGGTGAATACACACCGGAAAGCAGGCCGGGACCCATCCCGGAGTAGGGGTGCGAGCGTTCAGGATTAACGAGCACCACCTCGATTCCGGCGTCGATGAACTCTCGGGCCTTCAGGGCGAGTTCAATGTGGGTATGTCCGGCTCCGACGAGCACAACTCTCTTCATAACGGTGAGCTTATATGCTGTTTTCTACATTTTTCAACAGTACTCGCGGCCCAGCGGCGGTACCTCCAGCCCAGCGGCGGTACCTCCAGCCCAGCGGCGG
>CAZMEV010000002.1:47173-53952 GCA_964565375.1 uncultured Spirochaetaceae bacterium
GCCCAGCGGCGGTACCTCCAGCCCAGCGGCGGTACCTCCAGCCCAGCGGCGGACAGGGTGACACGCACGGCAGGACTGGCCGGCGCGGTTCACGGCGCACACAGCCGCAGTAGTGGCCGGTGTGGTTCGCTACGCACACGGCGGCAGGATCACTTCGGCTGCTGTTACACCGTTCCGAGACTTAAGTCACCATGAAGCTTGAACAGGTGGCCGTCGCGGCTGACCTGAAGGTCCCTGTCGGGAAAGTACCGGGGAAGCAGTTGCTGTATTCTCTGTGCGGCGACCTCGTCGATTTCCTCTTCAACGTCGTCGGGGACTTCCTCAAGGGTTACGATCCGGAACTCAAGCACATAGCCACGGCCATGGTCAGACCCGTAACCGGCGGAAAAATTTGCGCTCACACTGAACAGCCCGGAAGCAGCTTTATTGGCCGTTGCCCCGCGCGGCGCCCTTGCAGGATGAAGCCGATAGTCGCCCCCATACTGGTCCTCGAGGTAATCATCAACCTCATCGAGAAGCTTTTTGAGCGTATCGAGAAAGCGCTGTAACTTGTGGTGCTGCACCGTCCTCACCTCATCGTGCCGATTATCGTACGTCAGTTGCAGGATTTTCACAGACGAATTACGATTTTAATGTAATACTTGTTGTCAAACATATGAGTCATAAACATCCGTTCGGGACTCCGTCGACATCCGCAATTGCATTCCGAGGATACAATACGAAAAACCTCGGGCGAACCCCCGAATTGCTTCGTCATCCGGTTTTCGGTGGTACCGTCGAACGCTATCTCGCAGAGGCATCGGAGGTATTCAGCGACACGCTGAACCGTCGCTGTGATCTTGTTACGCGGGTCCGGGAGGAACAGGAAACAACCGTCGAGACCTACGCAGAAGCTATTGCACTTATTATCGCAATGGAGATATGCCAGCTCGAGCTGCTTCGACAGTTCTTCGGGATCGAATACCGGGGCGCACGGATGAGTATGGGCTTCAGCCTCGGCGAAGTTGCAGCCCTCTGTGCCAACGGTGTGTTCCCCTGGCGGCAGGGGATGCAGATCCCCCTTTCGCTCGCTGAGGACTGCGCGGAACTCGCCGACGACACCACTCTCGGCGTGCTTTTTTCCCGCAAGCCGACGCTTCCGGCGGATCAGGTGGAAAAACTGTGCCTTCGCATTACCTCCGAAGGCAAGGGAGTTGTGGCGGTATCCGCTCACCTCGCCCCGAACACCTGCCTGATCATAGGACAGGGAAATACGCTCGACAGATTTCGTGATCTCATGAAGGAGTACTTGCCGCATAAGGCTACGCTTCGCAAAAACACCGATATCTGGCCTCCACTGCACACGCCGATCGTGTGGGAGAAATACATCGCTGAGCGCTGCGGCTTTCTACTGCACACACTGCCCGGCGGCTTTCTCCCTCCGCAACCACCGATCCTCTCGATGGTGACCGGCGACTTCAGCTATAACGATTACAATGCCCGGCGAGTCATCCGCGAATGGACGTATAAGCCGCAGCAGGTCTGGTCGGTTGTAAGCCGCACACTTGAAATCGGCATAGAAACCGTGGTGCATGTCGGACCACAGCCGAACATCCTGCCGTCAACCTATTCCCGACTCGGCGAGAACGTCATTCAACAAATGAACAGCAGTCTTGGAACCCGCACCCTGTCGAAGGTCCGGCCGTGGCTTCAGGGGCTGCTTCCGAAACAGACCGCACTCCTCCGTGCCCCAATGGTACAGCAGATTATCCTTGAAGACTGGCTGCTCGATTCAAAGGCTACCCAGGACATGAATCGATAAGTCGGCGGCTGATGCGCCATGCCGTGTTTGCATCAACCGGCGACCACGCCGCGGTATCCTTATCAGCCCCGGGATCAGGCTTCCTGAGTATTCGCCCTGAGTGTTCGCCCTGTGCCACATCAATCAGCCCCGGGATCAGGCTTACGTGTGTTCGCCCTCTGCCACCGCGCGTGCGGCCTCCTCACCGATAATCCGAATGCCGGTGCGCACATCCTCGTCGGCCATGCCGAAGTTAATACGGATGCACTCATCCCGATGTGACCAGGCCTCGTCGAACCCGAAGAAAAAGTAGGTCCCGGGCACGACAATGGTGTTGCGCTGTTTCAGCCGTTCGTACAGCTGTTGCGTGGTTATCGGGAGATTGCGGAACCAGATCCACAGGAACAGCGATCCTTCGCTCTTGTGAACCGCATAGTCGACCGACTCGTCGAACGAGCTGTAAATGTAATCAAGCGCCCGTTTCGATTTCTCCTCATAGAACGGCCGGACTGTCGAGCGTGACAGCTCGAGAATCTCCCCCGATTCAACAAGGGGTGTCACGAGGTGCTGACCGACGCTGCCGTTGGAAAGGCTCAGAATTGCATTGCAGGAGGACAGCGCCTCTATCATCTCCTCGCCGGCAATTACAATACCGGTTCGTGTCGCGGGAAGTCCGATCTTCGACAGACTCATAGTGAGGATGATGTTTTCATTCCACACGGGGGTCGCATCTTCGAAAATCATCCCCGGAAACGGCACGCCGTAGGCGTTGTCTATAATCAGAGGAATGCCGGCGTCACGCGCTATTCGATCAAGTCCTTCGAGTTCCCGGTCGGTAATGACATTGCCGGTCGGATTGGTCGGTCGAGAGACACAGATCGCCGCGACGTCATCATCAACGGTCAGGTGGTTGAAATCCACATGGTACTTGAACGTGTGCTCGTCAATGAGTTCGATATCCGCCGGAACCGAGCGAAAATCTTCGCTGCGAATGCTCTGGTCGGCATACCCGATATACTCCGGCGTCAGGGGAAAGAGGATACGCCGGTGAACGCCATCTTCATCCGGACCGGCGAGCATATTAAAGAGCAGGAAGAAACTTGTCTGGCTGCCGTTGGTTATGGCGATATTGCGCTCTGAAATATCCCACCCGTATTCGCTGCGCAACAGCCGCGCCAGTGCGCTGAGAAACTCGCTGTTGCCCTGCGGCGGATCGTAATTCGCCAGCATTCGTTCGAGGTCACCCTCGCGCCCCATAACCTCTTCCATGCGGCGCCGCCATACAGCGTTAACTTCCGGAATATGTGCGGGATTTCCGCCACCGAGCATGTACTTGTGCTCACTTCCACCCATCGCATGGCCGAGATCGTCCATGAGCTGAAGGATCCCCGTGCGTGCGGTGAACTTGCGCCCGAACTCAGATAGTTTCATAGATTCGCTAATGTACTAGATCGGGCCGGGTAACGAAACACCGGGTAGGGATTTCTGCGTGAGGCGATATCCGCCCCACGCCGGGTAGGATTTCTGGGTGAGGCAAAACGCGCCCCACGCCGCGTACGGATTTCTGCGCGAGGCGATAGCTACCGCGCCCCGGCCAGATACTCAAGACAACAGCCGGCGGCGTGTTCAGCGGAACACACCGGTCGAAAGATAGCGGTCACCACGGTCGCAGATAATGACCACAATAACAGCGTCGGTTACCCCATCTGCCTCGAGGTCACGAGCCAGGTCAACGGCCGCCGCGACGTTGCCTCCCGAGGAAATACCGGCAAATATTCCTTCCTTGGTGGCAAGCTCCCGAGTCGTCTCTTCCGCCCTTTTGGAATCCATCTCACGGGTCGTATCCAGACGACCGGGATCAAAGATTCTGGGTTGATACTCAACCGGCCACGCCCGGATTCCCGGAATTCCGCCTGCTTCGTCGGGACGAACTCCCACAATCTGAATATTCCCGTTCTGCTCTTTAAGGTACCGGGATGTACCCATGAGCGTACCGGTCGTACCGGTTGAAGCTACGAAATGTGTCAGTTTGCCGCCGGTATCCTTCCAGATCTCGGGACCGGTGCCCTCATAATGCGACAGCGGATTGTCGGGATTCGAAAACTGGTCGAGAATCACTCCCTGCCCTTCCGACTCCATCTGCCGTGCGGCGTCGATCGCACCTTCCATACTTCCCTGCTTCGAGGTCAATATGAGCTCGGCACCGAACGCCCGCATGACCGCCCGGCGCTCCGCACTCATGTGTTCCGGCATAATGATTTTCATGGTATAGCCCATTGTCGAGGCCACCATCGCAAGCGCTATTCCCGTATTACCGCTTGTTGCCTCGATGAGTGAATCACCAGGTTTGATCCGGCCGGACTTCTGCGCGTTTTTTACCATCCAGTAGGCCGGGCGATCCTTCACCGATCCGGCCGGATTGTTGCCTTCCAGCTTGCACAGCACCGTGTTCGGACCATCGTACAGGCGCCGCAGCTTTACCAACGGGGTTCCCCCGATGCATTGTTCGAGTGTGTATGCATTCATTGCTTGTCGTACCTCCGGTTTCTCAAGTAAGCTGAGTTACTTACTTAATTATACAAAAAAGGATATCACAGATGACAGTACATTTGCAGAGGGTAAATGCGGCCGCACACTTAGAAGCGAAAAACGCTGACGGTAACACTGTTCACATAGATGGGGCTGCCGCCATTGGCGGGCAGAAAGCCGGTTTTCGACCTATGGAAGTCCTGCTGGCGGCGGTCGGAAGCTGCGCGAGCATGGATCTTGTGGCAATTCTTACCAAGCAACGCCAGACGCTCCATGACCTGTCGGTTCGGGTCGAGGGAACCCGGAAGGAAGGAGATGCACCGCACCCGTTCACCGCCATTCACGTACATTTCGATCTGAAAGGGGTAATCGATGAAAAACGCGCCGAACGGGCGGTTTCACTTTCGGTCGACAAGTACTGTTCAGTGAAGGAATCGCTCGACCCGAATATTGAAGTAACCCATTCGTTCACAGTGGAGCAGCAGGACCATGACGGATAACACGAACGAGAACACAAATGGTAAACGGCCGGCATCTGAAGGCTTCGAAACGAACGCAATACGGAACCAGGCCGCGAGAAGCGAGCACCGTGAACACGCCCAGCCGGTCTATCTCACCTCGAGTTTTGTCTTCAACAGCGCCGAACACGCGCGTGCCCTGTTCAACCGGGAGGAAGAGGGAGCGGTCTATTCCCGCTACAGCAACCCGAACACAGACGAATTCGTTTCGAGGCTCGCTGCTATGGAGCACTGCGAAACGGGCGTAGCAACCGCCAGCGGCATGGCGGCAATGTTCTCAAGCATGGCGGCATTTCTCAGCGCAGGAGATCACCTCGTCGCTTCACGCGCGGTTTTCGGCTCTACGCACCAGGTAATCACCGGAATCCTGGCACGCTGGGGCATCGACTACACGTACGTGGACCCCACCGACACAGATGCATGGAGACGCGCGATCACAGACCGCACGAAAATGCTCTTCGTTGAAACGCCGTCAAACCCCGGGCTCGATCTTGTCGACCTTGCATTTCTCGGCTCGCTTGCACAGGAGCACGGCATACTCCTGAATGTCGATAACTGTTTTGCTACCCCGTACCTGCAGAACCCGGCAGACTTCGGCGCTCACCTCATTACGCACTCGGCAACCAAGTTCATAGACGGGCAGGGACGTGTGCTTGCCGGGGCAATTCTCGGTTCAATTGAGCACATCGACACGGTACAGTCGTTCACCCGCCACTCCGGCCCGGCGCTCTCTCCGTTCAATGCATGGGTAGTCTCGAGGAGCCTTGAAACGCTGTCGGTGCGCATGGACCGCCATGTGGCCAATGCGGAGGCGCTCGCCCGCCACCTCGAGTCCCATCCGGCAATCGAGCAGGTGCGCTATCCGTTCCTCGAATCACACCCGCAGGTGGATCTGGCGAAACGGCAGATGCGCGGCGGCGGGGGAATTGTTACGTTCCAGGTGAAAGGCGGTGTCTCCGGTGGCATGCAGTTTCTCAACGCCCTTCAGATGATAAGTTTAAGCTCCAATCTCGGTGACACCCGGTCAATTGCAACACACCCTGCTTCGACCACTCACTCCAAGTTGAGCGAGGAAGAGCGGCAGGCGGTCTCCATAACGCCGGGGCTCGTGCGTATTTCAGTCGGCCTGGAATCGCTCGACGACATTATCGCTGACGTCGATCAGGCGCTCGAGTCGCTTTCCCGGTAGACACTGGTTCGGGTGCTCGTTGGCAAACGCCAACGCTCGCCTTATATTGGGGATATGGCAAGCGCTGCAATCGCCGGAATGGTACTCTTCGTCCTGTCGTCGGTGTATTTCGCAATAACGTGGAAGCGCGATTTCAACACTGCGCTCCTCGTCAGCGTGGTGACCCTTCTTTCGTACGTGCTCCTGCTTGAAGGATCGTTCGCTACCATATCGCCCGACGGACAACCACAATTCTTTCCACGATGGATTCTGTACGGCGTAAGTCACGCGCTTATCGCCTACCAGATGACACGCCTCCTGGGAAAACGCCGGGAAGAGCGCGCATTTCTGATCTTTCTCATTACGGTCGTCATGGCAACCTTCGCACTCGCCTCGCATTTTCGCGGGGAGTGGATGACCGCATTTTTCGTTATCGGGGCAATCCTGCACATTGGCTTTGCCGGTCGCATGCTTCGCACTGTTTCTGAGTATCGCGGTGTCGTGGCCAACTATCTGTGGCTCGGCTGGAGCGCCTTTCCAATCGTGTTTCTGATCTCACCGGAAGGTATCGCGGCGGTCAGCATCACGATAGCAGCCTGGCTCTACCTGCTCTTCGACGTAATCACGAAGATTGTTTTTTATATTGATGTTTCCCGCCGGCTGCGGCATCACCCGGAACCCGGAAGCCATCACAACCAGACGCAGCCGTAGCGCGTCTGATAAGAGAATGGCCGGCCGAACGGTCGCCGGCCCGCCACCGCGTTGCCCGGATGCCGCCACCGCG
>CAZMEV010000002.1:54052-90948 GCA_964565375.1 uncultured Spirochaetaceae bacterium
CCGCCACCGCGTTGCCCGGATGCCGCCACCGCGCTCCCTGGATGCCGCCACCGGTGAGTTGCCCGGATACCGCGCCCGGTGCGTCGCCTTCAGCCTGCGAACACCGCTGCCTGACGCGGGCCCAGCGAAAAACCGATGAACACCCCGGATTCAAACGTGAAAGACCCCGATCCGAATACCGCTTCGTGCGTGCTGTACGCGGGCCGCTTCGCGTCACCCGGCAGGGCGGCAAGAACCTCCGAAACATCAATCTCACCACGCCACTCAGAATCGCCGGCGTTAAAGAGGACCACCGCCCAGCTTTCCGGGTGGCTCCGCAGAAAGCCGTATACGCTTCCCCGCGCGATGAGCGTGTGATGGCTGCCCCGGCGGAGTGCTTCGCAGCGATGCCGAAGCGAAATAAGCTCGCGTATGTACTCAAGCAGATCCTCGTCGAACGATGAGCGATCCTCCGGAAAGGTGCGGCGACACTCAGGGTCCGACCCGCCGGTCATGCCGATTTCGTCGCCGTAGTATATACAGGGAGCACCTTCGATCGTCATCTGAAAGGCGGTTGCAAGCCGGAACGCCGATTTGTCTTCAGAGACAACAGTGAGAAAGCGCGGCTCGTCGTGGCTCGAAAGAAGATTCAGCTGGGCCCGGGTGATCTCTTCGGGATAGCGGGTGCGAAGCTCCTCGAATTCCGCTTCGAACCTCTCCGCGTCGGCGGGTTCGAGCTTGTGCCCGCCGGGGGAATCGTGCTCGGGATCAATGGTACGACCGCCGAAGAAGCGATAACACAGGCGATTGAATACGTAGTTCATGACTGCGTCGAACTGATCACCGGAGAGCCAGCGTTCAGCGTAGGTCCAGATTTCGCCCACAATGTAGGCGTCCGGATTTACCGCCTTAACCCGGCGCCGGAACTCGCGCCAGAACGCATCATCATCGATCTCTTCGGGCACATCCAGACGCCAGCCGTCGATTCCGCGCTGCACCCAGTACTCGGCAACCGAGAGCAGAAACTCCCGCACCGCCGGGGTGTCGGTGTTGAACTTCGGGAGCGCCGGGATATCCCACCATGCGTGATATCCGTAGCGATCCTTCGATCCTCCGTCCCTGATGGTAAGGCCGGTGTCATTCTCAAGACTCGCGGCATTCGGGTGATCGTCCGGCGCCCCGGCCTGGCCGCTCGCGGCATTCGGGTGATCGTCCGGCGCCCCGGCCTGGCTGCTCGCAGCATTCGGGTGATCGTCCGGCGCCCCGGCCTGGCTGCTCGCAGCATTCGGGTGATCGTCCGGCGCCCCGGCCTGGCTGCTCGAGTCGCCGGCCGGAGCGCTCGAGTCGCCGGTCTGACCGGCGCCTGTTGTCCCGGAGGCTTCCCCGTTTTCCTGCCCGGCGCCGCGCAGTTGTTCGCGATGGAGCCGCGGTTCGGGATAGGCGTCGGGGCCGACCCCCGGGGCAAGCGTTTCGTGATCAAAGTAGAACCAGTCGAGATAGGGCGAAGACGAACCGTTTTCCATTGTCTGCTGAAACTCGTAGAACCCGCGGGAGGAATGGTTGAACACCCCGTCGAGCACAACCTTAATTCCACGTTCATGTGCGGCGGCAAGCATCTCTTCGAATGCCTCGTCACCACCGAGAATCGGGTCAACACGGTAGTAATCCTGGGTATGATAGCGATGGTTCGATGCCGACTGAAATATGGGATTAAAGTAGATCGCGGTAATTCCGAGGCGTTTCAGGTAGTCCATGTTCTCGGCTACCCCGTAGAGATCTCCCCCCTTGTAGCCGAATCTTGTCGGCTCGGAGTCCCACGACTCAAGGCCTGAAGGCCGTCTGTGTTGCATGCGCTCACTGCGCGCAAAGCGCTCCGGAAAAATCTGATAAAAAACCGCGTCCTTGACCCACTCGGGTGTCCGTGCTTGCATAAGGCCCTAACCTGACACGCGAATACTTCCATTGACAAGATCGGAGGAACATGTGCGAGCGGTTCGCGACGCGATGGAAGGGCGGAAGTGCTATGTCCGGATTGTATGTTGATGGTTTCCCCATTGAGGCCCGCGTCTCATGATACCGCTTTTATATGTCCTCGTTGTGAGTGCGGCGGCATTCGTGCAGGGAACGGTCGGCTTCGCATTCGCGCTGCTCACCGTTCCGCTGTTGAGCCTTGTCGTCACACCCGGGGCGGCTACCGCACTCGGCGCAACGCTCGGCACTGTGGTGGTAATCACCGGCGCAATCCTGCACCGGGATGAAATCCAGTGGGGCGGCATGCTCGCACTCACGGTGGTAGCCGTCGCGTTTCTCCCTGTCGGCGCGCTGTTCGTCGCGCGTGCGCCGGAGCCGATCGTTATCTCCCTGCTCGGGCTCGTAGCCCTTTCGGTCGGTCTCGATTCTCTGCAGAGGCTGTGGCGCTCGCGCAGGCGTGCAGCACACGCCGGTTCCTCTCCGGAGTCGCACCTACCGGACACGAAGCACTCGCGTCAGAAACGACGGCAGGGGCTGCTCGGAACAGCTGCCGCGGCGCTGTCCGGCGCCTTCGGAGGTGCATTCGCGACTCCCGGTCCACCGATGGTTGCATACCTCTACGCAACGACATCCGATCGCCGCCTGGCCAAAGCAAACCTGCAGGCGTTCTTTATTCTGATATCCCTGCTCACCGTTGCAACCCAGGTCGTCGTCGGCAACCTTACGACGGATCTGCTTCCCTTCGCACTGCTTACCGCGCCCCCGGTTGCCCTTTCGACCGCCCTCGGCGTATACGTCTCGCGGCGCCTCAATACAATGCGGCTGCGGCTGGCCACCGACCTCGCGCTTGTCGGCCTCGGGATTGCGCTCATAATTCGTGCCGCCGGTTGAACGCTCTTCGGCTTTATGCGGTTACCGGCTCGCCGCGCGGCACGGGCGCGGTAGCGGCGGGCAGCTCCTGTCTGCTACACTCGCGAGCCTATGGCGAAATGGATTGGAGCGCACGTAAGCGCATCCGGCGGCGTATATAACGCCCCGATTAACGCGCGGGAAATACAGGCTACCGCCGTTGGCATGTTTACCAAAAACCAGATGCAGTGGAAGGCGAAAGCGTACACACAGAAAGTCATTGACCGCTTTCACGAAGAACTTGCAGCCGGAGGCTATACCGGAGCGCAGGTCCTGCCCCATGCAACGTATCTCATTAATCTTGGATCACCCGCCGATGAAACGCGGGATAAATCGATCGCTGCAATTACCGATGAACTCACCCGCTGCGAGCAGCTCGGTGTGCCCTATCTGAACTTCCATCCAGGAAGCTCGAAGGGAGAAATCGGGCACGAGGAGTGTCTTGACCGTATTGCCGACGGAATGAACCAGGCCTTATCGGATACCGAATCGGCTGTTCTCGTACTTGAAAACACCGCCGGTGCCGGAAGCACGAAGGGACGGACCGTGGAGGAACTCGCTGCAATTATGGAGCGGGTAACAGACACATCGCGTGTCGGTATCTGCATTGATACATGTCACGCCTTTGCAGCCGGTCACCCGATACATACCGAAGACGGCTGGAATGCACTTCTCGAAGAAATCGACCGCCGTATCGGGCTTCGCTACCTTGTAGGCCTGCATCTAAACGATTCAAAGACCGAGTTCGAAAGCAACAAGGACCGTCATGCGCCGATCGGCGCCGGCCACATCGGGCTCGAGGGGTTCGTTCATATTGTGCGTGACAGCCGCAGTGACGACATGCCCATGATCCTCGAAACGCCACAACCGGAAAAATGGGCGGATGAAATCAGGCTGCTTACCGCGATCGCCGAGGGAACGCCCCCGGAGGAAGCAATTGCAACGGTAGAGGGTCGCGCCGGAAGGCCTGAAACCGGGCAGTCCCGTCAATGACCTCCTTTGAAATATCCGACCGGTCGGTCATCGAATCGGTACTCCGCCGGGATGTCGGGCGGCACATCTACGAACTCGGCGACCTCGACGACTTCTTCTGGCCGTACACGCGCTGGTACGGAACCGGCACGCCGGATGCTCCCGAAGCTGTGATACTCGAATACCGGGGAGGAGAGACTCCCGCCGTCCTTGCGCTCTCTTCGCGGACGCAGGCGCTGTCCCGGCTGCTGCACGAAATCTCCGATGCGTTGCCGGACCGCTTCTTCATGCACGTTAGCCCCGCCTGTTGTGACTCGCTTGGAAACAGTCGCGAACGAACCTTTCGCGGCAGACAGCTGAAGATGGTGCTCAAGCAGATGCCACCCCGGTCCACCGGGATACCGGCGGTTGCACTCGACCCACAGAACCTGGAGGAACTGTCCGAGCTTTACGCTGTGAGTTATCCAGATAACTGGTTCGACCCGCGCATGCTTGAGACCGGCTTTTACTTCGGGATCCGCCGTAACGCGCGTCTGGTGAGCGTCGCGGGCGTTCACGCCGTTTCCCCTTCGTACGGGGTCGCGGCTATCGGCAACGTGGCAACGCATCCTGACTATCGCAACCACGGACTTGGACGCTGTGCCACGCAGGCGCTTATTCAGGCACTTGCAACGACCGTTGATAATATCGGGTTGAACGTGAGCGCCCACAATCCTGCAGCCATCCGCGCCTACAACGGGCTCGGCTTCCACACGGTATGTGAGTTCGAAGAATGGCAAATAAGCCGTTAAGCACCTATACCCCGTTGCTTCAATTCAGCGAGCAGGCGCCTGCGACTGAGCGGGCCACGGCTGACGGTTGTTGACGCGTCGTCTCGAATGACCAGTGTTGTCGGAACAGCGGTAATGCGAAAGCGCTCGGCAAGTTCAGGAAGCTCATCGGTATCTATAATGACCGGGCGCACCGACTCGCCGAGGTGCGAGACCACGTCCTGGAACACGGGCTCGAATACCTCGCACGATCCGCACCACCCGGCGGTAAACAAGGCGAGGACCGGCACGCCACCCTCGAGCGCGCTCTGAACATCAGCCTCAAAAAATTCCGACTCTCTCATACGCGTCTATCCGAAATGCCCCGTTACGCTACTCGCTATATACCATTTTCCGGACCATACCACCGTCGACTACAAGATTCTCCGCCGTTATGAAGCCGGCATCCGGCGATATGAGAAAGGCCACAGCTGCCCCTATGTCGCTTCCCATGCCAACTCGACCTGCCGCGTGCTGGCTGTGGTCCTGCTCGCGGAGCGTGACATGGTGTGCCTCGGATTGCGGACGAAGGTGGCTGACTTCAATCCACCCGGGACTGATAGAGTTAACACGGACATCCGGGCCAAGGCTCATCGCAAGGGCATGGGTCAGCGAAAGAATGCCTCCCTTACTCGCCGCATACGGCTCGCCGTTCGGCTCGGACTGAAGCGCACGCGTACTCGCGATATTCACGATACTTCCCTTCGATGCCCGAAGATGCGCAACAGCGTGCTTGCTCATTACGAAGGCTCCGGTGAGGTTGGTGTCCACCACAGCACGCCAGGACTCGAGCGAAAGTTCCTCAACCGGCCCGTGCGACGGTTTGGCAATACCGGCGTTATTCACGAGCGCGTCGAGCCTGCCGAACCGCTCCACAATCTCATGTATACAGGCGGATGCTTCAGACTCTTCGCGTACGTCGACCTTGTGAAAGACGACCGGCACTTCACCGGCGAGCACCTCGGCGGCATCTTCTCCGGCGTCGGCATCCTTATCGCTGATTGTTACCTGCCAGCCCTTCGTAGTGAGCCAATGGGCAACGGCGAATCCGACGCCCCGGGCGGCGCCGGTGATATGAACTACGGGTCGGTCGTGCTGCATGTATCCGCTCTCCCTGCGGATCAAGCATAGGTCTGCTGAGCGTTTACCGCAAGGCGTCGTCTGTATCTCGAGAACGCAAACGCAACACCGGCGGCAACAACCACTGCCCCCGCAACCTCCGAGAGCAGTACCGGCGTGCCGAGCACCACTGCCTGCATTACAAGCGTGGCCGGCGGGGAGAAGTAGAATAAGCTCGATGTTTCGGCAGCGCTGCTTCTGCTGAGCACCGCCCAGAGCAGCGCGTAGGCGGCAAGCGAGGGAATATACGTTACCCAGGCCATAGCCGCGATAAAGCCCGCGTTAACCTGTACCGGGGCTGGGCGCACAACGAGCATAATCAGTCCGGCGGCTGCGCAGGCGCCAATTGACTGTACGAGCAGTGATTCCGCAGGGCGCAGTTCCGGTTCCCTGCGCCCTGAGCTTCTCGAGGAGCTTCTCGAGGAGCTTCTCGAAGAAGCCCGTTCGAGTATGACACTTGTGGTCATGGCAACAACCGAAATGACCGGAATAAGGTGGGCGGCAAGCGAGCCGCCGGCCGAAATCCCGTCCTGCACGGTTAATGCAACGCCGGCAAACGCTATCAGGAGCCCGGTCCAGACCCGGGGGTTGTTCGGCTCGCCAATGATAATCGGGGCGACAGCCGCGGTAAGAAGGGGTTGCGCGGCGTTAATGAGCGAGTTCGCGCCCGGTGACACACCGTACCGCTGCGCCTCGATAACCGCGTATAACCACACCGTATGGGCTATTACACCGACAAGCGCCGCCCGTATGAGCCCTTTCCTGCGAGCTCTACACCAGGAGCGCGGATTCCACGTTCCACGGCGGAGTACCAGCATTGGTATCGCCAGCGAGACAGTCGCTGCAAGATACCTCCAGAAAAGAATGACGGAGGTGTGTGCCTGTGGGTACAGATAGTCGGCTGCGATGAAGCCACTGCTCCAGGCCAGAACGAACAGCACTTTATACAATCGAAGCTGCATCCCCGGCTCCTTTCTCCTTCCGGATTGCCGTATGGGTTGAACGTACCAGCGACACGCCTATATCGAATAATGATTTATAATGCTATCCTGTATCACCATGAATGATGGGTTCCCCCTTGAAACGCAGTCGTTACGGATTTTCGTGGCTGTCGCGGAGACCGGGTCCGTCTCTCAAGCGGCCCGTCGACTTAACTACGTTCAGCCGAACGTTTCGGCCAGGATACGCGGGCTTGAACGCGAAGTCGGCGCACGCCTGTTCGAACGAGGAAGCCGCGGTATGGAACTCACTCCTGCAGGCCGCAGCCTGCTCGGCTACGCGAGGCCTGCCCTGGCACTCATAGCCCAGGCAAGGCGGGTCATACGCGATACCGAAACTCCCGCCGGGGTACTCCGCATAGGAAGCACCGATACATTTGCATCCACAACGCTTGCACCATTGATTTCGGGATTTATGGAGCACTATCCGGAGATAAGTGTTCAAATTGAAACCGCTACCAGCAGACGTCTGCATGCACAGCTGCGCGACCATGAACTCGATGCAGCAATTGTCGAAGAGAACAGTGAGGACAGCGATATCTTTTTCTACAAGCTTCGTGAGGAATCACTCGTGCTCGTCGGCCGACACAACGACACATCCGGGCAGCAGGCACTCAATGCCCCGTTCATCGGTTTTCCGGATCACTGCCCCTATAAACAGGCGCTGTTCGAGTGGCTTGATGAGCACAGGCATTCGCGTGAATGCTCGCTGGAGATAAGCGGGCTCGAGGCAATGGTTGCCAGTGTGTCGGCGGGACTCGGCATAACCGTGCTACCGGAGTCGGTAGCACGAAACTACGGGGACCGCCTGCGTCTGCTGGAGCACCCCCGGTTCACGGGCACTATCGGATTGTACACCGCATGCCTGACACAGGCACGAACCCTGCCTGCGATCGAGGCATTCATGGACCACACAGCGGAGTTCTTCGATCAGGCAGGGTCTGCCGGTACCATGGAGGGTGGCCACCGGGAAAGCTATGCGGGTTCACCGTAAGGCGCGGCGGGCTCTGCCGGTCACACGTATGTCAAACCGATGCGCGGCGGGCTCTGCCGGTCACACGTATGTCAAACCGATGCGCGGCGGGCTCTGCCGGTCACACGTATGTCAAACCGATGCGCGGTGGGAGCGGCGTTGGCGATAGGCCCGTCCGAGGCGTTCAGCTTCTTCGGTAGCCCTGTTCGTCGCGTCATTGAGTTTCTCAAGCAGTTCCTCGATTCGGGTTCGGAAATCGGCCGGAATCTCTATGGGATCGCCGAGAACAAGATGCAACCGGCTGCCCGGTAATGGAATCTGGTAATTGTCCCACCGCCGCCGGATGGGAATTGCATGGCTGAAGTATGCTCCAATGGGAACGATAAGCGCGTTACTGCGCCCGGCAATATGAATAATGCCTGGTTTTCCGATACGTGCGGGGCCAAAGGGACCATCCATGGCTATCATACCGTCATGCCCTTCTTTCACAAATTTGATAAACGCAGGAACACTCCGGCTGCGCCCCGTACCAGGACGGCCGCTTTTGACCCGAAAATCAGTGATACCGAAATGCCGCAGTACTCCCGCGAGAATGTCCCCCCGGAACGAATCGTCAACGAGTCCTCCGCTGTCGCGCCGTCGGTACCAGTACATACCGATTACCGAGAACTCATGCCAGATGGCGAACATAACCCGGTAGCCCTGGCGGTGATAGGCGCGGACTGAAGAAATCGGATTATCGACAATCCGGATAGTCGACCCCACCATCCGGTATATGGCTATGAACAGCAGTTGCAGTACCCGTAAGACGATGCCTTTCATGCGATATCTATCATAGTACCCTTGTCGTAAATTTGCACAGGCGTACGAATTGCTGGTATATTAACCATGTATGGGGATGCCCTGACCACACGTACCGTGGGGGTATGCGGCGGTTCGCTTTCTAATGAACGGGCCGCTGCGTTTGTTTTTCTTTGCGCTCCACGATTATTTTGAAAGGGGATCCTTAGCCAGTGAAGCCATCACATTTCATACTCCGCCGGAGAATACTACACACTGCTATAATCGCCTTCGCAGCGATAGCGATGCTATCTGTAGCAACGGTCGGCATAATGGTCTACCGCATTATTGCGGCCACGCCGGAACTCGAGGAATACGAGTCCGCCGAACAGGGTCCGGTTGTTCTCGACTCGGAAGGCGAAGAACTTGGACTGCTGCGCGAAGAGGAGCAGGTTCACGTCTCGATAGATGATGTTCCGGAAGCGGTGATACACGCGATTGTTGCAATAGAAGACCGAAGATTCTATAAGCACAGAGGGCTGGATCTGCGGGGGATCATTCGCGCTGCCTGGATCAATTTGCGCACAGGACGAATTGTTCAGGGAGCAAGCACCATTACCCAGCAGCTTGCCCGTACGCTCTATCTGACCCGCGAGCGCACCATAACGCGCAAGATCTCCGAAAGCTACCTGGCTTTGCAGATGGAACGCCGGTACGGGAAGGATGAAATCCTTGAAATGTACCTGAACGAGGTCTACTTCGGCGGCGGCGCAACCGGCATTGAGGCGGCTTCACAGCGGTTTTTCGATAGATCGGTAGCGGAGGTGAGCACTGCCGAGGCTGCAATGCTCGCCGGTTCGCTGCGGGCACCGCGGCACTATAATCCGCTGACTAACCCCGAACGGGCCCGGCGCCGACTCTCGGTGGTGCTCACGGCAATGGAAAACGAAGGGTTCTTAAGCACCGAGGAAGCGGCTGAAGCGCGGGCGGAAGAGCCGGATATCGTCTCGCCGAGAGAACGCGAAGACCTTGCCGCGGATTTCATCGCACACGTGCGCGAAACACTTCTCGATCAGTTCGACGGTGAGAACCTGTATCAGCACGATCTCGAAATTCATACAACGCTGAACCGTACAAAACAGAAAGAGGCTGAAAGAGCCATTGAGGCAGGGTTTGAAGACGAGGTGCTCCCGACGGTCACAGACGAGGAGGAGCCGATTAACAGGCTGCAGCCGCAGGCAGCGCTTGTAAGCATGGACTCCCGCAGCGGCGCCGTTCGGGCCATGGTCGGGGGTCGGGGCGGCGACGCGTACAATCGCGCTACAATGACAACACGACAACCGGGGTCCGCATTTAAACCGTTTATCTATTCTGCTGCGCTCTCGAAGCGCGGGTACCACCCCGGAACGATGGTAAACGATATGCCGATTTCGGTGCCGGTTACAGAGGACCAGGAGCAATCAACGACCATTACGGCAGGCTTCGGCTCGAGTTCGGGACCTGGTCCTGCAGTGGAGGAACCCGGCGAGACGGACATCCGGGAAGTCTGGCCGCGAAACTTCGATAACCGCTACCGTGGCATCGTGTCGTTTCGCGAAGCGCTTGCCCGCTCACTGAACGTGCCGGCGGTACGGGTTGCCGGTGAAATCGGCATTGAATCTGCGTTCGAGCATATCAAGCAGTTCGGCTTTGATTCATTTACCGAAGAAGATGGACACGCAGATCATTATTCTCTCGCGCTCGGAGGACTCGAAGAAGGTGTTACGCCGATGGAGATGGCGAGCGCATATGCGCCGTTCGCGAACGCTGGGCTCCAGGGCGAGGCGTACGCCATTGAGAAAATCGTGAATGAGGACGATGAAACAATCTATGAAGCTGATATTGAAGTCAGCTCGGTAATTGATGAGGATGTTGCATATATTATGCGGGACATGCTTCGTTCCTCGGTCGAGGAGGGAACCGGAGCGCGCGCTCGTCTCGACGACACCACGGTTGCCGGCAAGACCGGTACAACCGACCTGAACACCGACGGCTGGTTCGTCGGATTCTCCGACTATACGGTCACAAGTGTCTGGTCGGGTGAGGACCGGGCGGTACCAATGACATACGATCGACGCAACGATGAGGACGAGGGTGAGGACGAAAACGGTGCACCTTACGAACGATCGGACGAGGATCAGCCCGATACCGAGGTGCTCGGAGTCAATGTCTCGGAAATATGGGCGGACTACTGGAGCGGCGTCAGGGACGAATTTGCCGATGAACGTTACGCTCATGAGCTCGCCGAAGAGCTGTATTTCGGTGAGGCGGCAATTGAACAGAGAGAGGCTCGCAGTCAGGCAATAGAACCGGCCCCGCTTCGGCCGGAAGTACTCGGCAGCGAAATCCTCGATTCCCCGGATACCGAAAGCCCCGCTGCCGGCGCGGGCGTTGAGCCGACTGCCCCCACCGTCGGCCCGGCTCTTGAACCGGATGAACCCACGCCCAGCGTGAGTCTTGACCCGATTGAGCCGACAATCAGCTGGTTCGGGCGCTACCGCTGGGATAACCGGCCTGCAACGATCGACGAGTTTGCAATGAACCCGATCACCGGCTTGCCTGCCGCTTTTCACCAGTACCCGTCGGTGCCTGAATATGCCGCGGATTTTCACCGACAGGTCGAGTATGAGCTGCGAAGGACTGATCAGCCGCTAGAACGGCTATCGTTGGCCCCTCTTGCGCTTTCGCAGAGCGGACGATTCTATTCGGCAGAGGCAGAGGAAAAAGCGCCCGAGCTTCCTCAACACTCCTACGAAGGTGGTGGCGAAGTCATCGCAACAGGGGACCGGGAGCACGTTAAGACTGCAGGCGGACAACCGTTTACAGGGACATACGAGGAACGCGAGGATCGACCCCTGCAGCCAGTTGACGAGAAGTACAATCTTCCCTTCTCCTCCGACGATCCTTACTTTATCCCGAGGGTTACGCTCCTGCGAGCGCCGCGATTGCCGGCAACCACGATCAGCCCATAGCAACACGGCGCCGGATACCGCCCAAGCAGGATATCATTGACGTATCCGGCCCTGGGAACCGCGCGGCACGGGAACCGCCCGGCCCGACCCTGGCACCCCCTCCCGGCCCGCGAATACCAGGCGGGCGCAGGGAAGTCGTCCGCGTTCATTTCTGCTACACTGCTGGGCATGTCACAGATCGACATGCCCCGTGACCAGCTTGAATCGTACTTCGGATGCAGCCCCCGACCGGAAGACTTCGACGAGTACTGGGCGAAGGCCCTCGAAGCGCTCGACAGACACGAACAGGAGAGTGGGTACTCGGCCGCGTACACCCGCGCGGAGATACCAATTTCGTCTGCCGACTGCTATGAACTGTACTTCACCTCCGTCGGTGGAGCACGCATTCACGCCCGCCTTGCAATCCCGCGCTCAGCCGACCGTCGACCCGTTCCTGCCCTGCTGAAATTCCATGGCTACACCATGAACGCAGGGGCCTGGAGCAGACTGCTGCCATATGCCGCTGAGGGATTTGCCGTAGCGGCCATGGATGTCCGCGGTCAGGGGGGCGAGTCGACCGACCCCGGCATATCCGCCCCCGCCACGAGCATGACGGTCGACGACACCTCCCCGCAGCGGCGTGGTGGCATGGCCGGACCAACGGTTCGAGGCCACATTATACGCGGTGTCGAAAGCGGGCCTGGAGCGCTTTTCTACCGCTCGGTGTATCTCGACACAGTTGCACTTGCCCGCGTTGTCGCGTCCCTCGACGAAGTGAATGAAGGGCAGCTCGGTACATTCGGGGCCAGCCAGGGAGGAGCGCTTGCGCTTGCGTGCGCGGCACTCGAACCCCGGGTACGGCACACAGTCTCGATCTACCCGTTTCTCTGCGATTTCCGCCGCAGTCATGAAATGGAAACGGGAGGCAGCGCATATGAAGAGATACGCCACTACTTCAAACGCCGGGATCCGCGCCACGAGTTTGTGGACGCATTCTTTCATACCCTCGGCTATATCGATGTGCAATACCTCGCCGAGCGGATACGTGGTACCGTACGAATGCTTACCGGTCTACAGGATGAAGCATGTCTGCCCTCGACCCAGTTTGCCGCGTACAACAGGATGGCATGCGAGAAGGAGGTTATCGTGTATCCGGACTTCGGTCACGACGACCTGCCGGACGCCGACGACCTGACACTTACGTATTTCAACGAGCGTTTCGGCGACGGCCGGATCTGACAGCCATTCGGGCCGGAGACTCTTACCGGTTCTTCAGAAGGTCTCCGGCGGTAGCGGACAGCGGCACTGTGGTGTCACGCAACGCATCAGACGCCGTCGAAACATCGACCTTATTTCTTATCAGTAACTGCGCGGCGGATATGTCGGCGCGCGCAGCATTAAGTGCGTAATAGGCGACGATTCGATTGCCGGACATACCGAACGCCATCCACGGACCGGGATTGCCTGAAGGCTCAAGGGTACCGCGCTCAACTGACCACTGTGCGTCCGAGTCATCACCCGCGGATTCGACGTGCAGTGAACCGATATCCGACCAGAGCGTAGCGAGAAAGTCGTAGTCCGAGGGAATAGACGTGCTCTTTACCGAGGCAGTGCGATCGCGTGCCATGTTCTCTCCGGCAAGCAGGCCGGAGTACTCGGCGACGTTATAGTGTTCTACACGACGATGCCGACCACTGAGAGGATCGGGAATACTCGCGACATCGCCTGCGGCATAAATGCGCGAGTCGCTTGTCCGAAGGGTCGCATCGCAAACGACTCCATTGTCGACGGTAAGGCCGGCTTCTTCTGCCACCTCGGTGTTCGGCAGAATACCGGCGGCGACGCAGACCAGATCCGCCTCTACACGGGCGCCCGTGGACAGAAGGACAGAATGCGGCGCGACCCCGCCACTCGCAGGAACTGCACCGGGTCTGTTTCGGGCACTGGAATCGAGACGCTGGATCGTGTTTCCGGTGTAAACCCCCACACCCCGGTTACCCAACCACGTGCGTATATACCGCCGCAACGCAGCCGGAGCCGTTTGCGGCCAGACTTCGTCGCGCGCTTCGATAAGATCCACCGTTGCCCCGGCCTGCACGAGCGAAGCGGCAAGCTCAGCACCGATAAAGCCTGCGCCCACGATTGCCACCGCACCGTTGCCACGAGCTACCGCTGTGCGTACGCCGATCGCATCATCGAGCGTGCGCAGCACTGTCACCCCGGCTTCCTCTTCGCCCGCAAGATCAAGCCGGCGCGCCCGCCCGCCGGTCGCATACAGAGCACGGTCGAAGGAAACCCTGGTTCCATCGGAGAATGTTGAGACAGGCTTCTCAGAGGAGAGATCGAGCCCGGTAACACAGCTTCCCCGCCACACCCGCACGCGGTTCTTCCAGTAGAAGCGGCGACGCTCGCCGAGTATCTCTTTTGGCGAAACTTCCCCGGTGATAATACCCTTTGAAAGCGGAGGCCTATGGTAGGGCGGCCATGTTTCTTCGCCGGCCAGCAGGATTTTCCCCCGGCGGTCGACACGACGAATGCCTTCTATCGCTCGAAGCGAAGCAAGTCCACCGCCGATAAGCAGATAGTCCACATGTCGATGTTTTGCCATATCTTCCCGTCCGTCTGTGAAGGTAGGCTGTGAGAGGTCCGGACGGCAAGTGGCATGCCTGCTCCCACCGAAGCACTCTTCTACCTTCTCCGGTACCACACCCCGTCATACAGAACCGGGCGCTTCGGCCGCGAAATCGGCAGGCGCCCACCGGAAGCCGGTGGCCCACTCTCCCACCAGGCCGGGCGGTTAAGTTCCTCCGGTAGAGACCCGTCGGGTCGATGAAATCCTGCTTCAGCCAGCTCCTCGCACAGCTGTTCAGCGGTAAGAAAGCACTGCGGTTCGTTGTTGAAGTCGGTAAATATATAGCGCGTTCCGGCAACCGGCTGGGCATGCGGCGGCAGTGTATTCCGCGAGAAGGTCGTAAGATACAGAGCACCACCGTCCCGGGCAGCCCGTGCCGCCTCACGTACCGCCGCACGGAACTCTTCTTCGCTTCTCGAGAGATTCCAGACTCCGTGAGAAACGATCAAGTCGTACCCGCTGTCTTCGACCGGCAACTCGTCCATCGGCCCCTCGAGCAACGTGCACCGTGAAGAAACCTGTTCCCGGCCCGCATAATCGCGTGCGGCAGCGAGCATTTCAGATGCGGTGTCTATGCCGGTCACGTCGTGCCCAAGCATTGCCAGCGGTACCGTGTGCCGCCCGGCTCCACAGCCGATATCGAGAATCGTCGAGTCGGCTGCAAGGTTGGTCGCCGCGAATTCCATGAGGCCGCGTGCCGGCTCTTTCCGGCGGAAGCTGTCAACAATGTGCGAGGCATTCCATATGTTCTGCCCGCCCCCGGCTTGTCTCGAGGTACTCACCGGTACGCTACTCCTTTCCGAGATGAGCTTCGTAGAGATAGCGTTTAATTTTCATTGTGGGCGTCTTCTCGAACGGCTCCACCTGCACATCGAAGCGAGAGATGCGGGCGAACGAACTCAACTCTGCATTCACCGTCGATCGAATCTCGTCGAGATAGCGCTGTGCATGCGCACGCAGCGTTTCCGTATCGATTTCTCCGGAAGCGGAGTCTTCGGGCGATTCGCCGGAGCGGATATGCTCACGGAACGCCTCAAAATCAAGGTTCACAAGGGCAACAAGAGAATCTCCGTCGCGCATGACGAGACTGTCGGCGACCATAGGCTGGGCGTTTATGACCGCTTCAAGTTCTTCAGGGTAGATGTTTTCCCCGCTCGGCCCGAGTATCATGTTCTTGAGTCGCCCCTTGATGAACACATTCCCCCGCGAATCCATAATGCCGAGATCGCCGGTTCGAAACCAGCCGTCTTCGGTAAACATTTCGCGGGTTCGTTCATCGTCGCGGTAGTATCCGCGCATAACGTTGGGGCCGGACACCTGAATTTCACCTTCGCCGGTTTTCCGATCCGGCTCGGCTATACGCACCGTAACGCCCTCTATGGCAGGACCGGTCGAACGGTAGACAGTCTCCTTCGGACCACATCCGGCAATAAGAGGGGAAGTCTCGGTCAGGCCGTAGCCGACCGCATAGGGAAACTTCGCATCCCTCAGGAAGCGCTCCACGTCGGGAGCAAGCGCAGCACCTCCGACACCGAAAAAGTGCAGGCGTCCTCCGAACGTCTGCATGACCTTCTTTCCGGCAGCACGATGAAGAAGTTTTCGAACCGGGGGAAGCTTCATAGCCGCACGGAGCACCGCTTTGCTCTGAAGCTTCGGAAGCACACGCATTCGATAGATCTTTGATATAATAAGCGGCACCGACAGCATCACATGCGGGCGAACTTTCGAAAGCGCGGGCATAAGTACCGAGGGTGCCGGCGGAACCGGAAGGTAGTTAATGTGCGCGCCCGCCGAAAGGGGCACAAGCATGCCGATCGTGCACTCGTAGGTATGCGCCAGCGGAAGAATGGAAATCAATGCCTCACCGGGTTCGATTTCGGCAATCGGTCGCGAGGCTTCAACGTTGCTCACAAGGTTCCTGTGCGTGAGCATAACGCCTTTGGAATTGCCGGTGGTACCGCTTGTATAAATAATCGCGGCGAGATCCTCTTCGTCAGGCTGCCAAGCCGGCTGCTCCCAGTCTCCCGGCTCTTCGTCAAGCTCGGGAAGGCCGTCGAAGTCGTCCAGCCGTATGACGCGGCGCGTATTATTGGCCGGCAGCTTGCTCGACAGGCGCTTGGATGCGAATACCACGGTTGCCCCGGCGTGCTCGAGAATATTGCCGACTTCGGTTTTGGAGAAATCGGGAAGCACAGGAACCACGACGGCTCCCATCGTAGCGACTGCGAAATAGGCAACCGGCCATGTGGGCATGTTCTGACTGAGAATTGCCACATGGTCTCCCCGCTGGACTCCCAGCTGCGAGAGCGCCTTCGAAACGCGTGTAACGTTTCTTCCGAGTTCTTTGAAGGTCATTGGTTCGGCATCCACATAGGTGAGTGCCGGATAATCCGAATATGTTGTGATACTTCGCTCAAGGAGCGCCGTAAGTGTCAGGTTCTGCAGTGTATTCACAAGTACGAGGGTACGCGGCCTCCGAGACTTCTGACAAGCGGGGCACTCCGGGAGCGGATATCTGGCCGCAGGTCAGTCGCCTGAGAGATGTGCAGCGATGCGTTCGGCCTGTTTTTCAAGTATTCCGAGCTCCCACGCTAAGTGCAGTACCGTGTAGCGGCTTCGAATATCCTTCGAATGCGCGATTGCTTTGTATGCCCGCTGCGGGTCCACGCCTATATGAGAAAAGCGTGTCGGACACCCGGCCGAGGCCAGTTCCGCTTCAATGCTGTCTGCGGAGCGAAGCAGTGTTCCCGCCTTCGAAAGGATATCGTCCCAGTTATCGCGGATTGAGGTCAGGCGGGCGACGAGCGTATCACGGTCGGGATAGGCGGCCTTTGCATGGGTCGCCACCGCGTCATACAAACCTCCGAAGCGCCGCGACAGCAGCGCCGCGTAATCGCTCCAGTCGGGCAACCGGCTGCAGAGTGCCGAAACATCAATCTCCTCACTTCTTATCGTAAAGAGATGTTCATACAGCGTCGCGGAGGCGATCGTGCCGACGCCCACCTGGCAGCCGTGGAAATCGTGGGGCGTCCCGGCGGCAATAGACGTCATATCGATGTAATGGCTGATAAGGTGCTCACCACCGGAAGCAGGGGAAGAACCGCCGGCTACACTCATGGCGAATCCCGACAGGATCAGGGTCGCCGTGAGATTGCCGACCGCTTCACTGTCACGTTGCGGGAGCTTCGGGGCCACGCCGGTGAGCAGATCAGAGCTTCGCTCGATAATGCGGGCGGCATCGGTCGAGTGTTCGCTGAGACCGAGGTAGGCGGAAACAGCCCAGTCTGCATTCGAAACCGGTTTCGACAGGAGGTCGCCGAGTCCGCTCTGAATCATGCGCATCGGAGCGGCTGCAAGCACGTCGGTGTCGGCGATCACCGCTTTCGGAGGACGGCAGGGGACAGTTGTTTTGACGCCGTCGCTGAGAATCGCACTGATCGCCGAGGTGTAGCCGTTCATGCTCGGTGCGGTTGCCACTACGACCATGGGAATACCGGTGCGATAGGCAGCCATTTTCACAATGTCGGTGATTGTGCCGCTTCCGACCGCTACAGCCGCGACCGCACCGGCCGCTTTCATCGCTTCCATACACCGCCGGATGCTCGCATCGTCACACACCGGGGCGTGCTCCAGCTGGTCGGCTCCACCAGCACTTCCGCTCCCGCCCGCATCCTGCCTGCCGAGATCGAGCGGATGTACGTCGACCCCCGCGCGAGCAAGTGAGCTGAGAACCCGCTCGCCGGCAACTTCCCGCGTGCGCTCATCAAAGGCGACAAGCCACGTGCCCTCGGGCAGTACCTTCCTGAAAAGAGCTCCGGCGGAATCAACCGCACCATTTTCGAGAAGCACCTCCCTTGTATCGAGGCGGTCGGAGAACTCCCCGAGTGTCTGTTGAATGCTTTCACTGGCCCTTTCGTTCATGGCTCACTACTCCTCGTGCCGCACCGGAAACTGTCTGATGGAGCGAATTGCCCGCTCATCTCCGGAGAGTTCAGAGGCCCTTGCAACCAGCGTTTCGAGCGTCGCATCGTCGAGTGGAGCATCGATCGCGCTCAAGTCGTAGGCTATGCCGTATCGGGGAAAGTCCCGATGCGTTGATTCAATATTGTTGGCGCCGGCCTCGAAGATTATGTCGCTAATCGCTTTCTTAGTTCCGCGTGAATCACTGTGGACAACAGCAAGCGCCCAGTAATCGGGCCGCGAATCAAGACCAATGGATACCCTTGGACTGAACACCGTATCGCGGACGGTGCCGTGCAGGTTCAATAACTGGGCCGAAGTTGCCACATGCTCAGCAATCCGCGGCTGCGCATCCTCGGTTGCTGCTCCGATATGCGGAGTGGTAGTGACCTCGGGCATATCCGCGTATGGATTATGCCACGAATCGTCGGACCCGCTCGGCTCGTTCGGAAAGACATCCACCGCGGCAGCGCCGATACAGCCGTCCCTCACGGCACGCTTCAGTTCTTCCGGGTCGTAGAGAAAACCCCGGGCGGCATTCACAAACAGCCTTGGACTTCCTGCGGGACGATCCGCACCGAACTCCCGCAGATGCTCCTCGCTCAGAAGCCCTTCGTTGCTTTGCCCCTCAGGGTCCTCGGCGGACAGGTGAAGCGTGACCACATCCGCACTACGAAACGCTTCATGGATCGTCGAGCACGAATGCCACCCGAAGGCGAGCCCCACCTCGCGAGCAAGCTCCGACTGATCGTAGAAAGATACGTGCATGCCGAAGGCGTCGGCAAGGCGGGCCACCTGCCTTCCGATATTCCCAAGCCCGATAACGGACACGTTTTTGCCGTGCAGTTCATGGCGGCCATGGCTTCCCTTCGTCCACATATGACTGCGCCCTGCTTCATGCGCCGGAATAATACGGCGAGCGAGAAGAATCATCTCTCCGACTACCATCTCGGCGACCGAACGGCCGTTGCTCACCGGGTCGTTGAGAACCAGCACCCCCTGGTCTGCACACGCTTGTTTGTCCACCGAATCATCGCCGATACAGCACAACACTACCGCTGCGAGTCGTTCCGAGGCGCTGAGTACCGACTCATCCACGATGAAGCGGCTGCGCTTGAAAAGCAGGTCGTGCTGCCCTTCGCGCAGGCGCTGCTTTACATACTCCCGGTCCTTTACTTCCGAGTCGGAGAGTCGTTCAACAGCAATTCCCTGCCGCTCGAGCTCCTTGTCGAGCTTCGGATGCGGATTCTCAATCACCAGGGCACGTTCAAACCGCGGCGCAAGTATTCGTGTATCAGCCATAGCTCGATAAATTAGTATCGATTCAGAATGCAGGTCAATGCTGCCGCAACCTCCGCCACTCACATCTGCGGTTGCCGGCCGGTGCGGACTCAGCTGGCGGGAGCGCACATACCGTGATACCTTCGATCATATTCGGATGGATGAGAAGGGGAGAATAGCAGATGAAGCGATCGGGACATGCAGTATTGATCGGAATGATGGCAATGGCAATTCTTGTGTGGGGCGGCGTTCAACTCGCTGCAGAGGATTACCCGCAGTTTTCCTACGATGCGGGGGTCGGAACAGGCGTCACGCAGGATGGTACTTTCTTTGAGGTGCAGGCTGCTCTGAATACCCATGTGAATGTGTGGCTAACGTGGCGGAATTCCGCATTCTACCGGAACGCACAGGAGGCGGATGATTATTTCGGGCTCGATACATCTATGAACGCCGGACATCGCATATCGCTCGGAGAAACGGCAAGTCTGAGACCGGAGGCCGGGCTGGGCTACCGTGTGACAAACGAACTGCGTCACGCGCCGTTCGCAAGCGCCGGAACTACGCTTGCCCTCGGTGATGTTACGTTGGGAGCTAGCGCCCGCTATGTCGCGTACGAACTTGTCAGCGATGACGAAAGCGAGTTCATCTACGCTATTACCGTAAGTGGTCGCACCAGGGGCAGGTTCTGACAATTTTCTCAACAGTGCTACTTGACGAACCCGTACAGCACTGCGCTATAGTTTCAAGCCAACAGATTATGAATATGGCATTGCAGCTCGACCTCGCACTCTTGTTGTCCCTTCTACTCGCTCTACTGAAGCCCGAGCGCTTCGGAAGGACTTCGTGCGTGGCGTAGGCCAGGCCTTGCAACGCCGCGCGTGTCGGCGGAAAGCCCGCTGTCGAAGTTCTTCGACAGCGGGCTTTTTTTTTCCGGCATGTGTCCAGAAGATGCCGCCGGGAATACCGGCGGAACGCATAATACCAGGAGGAAACCATGGCGAAGTACAGTCCATTTGAAACCGTCGATCTTCCGGATCGAACATGGCCGTCGAAGACGATAGACCGCGCACCAATCTGGTGCAGCGTTGACCTTCGCGACGGGAATCAGGCCCTGCCGATTCCCATGAGCGTCGAGGAAAAGATGGAGATGTTCAATCTCCTCGTGGAGATCGGCTTCAAAGAAATCGAGGTCGGCTTCCCTTCGGCTTCACAGATCGACTTCGACTTTGTCCGTCGCCTGATCGACGAGAACCGCGTGCCCGACGATGTCTGGATTCAGGTAATAACCCAGAGCCGCGACCACCTCATTCGCCGCACATTCGACAGTATCGTCGGAGCGAAAAACATCATCCTTCATCTTTATAACGCCACCTCGAAACTGCAGCGAAAGGTAACGTTTAACACCGGCAAGGAAGAGATCAAGCAGCTCGCGGTGCATGGGGCGACCGTGGTCCGAGATCTTATCCCTACGCTCGAGGGGACTAACGTTCGCCTGCAGTACTCGCCGGAAAGCTTCTCCGACACCGAGACAGACTACGCGCTCGAAGTCTGTGAAGCGGTTATGGATGTCTGGCAGCCGACCCCCGAGAACAAGATTATCCTGAACCTTCCCGACACCGTCGAGTGGATTCCCTGCAACAAGCACGCCGACCAGATCGAATGGTTCTGCCGGAACATGAAAAACCGGGAGTCGGCGATCATAAGCACGCACACGCATAACGACCGCGGAACAGGAACCGCCGCCTGCGAGCTTGCACTTATGGCCGGCGGTGAGCGAGTAGAGGGCACCCTGTTCGGGAACGGGGAACGCACCGGTAACCTCGATATAATCACTGTTGCGCTCAACCGGCTTGCCGACGGCATTGATCCGGGACTTGACCTGAGCGACATACCGCGCATTCGAAGCATTTACGAACGGACGACACGTATGAGTGTCCCGCCGCGACAACCGTACTCCGGTGAACTCGTCTTTACGGCGTTCTCCGGCTCCCATCAGGACGCGATCAAGAAAGGTATGGACCGTCGCAAAGGAGGCGTTGACGCCGAAACGCCGTGGGAAGTTCCGTACCTCCTTATCGACCCCAAGGATATCGGTCGTACCTATGAGTCCATCGTGCGAATTAACAGTCAGAGCGGAAAGGGCGGCGTCGCTCATGTACTCGAGCGCGATCTCGGACTTGACCTTCCCCGCTCAATGCAGGCCGATCTCGGTGCGACGGCGAACCGCATCGCCGACAAGCTCGGGAGGGAGCTGACGAGCAAGGAAATCTACGGCGCCTTTGAACGGGAGTTCCTGCAGGTCGAAACACCCATGGCCCTGAAGCGGATTTCTTTTTCCTATGTTGATGATGCCTCAGGCGACGAATCCGGCGGCAACCGTGAAGACAGGTCGCCGATGAGTAAACAAATGCTCCATTGCCGGGCAAGCGTGCTCTACGACGACAGCGAGCATAAAATCGAAGGTGACGGAAACGGCCCGATCAGCTCGTTCGTCCATGCGATGGAAGAGGAAGGCTGGCGGGACTTCCGGCTGACCGACTTCCACGAACACTCAGTCGGACAGGGCGCCGATACCGAGGCAATCGCCTACGTTCAGATCGAAGCGCATGACGGCGAGCTGTACTGGGGTGCCGGGCGCGATGCTAATATTGATCTTGCCGGTGTACGAGCGCTTGTGAGCGCCTACAACCGCAGCAAAGCGGAGTAGGCGATGCAGACATTCGATGCAGAACGGATAGCCTCGCTCGACAAAGTACACCGGATTAATCTGGCGAACAGCGCCACCGGCTTCAAGTCGGCAAATCTGATTGCAACCCGCGGAGCGGACGGGCACACCAACGTGGCGATCTTTTCAAGTGTTGCACATCTCGGAAGCAATCCACCGCTCCTCGGATTCGTTCTGCGCCCGACCACCGTCCCACGCGGAACGTACGCGAATATTCGCGAAACGAAGCGGTTCACGGTTAATCACGTGACCGCTCCGATTATCTACGATGCGCACCAGTCGGCCGCAAAGTACCGCCATGGCGACTCCGAGTTCGACCACACCGCTCTCGAGGAAGAGTACGTCGACGGCATCGAAATTCCCTTCGTAAGCCAGAGCCCGGTGCGCATTCTGTGCACGTACCTGAACGAGTATCCGATCGCAGAGAACAGGACCGTGCACATTATCGCATCCATGGATACTATCTATTGCGAGGATTCAATTATCGCCTCGGACTGCTGGATCGACCTCGGCAAAGGCGGCGTTGTAACACTCGATGGGTTCGATGGATATGCGAACGTCGAGGTTATTGACCGACTTTCGTATCCACGTCCGAAATCGTGGCCGAAATCGGTTTTCGGGACGGAAAAGGAATAGCGCCGGAGCAGATCGGCAACGCCCGGTACCTGCGGCGACATCGTTTGCGCGCAACAGATGCATGCAAAGGAGAAAGACCCGGATATGCAGACAGACACAAAAAGCGACCCCCGCGAACACACGCCGACACTCGGAGTCGGCATTATCGGGTTCGGCGCAATCGGGCAGGTACACGCCTGGGCCCATGAGAACCTGAAGTGGTATTACGACCTGCCGGTAAACACCGAGCTCCGGCACGTGGTAACCTCGCGGAATGAGACTGCCCGTAAGGCGGCTCAACGAACCGGCGCACGAGCCGGAACCGACCCGGAAGCACTCTGCACGTCCGATGACATTGATCTCGTGCACGTCTGCACGCCGAACAGCGAGCACGCGCACGCACTGCGCCTGGCACTCGACAATGGGAAGTTCGTCTACAGCGACAAGCCCCTGACAGGAGACATAACGCAGGCTGTCGCTCTCGAACGCCAGTACGGTGATATGCTTCGGCAGCGGGTCGGTATGACCTTTCAGTGGCGTTTTCTGCCGGCTACGATGCGTGCGGCTGAACTTGTTCACTCGGGAGCTCTCGGACGAATCCTTTCCTTTCGTGCAACCTACCTTCACAGTGGAAATGCGAATCCCGAAACGCCGCTTTCCTGGAAACTCAGCAGTGATTACGGCGGCGGGGTGATCGCCGATCTCGCCTCCCATCTTATTGATCTGCTTGCATTTTTCGGGGCGGATTATACCTCTGTCACGGCGGAGACAAGCACCGCCTTCGCCTCCCGCCCCGCTTCCGACGGCGGCATTCAGCCGGTCAATACCGAGGATGCGGTGGTAGCGCTGATCCGCGCGACCTTTCCGGGGAGTAACGAGGCGGCGCTCGGCAGTCTCGAAGCCAGCAAAATCGCAACGGGAACCGAAGATGAGCTCGGATTCGAGCTTCACGGAACGGACGGCGCGGTACGGTTTCACAGTACATCCGCCGATTATCTCGAATACTATCGAAGCGAGGATTCTCTGCGCGGATGGCAGGCCCTGCAAACCGGCCGACGCTACCCTGAGCCTGCGAGGCGCTTTCCGAGTCCAAAGGCGCATATCGGCTGGTTGCGCTCACACGCGGCGTGCCTTGCAGAAAGTGTCTCCGCGTTTGCCGCGGGACGGTGCCCCCAACCCAATGGCGCAGACGCCGTAACCGTCGAACGCGTTATGCAGCGCATGCGTTAAGCTCAGGAGAGCTGACCTCCGGTCCGCCGGGGGATACACCCTGCGAGCCCTGCATTACATGCCATCCCGCGTTCATCTGAATCGAACATCATCTGAATCGAACATCAGCGAATAGGGGCGTGCTAAGGCCTCGGCCAGTTCCTCTATGCCGAACACCCGTACCTTCCGTACATGCTCACGCCCGGCAAAGTACCCGATCACCGTGGGAACGGCGGTAACGAGAAACCGGTCGGCAAGCTCAGGCGCGTCGTCAATCAGCACATGCAGCAATTCCATTCGGGGAAAGCGGCTGTCAAGAAGTGTTCGAATTTTCGGCAACAATGCGGTACAGACGCTGCACTCCGCAGTCGATATATAAACCAGAATTGCCGGGGTCTCGTGTACGCGCGAGGTAGCCGCTGCAGGGTCGGTCATTACACCGGCATTAGAGCGGTACGTTCCCGCCGTGTCAACGGAGGCGCGCCAACCATTGCTCCGGCTCGAACAACACTGCCCGCGGAAGTCGGGCCGGACAAACAAAGAGGAATAGTATGAGAAAGACAGTTTTCCTTGTCATTGTATGCGCGTTTCTTGGCAGTTACGGGGTATTTGCCCAGGAAGACAGGGAAGTTGCCTTGGACATGGGCAATTATCTGACCGCATCCGCAGGCATGGTATATCAGGTGCTCGACAATCCGTTTACCCGCTTTTCTGTGGGCTACGACTTCTCGCTCAACGATACGTTCATGCTTTCCGGGAAGCTCGGAATCATTAACTCCCAGAATCTCGGGCGTGAGTTTGAAGAAGGTGAGGCGCAAGCCGGATTATCGCAGTACCTCTTTGCAGGACCGAAGCTCAAGGCATTGTTCGGCGGCTTCTTTGTGAGTCATGGCTACAACTACCAGCGGCTTATCGACGGAACCTATCAGGATCCCAGCGAAGATTACCAGTCGCTCACCCGCAGCGAAATACCGGATCAGCTCGGAGTGAATCTCGGACTCGGGTATCACGCGGAGGTGAGTACAAACCTGCTCCTTATGCCGGAACTCAGCCTGAACTACAACCTTCCGACCGAGGAAGGTGTGTCGTTCGAAGTCAGCGACATTGGAATTGGTATTGATGTAGGAGTCGGTATTAATCCGAGCGCCTGGCAGTAGAAAAAGCTTGACAACGGCACAATACAGGGTGAAACGATAGGACTCATGAACGACACCGCAAAACAGCTGCCCCAAGGCTTTTACAAAACAACCATAATGATAGGCCTCGGGTTCTTCACCATGGGCCTCATGGATCCGCTCTACGACAATTACGTACCGGTCTTTCTTTCGGGATTTCTCGAAACTCGGGCGGCGATCGGCGCGTTCATGACGATAGACAATATCATGGCGCTTATTCTCATTCCGCTGGTGACCGGGCTGAGTGACAGGGCGCGCACTTCGATCGGGCGACGAATGCCCTATATCCTCGTTACCTTGCCGGCGAGCGCCATCCTTTTTGCCCTCCTGCCACGAGCCGGCATGACATCACTGGCGGTATTCGTCGCAACGATTGTGGCATTCAATCTGTTCAAACAGTCAGCCAGAGGGCCGGTCGTGGCGCTTATGCCGGATACCGTTCCAAACGAATACCGGAGCGAAGCAAACGGCGTCATAAACATGATGGGCGGTATCGCGGCAGTAGTCGGAACGCTCGCCCTCGCACCGCTCATGGACGCCCGTCTGGTACTCCCGGTTATCGGCGACACGTCACGACAGCTGCCGTTTCTCATTGCCGGCGCACTTATTGTGGTAGCGGTCATTGCGCTTTTTTCGACAGTAAAGGAGCGTCGTCTGACCGAGTCCGAGCCACCACGAGAGTCGGTATTCAAGTCAATAAAAGGTATCTTCGAGCAAACCGACAAGAGTGCGGTATACATTCTTATCGCGCTGTTTCTCTGGTTCAGCGCATACTGGGCAATGCGACCCTTCATGACCCTCTACGTGATTGAGTATCTCGGGCTCAGCGAGGGCCTCGCAGGTTTCTCCACAGGAATGTTTGCTGTAGCCTACCTTTCCTTTGCGATTCCGAGCGGAATGGTAGCGCACCGTATCGGCCGAAAACGCACCATTCGTATAGCGCTTATCGGAATGGCCGTCGTGTCACTTCTCATGTTCACTCATGAATTCTGGACAGTGACTCTTGGCGCTTCACAGATGTTCGCCGTCGGAACGTTCTGGGCTCTGCTTTTTATTTTCGGTATCTTCTGGGGCGCAGCTAATACAAACAGCTTCCCCATGCTCTGGCAAATGGCAAACTTCAACACAATGGGCGCTTATACGGGCGTGTACTATGTGTTCTCGCAGTCGGCCGCGATCCTCGCGCCACCTCTCACCGGGGCAATAGTGGATGTGCTCGAGTTCAGGGCGATATTCCTGGTCACCGCTCTTGTAATGGTTGGCTCGTTCCTTGTGCTGGGCAAAGTTCGAGGCGGCGAAACAGCAAGGGCTTCCGGATAGGAGACGGGTAGCAGCGCTCTCCGATGCGCTTTACAGGCTCGGCTACACGTGAGTACTATTCGCGGTCATGAAGGCCGTTATCGCCGGGGGTGGGACCGTAGGTTCGCAGCTGGCTGCTCAGCTTATCCGTGAAGGGCTCGACGTCGTTCTTATCGAACAGAATGCCGAACGGGCACGCGTACTCGCAAATCGTCTCGATTGTCTCGTGGTAACCGGCGGCTGCAATAACCTCGAAATACTGAACAAAGCATCCATCGCTGAAGCCGATTTTTTTATTGCCGTTACTACCAGCGATGAAATAAACATGATTGCCTGTGGGCTGGTATCGAGTGAGTTTAATGTCGGGCTGAAGATTGCCCGTGTACGAACGTTTGACTACAGTTCAACGGCCATTTCCGGAAAATCGTTCCTTGGAATAGACCGCGTCGTGAACCCTGAGCTCGAAGCCTCCCGCGAGATCGTTCGAAGCGTCGACCTCGGTGCGATCAGCGACGTCGTAGAGTTTCGGAATTCCCCGCTTCAAATGCGTTCGCTCACGATAGTGCCCGGCTCCACACTCGCCGGCCTTTCGCTGCATGAAGCAAACGACCGGTTCGATGTTACCTTTCTCGTCGGGGTTATCGTGCGCAAACGCCGGTACCTGATCCCCGACGGGAACACCGTAATCGAGGAAGGCGATCAGCTGTTCGCCGTTGCAACCGACGAAGCATTCCGCATACTGTTCGACAAACTCGGAAAGAACCGGCGACCTATAGAAAAGGTTGTCATCGTAGGCGGTGGAAAAGTCGGCCGCCTTGTTCTTCAGCATCTTATGCGACACGATCACCCTGGGGGCGGACGTGACGCGGGCGCGAGGGTGAGGTCCGTGTTTCGTTCGAACCGTCGACGAATTCAGGTCGTCGAGCAGGATTATGAGAAGTGTAAAGCGCTCTCGGCTCAGTTCCCCGATATCCTCGTCACCAACGCCGATATCTCGGATGAGTCGGTGTTTCAGGAGGAACACTTTTCCGACGCCGATCTACTCATCAGCACAACCGAAAACCAGGAGCTCAACATGGTAACCGCCCTGTTCGCGCGGTCTCTCGGCGTAAAGCGATCGGTTGTACTTGTTAACAACAGCTCATATGTAAATGTGTGCGGTCAGCTCGAAATAGATGTCGCAGTTAGCCTTAAGAACTCCGTGGTGGACACGATTGTATCGACGATTAGACACGGGACGGGGGAAGTGATAAACACGGTACGTTCCATCTCAGACGGGAGCGTTGAAGTACTTGAACTCAATGTCGGTGAAGGTAGCCGAGTGGTCGGGCGTCCGCTGTCGGACGTAAGAATGCCGAAGGACAGCCTTATCATGTCGGTTTCTCGAGACGGAACCACGTTCGTTCCGACCGGCGATTCCATTCTGCAGCCAGGCGACAGTGTTGTCGCAATTGCCCGGCATGACCAGTTCGACAAGCTGGAACTCGCATTCAAGGCACAGAAATGACCTTTCGACTTGTTGCCAGGTTTACCAGTGTGCTGGTAGCCGTTGTTTCGCTGTTCATGCTCATTCCGCTTCTCATTTCAATCCTCGAGGGAGAGGAAGGTACCGCGTCCGCCTTCCTGATTCCGATCGTGGCAAGTCTCCTGGTAGCAGCCCTGGTCTACCCGCTTACCGCGGGAACCGACGACGAGTTTACACCACGCAGCAGCTATCTCATGGTAACGGTCGGCTGGCTTTCCGCCGCGCTCATCGGCGCAACACCCTTTCTGATTTCCGGGGCGATTCCGTCGTTTGTCGACGCGTTTTTCGAGGCCATATCCGGATTCACAACGACCGGAGCAAGTATTCTCGATGACATTGAAACCCTGCCGCGAAGCATTCTGTTCTGGCGTTCAATGACTCACTGGCTCGGCGGCATGGGCATTATCGTGCTCATGGTTGCCATATTTCCTCTGCTCGGGCTCGGTGGTCGTGCGCTTGTTATGGCCGAGGCACCATGGCCCACAGTGGACAAAATTACGCCGCGAATCACCCAGACCGCAAAGATCCTCTGGAGTCTGTATCTGTCTCTTTCGGTTGCGCAGACGCTGCTACTTATGGCTGGAGGACTCGACTGGTTCGACGCGCTGACACATACCTTCGGAACCGTGGCAACAGGCGGTTTTTCTCCCTACAATGCGAGCATCGGCCATTTCGAAAGCGCGTATGTAGAATGGGTGGTCATTGTATTCATGCTGCTCGCTGCCGGAAACTTCCTGCTCTATTATCGTGTAGTTACCGGGCGGGCACTGGAGGTTCGAGCTGATTCGGAGCTTCGCGCGTACGTGGGAATCATAGTATTCGGCACGATCTTTCTTACAATCATTCTTACCCTGGCGATACCTGAGTTCACCGGCGCGGGCTTTGACTGGCTGGAATGGCCGCTTCTGACCAGAATTCGCAGGGCGGGATTCCATGTTGCTACCATACTTACCACGACCGGGTATGTAGCGGGTGACTACGAACTCTGGCCCTACGGCGGGCAGGCTGTTCTTTTTATTATGATGTTCGTCGGCGGAAGCGCCGGAAGCACCGGTGGCGGCGTGAAAATAGCCCGCATAGTTGTTCTCGCAAAACAGGCGCTGCACGAGGCCCGATATCTTCTGTATCCGAGAGGCGTATTTACCCTGCGGTTCAACCGTCAGCCGGTACGCAAGAACGTCGTATACGCGATCGTGTCGTTCGTGGTGCTCTACATTGTGGTGGCGCTGGCGGGAACGGTAATGAGCATGATCGCGGGAGCGGACCTGACTACCGGTATTTCATCCTCGCTTGCCACACTCGGGAACATTGGTCCCGGCTTCGGCGAGATCGGCCCAACCGGCAATTACTCAGCGTTTCCTGATGCAGCGAAACTGTTCTTCTCGTTTCTCATGCTCGCCGGAAGACTGGAGATCTACACCGTCATGATTCTCTTTACACCGGCGTTCTGGCGAAACTAAAAGACTCAAAGCCCGGCTGTCGTATTATCTTAACGCAATGCGACCGGCACGAACCATTCCGTGGGCCTTTGCCGTCTGGACTCTTGCTATTCTCGTTTTCACCCTGGCGCCTCGCGACTCTCCGGCAGGCAGCGCCCCGTTTGCCGTGGCGAAGCTCGCTCATGTCATCGCGTTCGGCGGCTGGACAGTCCTCCTCGGGCTCTACCTGACCGTGTAACGACGGCGCTTCTCGTACTCAGATGGATGCGGAATCGGGCAGAACGCTAAGCGTCGGGGGCTTCCGGCTTCTGCCCGCCGCCGGCCGGCTTGTCGAAGACAACAAGGGTTCCGGACAGCCGTATGACATCACCGGGCTCGAGATCGCGTTTTGTCACGGCCCTGTTGTTCACCACAACCGGGGAAGCCGAGCTCAACGTATACGTATCACGCGATTCGTCGTGAACCACCGTAGCCTCCTGGGAAGCAGCGCCGGTCGGCCCTATAACCGTCACATCCGCATCGCCACCGCCAAGCACGGTCTTTCCGGTACCCGCGGGAAAGATGTGAGTCTTTCCGGCTCCGAACACCTCGAAATTGGCATCTGTCCGACGGTTGCGAAACGTAAGCCTCGTCAGTACAAACCACACGAGCAGGCCGACTAAGGGGGCGACGATCAGGATTACCGGCGAGACATACGTGGGAATACCGAAAAGCGTACCGGCTACATAGCTTCGTGTCTGCGACTGCATGCCCCCGTGCGAAACCTGAACGTAGCGCCGCTCGGCCGGTTCCATGCTCGGACGATATGAAATGCGATACTCCTGCAGTATACGTTCACGGATATCCTTGTACGCATCACGCAGCTCGGCGCCGGTGCGCGCGTTGTAAAAAACGCCGCCGGTATCCTCCGCGATCCGTTCAAGATACTCATCGTATGCAGCCGAGCCGAAATGCACGGCGAAGACAGTGAGCTCTTCGTCGGTCAGCGCATCGATTGCTTCTTCGTGCGTAAAGATATGCTCGCCGTACTCCGGGTGCGGTTCACCACTGAAGCGGGCATACGGATAGTTGTCGCCGTCCGACAGCAGCACAACGACCCGCCGTCCGGTAAGGTCGCGTGACTCCTCGGCCAGTTCAATGAGCGCAGCGTACATCTCCGTATATGCTTCGCGCGACTCGGGACGTTCGATCTCGTCAATCAAGCGATCGACTACTTCTATGTCACCGGTGGGCTCTGTGTGCGACGTATAAAACGTGTTGTAGGACGCAAGGCCGACACGATCACGGGGATTATCGATCTCACCGAGAAACTCCCGCAGCGCTTCTTTCGCAATCGTAATACGGCGTTCCTCGGGTGGAGCGTCCCGATCTGTGCCGTCGACATTGAAGTACATGCTCCCGGAATTATCGACGAGCATGAGAAAGTCGACTCCCTCCGCTTCATTCGCCCGCGGCAGGACTCCGGTGATCGGGACGTCGGAAAGCTCATCGGAGGATGAGCCTTCTCGAACAAGAAAGTTCTGCTCCGACAGCCCCTCGATGTAGGTTCCGTCTTCATCCTGCACAGTAACGTAGAGGTCAATGCGATTGCGTGTCAGAAGACGCGTTGAGTCGAGCCCGGTAACCGTAACCGAAGGCTCAGCGAGAACTCCTGCCGCCGGAAAAGAAAATGCAACCGCGGCGACCAATCGAGCGAATCGCACGGTAAACACCGGGGAAAACATCGACCTCAAAAATATCTTCATACCGCAGCACCCCATTATTCGGCCAGATACAGGAACTTCACCGATCCCGCTGCGATCACGTCCTCGAACTTCAGAGGCGGGGGCGCTGCAGCAGACCCAGCGCCTGAGGAATCGGGATCGATCAATTCGTCATTCCAACGCACGGCCCCGTCATGTGCCGACACGTAGACTTCGCCTCCGCGAACCCGAAGCGAGAAGTGTCGGGGTTGCACCTCTTCGTATCCGGAAAGGACTACATCACAGCGGTCATCAGATCCAATAATGAGTCGTCGCTGATTTACGATGAACTCGGAGCCTTTGTGCGCCCCGTTGAGCACCCGAATCACGCCGAATGAAAGGCGTTTTTCAACAAGCGCGAGAAATGCCGCGATCGCGAGCCCGAAGAACACAAACGCCGCCAGTCGGGCATACGGTTCAGCCGGCAGTACTACGCGTCCGTATTCCACAACAAGACCTCCAAGCAGACCGCCTGAAAGTCCCCCGAGCGCTCCCGCCCGGGCCTTCAGCGGGGAGCGGGCTCGCAGCCCTTCGGCAGCTCCGACACATGTCCCGAGAATCGCCCACCCGAGCGCCCGGGCAAGCGGCACCGCGAGGGCATACATTCGCGTTCCGGGCGCAGCCATCTGCTCACCGACGAGAAGCAGAACTGTTTGCCCCGCCAGGAATCCCACCGCCCCACCGGCAACACCGATAAGCGCGCCGATCCCCGCTCCAGCGGCCATTCTGCCCCTGTGGGCGAGAAAGATACCCGGCGCCGAACCGAGAACCGCCCCGAAAACAAGTCCCACAGCCGCACCCGAGGAAAGCGCGAAAAGAAAGAGCGACGGGAACTGCGCCTGCGAGACGAGAAGAAGCTCGGACAGCGGCCATGACAGCAGCCCTCCGATTGCACCGAGGCATAAAAGAATAATTCGTCTAACTGTCAGTGTCATACATTCCGTTCCATCCGCCACCGTGCACCAGCAACACCGGGCCGGCTCAGCACCATCCACCCGATATCTCGAGGGACACTCCGTACACTATTCAGCTTCCTCGGGAAAAAGCCGGACCGTGACATGAACCTGTCGCTCGTATACCGGCACATGGAACTCGAGCGTGCGCGACTCGTACCCCGGCGCCTCGACACGGATCGTATGTGTCTGTCCGGATTCAAGCGGCTGCACGTCACCGATAGAAACCCATTCGCCGTTCTCTTCATATGCTATCTCGACCGCCCCGATTTCACCACCGTCCACGGCATTAACCACACGGACCGATGCCTCGAGCTCAGCCTGCTCCCACGCGTCTACAACGAAAAGCTCCGTACGTCCGTCAGCCGCAGCCTGTCGCGCACGTTCCTCTTCTCTCGCCTCCAGCCGGATATCCCGCCAGTACGCCCTGTCACCCGCAGCGAGTTTAATCCGGTACTCTCCCGCAGGAAGATACAGCCGGTCCGACACGAGTGCGGCATGGCGACGCGTTCCTCGTTCCTCATCAAGCCAAAGAAATTCTTCAAGGCTGATGCCGCGTCGCAGCCATCTCCACGATCCATTCTCCGCCGCCGCGCGGGCATGATAGACAACATCTCCCGCGTGATCGTATATCCGCGCGTGCAATCCGACATGAGCGGGATTCCCGGCTTCTCTCGGCATACGCACCGCAAGTTCCAGCCTGCCGTATTCCTCAGCGGCAAACAGCTCGTAGTGAATTCCATGGTACCATGCCGGGACCGCGGCGATAAGGAGCGCTACGCCGAGAATAACGGCAGCAACCGGCAGTCCGCGGCGCAGCGCAGACCTCCCCGCCGCCGGCGTCCAGTTGCCCGCAATGAACTCGCTCAGTCGTGTCGTATGATCGCCTGCAGCGATATACGAAAGCCGACGGTCGATAAGGTGTATAAGCCGGGTGAGTGAACCCGGACGCCGTGAAGGCTTGCGGTGCATCATGCGACGAATCATTCGCGCTACAAATCTGCTCACACGCGGGTTCACGGCCCGTGGTCGTGGATATTTGCCACGCTGAATGCGCGAGATCGCGTCGGCGCTCATACCACCGGAAAACGGCCGTTTGCCGGTCGCACACTCGTAGAGAACCACACCGAGCGAATAGAGATCAGCCCGGTAGTCAACGCCGCGAGTGTTCTCGAACTGTTCGGGCGCCATGTAACTCGGTGTACCGAGAGTCATACCCTCACGGGTCAGTGTTGACTCTTCGTCGCTGTACCCCGCTGCTATCCCGAAGTCAACGAGTTTCACCTGCCCCTTTCTTGATACAAGAATATTGGAGGGCTTAATGTCGCGATGAACGACATTGCGACGATGGGCATAGGCGAGGGCTGTCAGGCAATCGCGAACGATCCGGAGAGCGATCTCCTCGGGAAGATAACGCTCCCGCGCGAGAAGCTGTTCGAGCGAAAGCCCGTCGACGTATTCGAGAACGATGTGGTAATAGGAACCCTCACGAAAGTGATCGTATACGGCCGCAATGTGGTCATTCTGAAAGTCCATCATAATCCGGGCTTCGCGCCGGAAGCGCTCACGGACAGACGAATCACCACGGAACGTAAGCTTCTTGATAATTACGTACCGGTCAAGGGTGGGATGCTCTGCGGTATACACCGCCCCCATACCGCCGGTAGCAATCTGCTCAATAATCTTGTACTTGCCGATATACTCCGGCACGTTTGCCATGAACGGATCAGCCCTGCACTATGGTCCTGTTGACTTCGGCAAACTCTTCGGCAATAACCTCGGTGGCCTCGAGCAGTTTCTGCTGTTCGTCGGGGGCAGGAAGCATTTCCGCGGATACCGCGATCCGGTACACCGATGATGTGCGCTGCACCGGGCCCTGTTCAAAGACGACCGGTTCTCCCGGCTTGACCGCCTGGCTCAGCCGGGCGGACTCATGAGTGGCAGATGCGGGCACATCCTGACGCAGGCCGATACTCGAATACGCGGCAAGTCTTACCCCCTCTGCATGGTCTTTATCCCCACCGGATAGCGGACCGATAACAAGGAGCGATCCTGAGTAGGTAAGTACCAGCGCACCACGTCTCTCGTCGACGCTCAGCGATTCCGCCGGCTGCATTCCGTAGTCGCCCAGCTTCTGCTCGAAAATCTGATTCTTTTCGAGCCATGCACGAGCTACCTCTTCGATCGACTCCTCTGTATTCGCCATTCCCGATGAAGCGGTTATCTGCTTCAGGTGCTCCTGGATATGCGGTGGAATGCGTTCAAGGTAGGTACTCATAACTTCTTACTCCTTAACTGTCCTTCAGCAACCAGTTTACCGCGGATGAGCAGATAAATTCCGCCCTGCCGGCTCGCTCGCCTGTCAACTCGCTTGAGCACCCCGTATCTACCGGTTCTGCTCGAGCCCTTCTTCGACCCCGGGGACATACTCGAGCCCTTCCTCTATAGAAAGACTGGAGTCTTCGAAGTCGTCGCCGATCGGCTCCTGTCTTCCGCCAAGGTGTTCAGCATAGAACGCTTCGGTAACCGCGGTGAACGACAGGGCGTTCGCCGATCGGGCAAGCCCATGGCCCTCGTCGGGGTACAGCGCATAGGTTACCGGAATATCCGAATCCACCATCTCTTCAACGATCTGATCGGATTCCGACTGGGGTACACGGGGATCGTTGGCACCCTGCGCAATCAGCAGCGGCCGCTCGATGCGTTCCACGTGATTGAGCGGGGAGCGCTCCTCAAGCAGTTCGCGTCCTTCCTCGGTCCGGTGATCCCCAACCCGGTTTGCAAACATTTCGATCTGCGGTTCCCAGTAAGGAGGAATGGACTCGAGAAGGGTCACCAGATTGGAAGGCCCGACCTGACTGACCCCAGCGGCAAACACTTCCGGAGTAAAGGTGAGCCCTGCGAGCGCAGCATATCCGCCGTAACTCGCCCCCGAGACAGCAATGCGGTCCTCATCGGCGACGCCGGCCTCGACTGCCCACTCAACAGCGTCGATAAGGTCCTCCTGCATCGCCGCACCCCATTCCTTATTACCGGCGTTGAGAAACTCCGTTCCGAACCCGGTCGATCCCCGGAAGTTCACACTGAGCACCGCATACCCCCTGTTGGCAAGCCACTGATGGGTCGGATTCAAGCCCCAGGTATCGCGAGCCCACGGACCGCCGTGCACCTGCAGCACCATGGGCACCGGCTCATCCGGCACCCCGTCGCCGGCCGAGTCGGTCCACGCAGGCAGCGTCAGGTAACTCACCATTTCAAGTCCGTCACGTGTTTCGATCGTCAACGCATGCATCGGTGCAAGCGGTTCGTTCTCCAGTTCCGGCTCGTTTGTAAAAAGAAACTCAAGCTCATCGCCATCGTACAGATAGTACTCGACCGGACCGTCATCTACGATCCCGGCTACGAGCCAGGTACTGTCATCCTCCGTTCGCGTGAGCACTTCAATTTCGCCCTCGATTTCCGATTCAAGCAGTTCGATATCTTCGGCTATAGCGTCGTCGAGGACTGTCCATTCGGTTCGCTTGTAATTGCTCGCTGCGGCCTGAACCTCACCGGTTTCAGGATGCGGCAGTGCTTCAGAGACATCTGCCCGTTCATCTTCGAACAGTACTTCCGAATCGCCGGTTTCCACTTCGGTTGCAGTCAGAGCTGCAGTATCCCGATTACGACTGTCGATCATATAGAGGGTGTCACCGGCGGCATTCACGCCGACAGTACCAGTGGTTATATCGTCCTCGAGGGGAACATCCGCATAAAGCTCCCAGTCATCTCCGGCGCGCTCCATTATTTGCGAGCCACCGTCGGGCGCCGGTGCCTCGCCGTAACGCAGCTGGTAGTCGTGGTCCAGGAGGAAGCCGACAAACCCCTCGTTCTGATACAGGAGTTCCCGCTCACCGCTCGTTATGTCGACGGTATAGAGATCGTGTAACTGGGGATCGCGCTCGTTGAGCCCGACAACAATCGTCTCCGGGTGATCCGGCGAAACCGCTTGTATTCTCGCCTGAACATCTTTCTCAGGCGTAAGTCCGACCCGATCGTAATCGCGGGGGTCAGTTTCCCCGCCATGGTCCGACGCAATTTCCACACTGTACAGACGAAAGTTCTCGTCTCCATCGTCGTCACGCGAATAAATAATATGCTCACCGGTCCACGCCCAGCGATAATCGGCGATATCCCGATCGTCTACGAAGGTAACCGGCTCAGCCTCATCAGGTTCATCCACCGGCGCGACCCAGACATTCCGTACGCCATCCAGCGGTGCAATGTAGGCAAGAAGCTCTCCGTCCGGACTCATCCGGACACGGCTTCGTTCCGGATCGCTGAACAGGGTTTCCCGGGGAATAATCGGAACATTGTCCTCTTCGAACTCGTCTGCGTGGTCGCGGTCATCCACCCCGGCACATGCCGCAAGCACGGCACCAAGAAGGGTGAAAAGCAGAATAGACCCACAGTGTCGCGAAAATCGTACCAGCATAGCTATCGCTCCGAAGTGAAGTGTCAGTCCGCCCGGCAGCTACAGCGGCAGCGGAACCTGACGCCGGCGGTCAGCGGCGGACGTGCTCCCTTAGCCGCCGGGGCGGGGCATACCCATGGGCCGGCAGCGCAGGGCGTGCTCCCGTAGCAGGCAGCGCAGGACATACCCGTCGGCAGGCCAGCGCCGGGCGTGCCTCCTTAGCCGACAGCGCAAGGCATACGCAGTGGCCGGCCTCGAGCGGAAAAAAGGAATTCCTCTCGTCCGAACCGTGCGGAATATTGCGCGTGTGGTCAAGGGAGCACAGCTTCACGCAACAACAGCTGAGACGATTTCTGAGGCGGTCCGGCTTCGCGGCGGCCGGGTGGCG
>CAZMEV010000003.1:0-40500 GCA_964565375.1 uncultured Spirochaetaceae bacterium
CCTCTGGTCGTCCTGGACAGGCCTTTGGCCGTCCTGGACAGGCCTTTGGCCGTCCGGCTTAATCCGAGGCTCGTTCTGTCGCTTACCGGATTCCTCTCTGCGTCGAACATCTGCCGGAAGTATATCCTCGATGAGTGCAAGAACGCCGGCGGTATTTACCGCATTATGTTCACCGGGAAGCGAAAGGGACAGACTCCTTGAGAAACCTGATAGCTTGAAATGTACCTGCTCGTTTTCGGTGCGGGTGGATTCGACGCGGAACCGGCCTTCGGCGTGCACGCCGTATGGCGTGCATCTCACGTCCGGGCGAATCGCAGCAATTCGAGCAGCAAGATCACACGCTCCCGGATCATCGGCACAGTAGACAAGCAGCCCATCGTACGAAAGCTGTGAGGCATACTCCTCAAAGGCCGTGAATATATCCTCGTATCCCTGAAAATAATCGAGGTGGTCCGCCTCTATGCTTGTAACCATGAGTCTGTCGGGCTGGAACGCCAGGAAATGTCTGCGATACTCACAGGTCTCGGCAATAAAAAACGCTTCTCCCGACACGCTCGCTGCCCGATTCCCAAAATCCGGTACCATGCTTCCAACTACCACAGTAGCGGGCAGCCCGAGTTCCCGTACAAGCACGCCGGCAATTGCTGTGCTTGTCGACTTCCCATGCACCCCGGCGATGCCGGTTGCATCGGCCGACTCGCTGAAACGGCCAAGCGCCTCATTGTAGGTAAAGCAGGGGATGCTGAGCTCCCGGGCCCGGACAAGCTCAGGATGCGTCTCAGGGTCGTAGGCCGCCGAATAATAGAGCACGTCTGTACCAGCCCGAACGTGGGCAGCGTCAAACCCTTCGATGAGCTCCACGTTCAGCCCGGCAAGAATCTCATCGGTATAAAATCGCTCGGCGGTATCAGTACCGCGTACAGAGGCCCCTCTGGCACACAGTATTTCCGCAAGCGCGACCATACCGCTGCCTTTGATTCCGGTCATGTGAACCGAGGTGTCCTCAAGTGTTTCACCCTGCATATTCAGATCGTAGTTAATTCTTCAGCGACTGACAATCACGGTTCAACCTGGCCGATTCCCGGCAGCACTCACTTCGACGCAACAAGTCGAGTCAGCCTGTCCACATCAAGCATGAGCGCAAGATCTCCATCGCCGAGAATAACGGCTCCGGACACGCCGGGAACATTCTCATAGACTTTCCCGAGGCTCTTCACGACGCTCTGAAACGTGTCGAGTACGTCGTCGACTACAAGACCGAGCACCCGTTCATCGCTGGAAACGACAAGGAGCTGGCGGCGGTCTCCGCCGGCAGATCCGGCGGCTGCCCCGCTGGCTGCCCCGCCGGCAGATCCGCTGGCTGCCCCGCCGGCAGATCCGCCGGCTGCCTCCGCCCCATTCGGGTTAACCGGGGACGAGTGGGCACCGGAGGCGCCATTATTATCGGGTGGAGCATCAGCATGAAGCCGAAACTGGTCTTCAAGATGCACGAACGGAATAAGCCGTCCGCGATACTCGATAAGATTCTGATTACCGGTACCCTGAGTCACTGAGGAATAGTCAAGACACTCAAGCACATTTGAAATGTTCACGAGATAATGCTGCCCCGAGGTACGAACGAGCAGCCCCTCTACTATGGCGAGGGTAAGTGGAATACGAATGAAGATGGTCGTTCCAACCCCGTGCGTAGACTCCAGACGAATGGTGCCGCCGAGGCTCTCTATATTCGAGCGCACGACGTCCATTCCCACGCCGCGGCCGCTCACATCGGTCGCCTGCTTCGCGGTGGAAAAGCCGGGAGCAAAAATGAGCTCGGTAACCTCCTCCTCGCTCATAGATTCGCCGTTGTTAACGATTCCCCGTTCGATGGCCTTCTGCAGGACTGCCTCGCTGTCTACTCCCCCGCCGTCATCTTCAACCCGGATCACAACCGATGCACCGGAGTACGAAGCTGTAATCCTCAGGGTACCCTGTCGCGGTTTTCCGGCGGCCTCACGAGCATCAGGAGATTCCAGGCCATGGTCGAGACTGTTGCGGATAATGTGAAGCATTGGATCTTTCAAACGCTCAATCACATTCTTGTCGAGTTCCGTATCGGTACCCTGCAGTTCAAGCTCCACCTCCTTGCCGAGTTCACGCGAAAGGTCACGGATAAGACGGCGAAAGGTGGAGAACAACGTGGATACCGGTACCATGTGAAGATCCATCGCGAGATCCCGGACGTCGCGGACAAGGGTCTCGAGTCGCTCACTCACATTGCGCAGTTGTGCATTATCATGGTGTGAAGCGATATTCGAAAGACTTGCATGGACTGAGACGAACTCCCCGACAAGATTCACGAGAGTATCGAGCTTTTCGGTGCTGACCTTGATGTTGTTCGACTGTGGGCCACTGTCTGCCTGCGTGCGGGTTTCCCGGCGCCGGCGAACATACTGCTGCTCCTGAAGCGCTGCTTCTACCTGTTCTTCGGTAAGAAGTCCGCGGTCGACCAGAATATCGCCGATATAGCCACGGTCGGCGACGGCACGTTCAACATCCTCGGGCTTCAGATCTCCCCGTGCGACGAGGATTTCTCCCAGACGTTTGTAATCCAGGTCAGTCTCGTCAATCGAGGCACTGTCGATCTGCTCAATAGCGATTTCCGCGCTGTCTTCGACGAAAATGAATACGTCGCGCACCGCGTTTTCGTCGACCTGCGTAGTAAGCAGAATGTCCCATCGAACGTAGCACGCTTCCGGATCGAGCTCGTCCAACTGTGGAACCGCATCGGTGTAGCCGATCACCAGCGCCTCGCCGAGTTCCTTGAGCTCCTTGAGAAGAAGCAGGGGATTCGATCCCTCACGGAACAAGTCAGGCCGGGGAGCAAAACGGATACGGAAGGTTCGTTCCGATTCACCCTGATCGTCGCTTTCGGCTTGACCGCGACCTCCACTACTTTCTTCGGCCTCACCGGCGGCCGCGGCAGGCTTCTCAACAGCGGGGTACTCTCTGCGCAATTCGTCCAGCAGTTCCTCGCCTCGCGCGAGAAGTGATTCATCCGGCTCGGGGTGCTGGACGAGCTCGGAGATCTGGTCTTTTGCGGCGAGCCCAAGCTCAACGAGACGTGGTGACATAGCAGCCTTACCGTCCCTTACGAGGGCAAATGCGGTCTCCACTGTGTGCGTGAATGAAACAAGCGGATCGAGACCGAACATGTTTCCCGACCCCTTAATCGTGTGAAGACTCCGGAACGCGTCATCCATCAGGGCGGTATCTTGCGGATCATCCTCGAGCTGCATAAGTGCTGACTCGAGCCCGGCAAGAAGATCGGCCGCCTCATCGCGAAACGTTTCAAGCGGATCCGATGAACTCATGAATCAGATAGTCCTTTTGCCTTGAGGCCGGCATACTCACAGATTCGACGGTACCGCTCGGCGTTCCGGTAGTGCAGCTGAACACCGCGTTGCCGCGCAGTCTTCGCCGCGGAGATGAGAAGTTGGGCTCCCGGAACATCGATCCCCTCACATGCAGAAAGATCCACGTTCACCTCCTCATGCGATTCAATGGCCTCGGAAAGACTGCGAGCGTGGTCGCTGACGTGATCGAATGTTAACGGGGTCTCAATTGTTAATTCGTGCGCTTGCATAAGATCTCATTCGGAACTGTACGTTCAGAACTGCACGGTTTCGGATATCTTGCGAATGGCTTTAACAAGCTGTTCCTGCTCAAAAGGCTTGTTAAGCCAACCGGTTGCTCCGGCCGCTTTCCCTTCCTGCTTTTTGTCCTGTTCGCTTTCTGTCGTCACCATAAGAATCGGCACGGACTTGTTTACCGACCCTCCACGCACTGCCCTGATAAATTCGATTCCGGTCATCTTCGGCATGTTGTAATCGGTTACGACTGCCTTCACGTCGGCCGTAAGCTGCGAGAGAGCTTCTTCGCCGTCCGAAGCTTCAATAACCTCATACCCTTCCTGCTTAAGAATGAGTTTTTCCATCTGCCGCATGGACACCGAATCGTCCACTATGAGGATCTTATCTGCCACTCTTTAACTCCTTTCAATCCAGTTTCCTGCAAACACAACTACCGCGACAGCGGAATAGTAACTGCAAATCGTACGTATGTTGCCGGATTCGAACCTGTATAGTCGATACCGTTCCCTGTGGTAATCCACCCGTTCATCCTGCGGATCAGTTTCCGGGCAACGTAAAGTCCGGTCCCGTCACCCCACTCTTCTTCAGCAAGTTCCCGGGGAAAACTATCTATGGTATAGAACAAGTTAAACACGAGTTCGGAAAAGTCGTACGGAATACCTACAACTGGCTCGCCGTCAGGACCGGTCTGTTTAGTTTCAATCGGCCTGTTACGAATAACCACCCGGAGCACCGGCCGTGCGTTCTCTTCAGCAGGCTCCACAAATGCCATAATTCTGCTTCCCGTTGGTGAGAATTTCACCGCGTTGCAAAGAAGCTCGTGCACAATTTTCTCGACGTAGGTTGAATCGATACTCAGGGAACCAGGAGGATACTCGCTTGAACGAAGCACAACCTTTTCGCGGTCATACTTATCAGCGAGGTCACCCAGCCTCTTCTCCATGAAGGTTTCCATGGAACGGCAGAACTCTGCGGCCTTGATTTCGCGAATATCCAGCTCAAGACTGTCCAGTTGAACAATAAAGTTTATGTAATCGAAGATCTCCTTCTGGCTCTCTGCGGAGGTCAGAATCATATCCACCAGGTCCTTGCTGATTTTGAAATTGTCCTCATCCAGTTTTTCAAGCGTATTGCGGAGCATATCGATCCAGAGGAATCCACCGGACTGATTAATTGTCCGAGAGAGAAGCTGTATAATCTGCTCTGTCTGGTGAATGTCTTTCGAGGCGTAGAGGCTGCGCCAGTTCACAAGCTTTTTGTTTTCCAGATCAAGCAGCGCCTTTTCCTGTTCGGCGCGCTCGATAGCACGCTCCTGTTCCTTCTCCCGCAGCGCCTTCTCGATTCGAAACAGAAGCTCTTCGGCCACAATGGGTTTGGTGATATGGTCATCCGCTCCCGTTTTCACGAGATCGATGGCGATCTGCATATCGGTATTGGCTGTTAGAAACACGAATGCAATCTGGTCATCCTCTTGACGGATTATCTTCAGCAACTCATCTCCGTTCATTTGCGGCATGAAAAAATCAGAGAGAACCAGATCATATTGCCCGGAACGAAACGCATTAATCGCGCTGTGAACGTCGGTATACGAGGTAACCTCATACCCGTCCTTCGACAGCACCCCTTCTATGAGACGCAAGCTTGTCGGATCGTCGTCTATCGCGAGAATCGCGGGGTTATCCTGCATTATGACCATCAATGTAGTACAACAAGCCGGATTCGGAAAGCAGATTACGCACCTGCGCCCCATGATCGGACAATGCATACAGCGGCGGTCGCAGCAGTCTCGGTGCGAAGAATACCAGCCGGGATTCCGAGCGCCAGAAACCCTGCTTCTTCGAGAAGGGCCGTTTCACGATTCGTGAAGCCGCGTTCCGGGCCGATCGCCAGAACAATTCGCCGCGAGTTGATGTTCGGAAGGGCCGCGGCGGCCGGCTGCGCTCCTCGCTCAAGTCGGATTCTTGCCACCGCTTCCTCCGCTGCGTAATCACCATTTTTCTCGTACGCAACAATTGCCTCTCCTACACTTCGAAACCGGGTAAGCTCCGGAAGGCACGTGTGCCCGCCTTGCGACGCTCCCTGGACGAGAAGCTGCTGCAAGGTTTCGCTATTCCAGATACTCGAATGAAAATATGACGCTTCACTCAAATCGGTACCGGCTACCGAGATCCTGGAGACGCCGATAGCCGCAAGATCACGAAACAGTCGTTTCAGCTGTATGGGACGTACCGATCCTAGAATCAGGTCAATGCGTGGCAGCACTTCCGGTTGAACGGCATCGTCCTCTACAAACCGCAATTCCAGGCTGGTTTCGCCGGCTGCCACCGGATCGTTTCGCACCTCAGCCATTCCGGTGCCTTCGTCTACGATACCGGCACGCACCCATGAACCCCGACTAAGGCGCAATACACCGCGAATATGTTTCGCTCGGGGGTCATCCCTGGAGACTCGTATGCTGCCGTCGCTTCCGACCTCGCTCGGAAAGAAAAGAAGAATATTCACACCGGATTCTGAGTGAAGTACTGGGCGCTTTCCTCGAGAGGCAGTCGCTCGGTTCCAAGTAGACTGTGCAGAAGGAACCCATCGATGACACTGAGGATGATCCAGCTGAGTGTATGGTAGTCATCGCGATTCGGCAGAAGCCGTTCAAGACCCTGCTCGATGATCGATCGCCACCGCTTGTACTCTTCCCCGAACCGCTCACGTAGATGGGGGTTATTCGTCAAGGCTTCCTGAATGAGATAGACGTGTATCTGGCCCCGCGCTTCAGCCGCGGTAATTGTCTCGAACACCAGCTTAAGAATTTTCGCCGGAGGTACATCGCTCGAAGCTTCTTCCACCCACCGGAAAATCTTCTGAGACATGTGCTCCATATGCCGCTCAGTGATATCAAAAATCAGATCGGCTTTTGTCGGATAATAGTAAAACAGGGTACCCTTACTGATATCCGCAGCCCGCGCGATATCGGCGAGAGAGGTACTCGCGATTCCGCGCTCAATTATGAGCTTCGCCGCCGTCTGGATGATACGCTCGCGATTATCTCGTGTGGTTTTTCGTGCGTCCTCTTTCATGGATACTCCGGGAATATGCCGCGCGATCACACGGCTACCGGTCGACCGCCCGACTTTTCCCCGACTATATTCTCACCAATGATCACTGTCAATCTTATCGGTCGCGAACCGATAGGAACAAAGCACCATACGTGCCACCTGCTTGCCATGACAGCGGTAACATCACTACCGTAGGGAGTGTTATGAAGACACCGTTGCGTATTCACCACGGTGCGTGTCCGTATCTTCCGGATCGCGAATGGGTAGCGGATTTGCTGCCCGCGTTCCGCTTTACGGCGGCGAAGTACGAATCCTTACTCGAACAGGGCGTCAGACGCAGCGGAGATTTCCTCTACCGAAATGCCTGCCCCGCCTGTAACCAGTGTATTCCTCTGCGGGTTTCAACCGTTCGCTTCAAGCCGAGTAAAACACAGCGCAGGGTTCTGCGGCGAAATCGTGATATTGTCGTGCGGGCCGGAGATGTAACAGAAGAGCCTGATGTGGTTTCGTTATATCGGCGCTATCACACCGAATGGCACGGACATATCGAAGGCGGAACTATTGAAGACTACCGGGCGTTTCTTGCCGAAAGCCCGTACCCTCAAGCGATGTTGCGGTATGAGCTCAACGGCACCCTCGTTGGAGTGGGCTGGGTGGACATTCTTCAGGACGGTCTCTCGAGTGTATACTTTGCGTTTGATCCGGACCATGCCGCACGGCGACTCGGGTCTTTTTCGATCATGCAGGAGATCGAATGGGCCCGAGACCTTGAAAAGTCCTGGCTTTACCTGGGCTTCTGGGTACCCGGCGGAAAATCAATGGATTACAAGGCACAATTTCGCCCTCACGAAATCGCACCCGACCGAATGTGGCAGGCCGCAGAGCACCGATGAAGTCAGGGCAGCCCCTCAGACGGTTAAAAAAATCGCGGGTATGGCCTGCAGCGCACCGATAAAGACGGGGCAGCTGCAGGTCTGCTTCAGAAACACGTTCAGGCCTTCGCGAGTGCCTTTTCGATATCTGAGACAATGTCGTCGATATGCTCGAGTCCGATAGAGAGGCGAACAAATGCCGGATCAAGTCCCGCAGCCTTCTGCTCTTCATCGCTCAGCTGGCTGTGAGTGGTACTGCCGGGATGAATCGCAAGGCTTTTAGCATCCCCGACGTTGGCGACATGCGAAAAGAGTTCGAGCGAATTTATGAAAGACTCCCCCGCTTTCTTCCCCCCCTTAATACCGAACACGACCATGCCTCCTGCGCCGCGTGGGAAGTATTTCGCGACGCGCTCCGCAGCAGGATCATCGTCGAGTCCGGGGTAACGAACCCACTCAACTTTCGGGTGATCTTTGAGATATCTCGCAACCGAGTGGGCGTTCAGGGAATGCCGCTCCATTCGAAGTGATAGAGTCTCGGTGCCCTGCAGGAACATCCACGCATTATCAGGGGCGATAGCTGCCCCAAGATTTCGAAGTGGAACAAGGCGCATACGCATGGCAAAAGCAACCGGATTCAGATCACCGAGATCGTGCGCGTAACGCACACCGTGATAGCTGGGGTCCGGACGATTCATTGTGGTGAACTTCTCGTCAGTCCAGTCAAAAGTACCCGAATCCACAACAATGCCGCCAATTCCGGTACCATGACCACCGATCCATTTCGTCAAGCTGTGAATCACTACATGGGCTCCATGCTCGATCGGACGAAACAGATAGGGCGTTGTGAATGTGCTATCGACCATCAGGGGGATGTTATACTTCCGACTCAACTCGCTCCATTTTTCAAAATCCGGAACAGACAGAGCAGGATTCCCGATGCTTTCGACGTACAGGGCACGTGTCTTTTCGTTGATCTGCGCCTCAACCGCATCGATATCAAGCGGATCGGCGAATCTGACCGTAATTCCATAATCGGGGAGAATAGTGGAAAACATAGTGTAGGTCCCGCCGTAGAGGTGACTGCTCGAAACCACCTCATCACCGGAAACACACACATTTAACACAGAATAAAACACACCGCTGGTCCCCGAGGCGAGCGCAAGGGCCGCACGACCACCATCGAGCCGCGCAATACGCTGCTCGAGCACGTCCTGAGTCGGATTCATAATTCGGGTGTAGATATACCCAAGTTCCTTCAGCGCGAAGAGGTTTGCAGCATGCTCGGTGTCGCGGAAGTTATAGGCGGTAGTCCTGCTTATCGGAACAGCGCGGCTGGGGTTTTCACTATCCTTGGACTGTCCTGCATGCAATGCCTCAGTTTCGAATCGGTATTCGCTCATCGTACTCTCCCGTGGTGGATTCACCGGCAATCGTTATGTCTGATACTCATACTGCGAATAAACCGGAATGTCAATAAAGTATAGTTAGTTACTTTAATTTCGATTCACGTCAGTCTTCAAGAATGGTAAACTCAACCCGTCGATTCCGGCGACGTCCGGCTTCGGTTCGATTGTCGGCTACAGGATCGTCAGCACCTACCCCCTGGTACAGTATTGCGTCGCTTGCCCGTACCCCCTCTTCTATCAGGTACTCGGCAATTACTCTCGCTCGCGCTTCGCTTAATGCGGCTCTTCCTTCCGCAGTTCCCGCAAGTGCCGTGTGCCCAGTAATCAGAAGTTCACCCTGGTCGTACTCGCGAAGCGCTTCTGCAATTTCCATGAGAACAGTCCGCTCCCCGGGTCGAAGTCGGGTTGAATCAGGCTCAAAGCCAATATCCTCAAGCGTTATGGTAATGCCCCGTTCATCCTCGGTTATCTCTACATTATCCCGCTGTAACCGCTCCCGGAGCTGCTCCAGGACTTCGTCACGATTACTGAAACTCGTATTCGTGATGCGGGCCTCAGCGGTACCACGCCATGTCCATGTATTTCCGTTGCTGAGGTCATAGTTGATTTCAAACTCTTCTTCGTATGCATAAGGGCGTCCGTATTCCCTGTCCCACCAGTGGCGCTGCCTGGAGTATCCGGTGATGCGTTCAGGGTAAAGCCCATCTCTGAAACCGGGAATACGATAAAACATGTTATAGCGCAGCTCGAATATGTCGTAGATGACTCCGTCCTGCTCCTCTGTTCCAACATATTCATAGCTCACCGGTATGCTGAACTCCTCCACCGCATCTATTCCGAAACTTTCGCGAAGATCGACGACCTCACGTCCCTCACCCGCCCATGTATCTCCGAGCTCGAGTGCACGCTCGGGGAAAAGCGGCACATCCCGGACCATGGGCCGGGAGGCTCCCTCAGGGACAGAATCCCTGCCATATTCGTCGCGCTCGTATTCGACGTTGTATTCACGGCCCAGGGCGAAGGCAGAGGCCCCATCTGTGTTCTCCCGTGAGACCTGCCAACGCACATTCAGACGACCCGATCCATCTTCAAGGTCGGTTACATGAACTGCTATCCTGTTCAGTACCTCTTCACTATGGTTGAAACTACCATTGATAAATGCCCTGGCGCTTACGCGGCTGAGAATGCGGTAGTGCTCTCCATCGAGATACAGATATCGAAAGGTCCGCCCTTCGCCGTTTTCCTGCCTGTACGGATCTCTGCCGTCGCCGTTCGCATGGGCAAGATCAGCACCGAATGCAAGCAATCCTGCAAGCAGAAGCACAGGTAGCATGTGCCTGCGAGCGATAAATGCTTGCGTGTGACAATTACGCAAATGACTCATAATTCGCATATGATACCACACATCGGCCACTTTCTTGACAAAGCCACGGCCGCAGTCTATCGTCGAATTGACTACTAGCAGACCGGCAGCCGTCGGAAGCAGTGCATATTAATCAGGAATACAGTGGTGGGCCGGACTACGAAACAAGTAAATGACGCGGGGCATGTCTCAAAGAAGAGGCTGTTACCGCAGCTTACCGCACTCGAACGCTACGTTTATCCGCTTGCCGTACGAAGGCGTGATTTTCTCATAGAGACCGGAGAGCTCTCAGACGGAGGCGCTCATCTTCTGCTCCCGGCATTACCTCACATGAAGAAACCAAGCGGGCCGGGGACAAATGTGCTTGTCATCGCGTCATCTGTAGAGGCGGTACGAAAAGCCGGCGCCTCAGTGCGGCGTATTTCCGAGTTGAAGTGGCTCGATGACAGGGTTCTTCACCTCGATTCGGAAGAGGCCACGCGGAAAGAAGCCGGTCAGATCGGACAAAACCCGAACGTAATCGTAGCAACGAGTGACCGGATCATCGATCATCTGCGGCGTGATAATTTGAGCCTTGATCACGTACATGCCGTTGTTGTAGATGAACCGGAGAGCGATACCGCGGAAGGTTTCAACGTAGACGTACAGTTAATTCTGTCGAAACTCCCTCGCAGGCCTCATATCGCGGCATTTACACCGCGGCTGCATGAGGAAACGGGAGCACTTATTGCACTGCTGCGACGGCCCCGGGTCCGCGAACGTGAGGACTGGCAGTCAGCCGGTCCGAGCGAAAAATCTTCGCGAAAGGAGCAAACCGTGAGCAGACAGGAAACCAGTGAGAAAGCAAAAGACGAAACGGACAAAAAAACAGACAAACAGAGTTCCGGGGCGTCTCCCGACAAAGTGAAAGAGCAAATCCAGGAAGTTCTTCGTCAAATTCATGAGGAGGAAAACCCGGACGAACTCAATTATTACCGAAAAATGGTCCGGAAGCATGTGCCCTTCTTTATGCGTGGCTATTTCATGGCGTTCCTTGCCAAAAACGGTGGAATCCCGAAACACAAGAAGAAAGATGCCGGCCAGTACACCAGCATGTTCATCGGGGTCGGAAAGAATCGCCGTGTATTTCCCCGGGACCTCATACAGCTATTTTCAAGCGTAGACGAGATTTCCGCAGAGGATATTGGAGAAATAAAGATTCTTGACAATTACAGCTTTGCCGAAATCACAACCGAAAAAGCCCCGGCTCTCATTCGGGAGCTTAACGGTACCGATTACCGTGGTCGAAAGCTCACAGTAAACTTTGCCCGCCGCAAGGACTGACTTCCGGCCGGCAGCAGCATTCTCCGGCCGCCACCGGCCCCGGCCGGAACGTTAAAACTCTATTGAAGCTGAATCGGGGTATTGAGCTCGTAGATCCGGATCCGGCCCCGACCGGTACTGCTCCACGATAGTGAACTGAGTTACAGGATCAAGGGGAGAACGCGGACAAGAATCGTAAAGTTCAAAAGCATCCCTGCAGCCAGTATCACAAGTGCCACGAACTCCCACAGATACGCTTCGACAGCGCTTCTGCGTGATCTCCGTTCGGGATAAAACGGCAAGACTGCAAGCTCCGCCATTGGATCCTCCGGTTGGACGATTCTGCCTTCCTTTTCGGCCCCCGCCACAATCCATGTACTCTCACGAGCAGCTGCAGAGTCCGTGCGGAAGATCGCACCACGCTCAACATACTTCTGCACCTCTTCTCTCGGAACCGGCCGCATTACGTAACGCTCCCCATCCGGCAACACGGTATGCGAATCCCCACTTTCTGAAGGCGTTGTAAAGATGAGCGATAATTTCAATAGATCACGCCAGGCCCTTTTTGCGCGGCCTTTCATCCAGAGCTTCCGGTACAGGAAAAAACCAACCACGCCGGGCGGCAGTAATGGCAACAGTGGAACAGCGGCAAGCCCGAGAGTCAGGATAGCCGTGGCAAAGGCTCCGGGCGCAGCGAATGCCTGCACGGCAATGATAACAAGTACGAACATACCGGCTATGAGTGATGGAGGGGTCAGGGCGTTCCAGTACTCGTTGCGTTCGCGTCCGAACCAGATTGCCCTCGCGAGAAGATCGCCACGATTTCCGTCATAGAGAATAACGAGCGGATCATCGCGTCTTGTTCCGCGAAACACAGGCATGCCTTTCTCCGACTCCAGCTGTCCCGAGACGAACACCTGCGTCCCTTCAGTAAGACTGGTCATATGCTTCCACGGCGCGATTTCCGGTGAAGACAGCGTGTAGAGCAACGTCTCGAAATTCGCACGGGGATCGCTTTGTGCAGGACTCGGAGCAAGGCCTTCGGGCAAGAGGTAGATGCAGCCGCCTGCCATATCGACCTCAATGGAGTTCTGGCCGTCACTGACCCAAAGTCGGTCGTCGTCCTGGAGAGCTTCCAACGTACCGAAGAACCGGAAAGTTCCCACAGTTTTTTCACCGCGATGAACGGCGGCCACCGCTTCGCGATTCGCCGTGGGATTCAACGCCGCCTCCAGCATACCGCTGCGAAACCGCCGCCATCTGGCCCTGGACGTCAGCACGCCGATACCCGGAATCAGGAGAAAAAAAACTGCTGCTGTCAACAGAGAAACGCTAATGTTCACACCTGTCGCACCGCCGGGCCTGCACATGTGCTTGCCCGCTTGCTTACGCGGATACAAGCGTCTATGCTCGATTCCATCATATGATTGAACGCCTTATAGTCGGCCCATTGAACACCAACACGTATATCGTAACAGTGGCGAAAAAACAGTGCATTATCATAGATCCCGGGGCCGAGGCTGACCGGATTCTTGAGCGTCTTGAGGTACTAAACGTCACACCTCGTGCAATTCTGTTTACCCATGGTCACCTCGATCATATTGCATCCGCTGCTCAGATAATACGCGCATTCCCGGACTATCGCGCTCCTGCTCTCCTTCATCCCGCAGACTTGCCTCTGGTGGCAAGGGAAGATCCAAGCGCGGGGCGCGAAATTTTTGAGCGTTTCGGACCGGAAGCTCTACAAGCCTACGAGGAAATGCGCGCCGATCTACCTTCCGACTACGACACCCTGGACCCATCGACACTTATTGAAGATACCGACTTTACAGTAATGCATACGCCCGGGCACACCCCCGGAAGTGTTTCTCTGTACAGCGAGTCCAGGGCTGTTGTTTTTTCCGGTGACACTCTGTTCTTCAAGGCGGTAGGAAGAACAGATTTCGAGTATTCAGACCCGAATGCGCTCGATCTCAGCATTCGGCAGACACTATTCAGCCTTCCAGGAGAAACCCGGCTGTTCCCGGGACACGGACCGAACTCGACAATCGAACGGGAAATCACAAGTAATCCGTTCTCCAAAGATCACACCATGGTATAGACAGCTGCGGCTACAAAGACAAATCGGGCACAGCCGCATTCCGGGATACCCTGCATCCCGGCACTTGCTGACCGGCCGTGGTAGGTAGCCGGAACTATCCGGCTACCTCAAATACGCTTCCTGTCTCATACGTGCCGCTGCCATAGGCTTGTCCGTATGCCGAGTGTGCTATCGCATGGTGGAGACGCTCAGCTTCCCGGACAATTTCGTTGTAAGACACGGCGCGAGAGTTGTCTCGAGCCGTTGCCGCCGATTCTCCGGTAACACTCGCGTACCGTCCGATAAGACTGTTAATAATAAACAGCCGGTTTACGCTCAGGCCGGATGAAGATTCTTCGGCCGGAACGCCTTTGACATGCTCAAACTGGGCATGCGCGTTCAAACCCGAGACCGGAAATGTCACTTTTCCGGTTCCAAATCGTGCACTGGCAAACGCGGATGGAGTTATCGTCGAAGGAATAACCGAAGTGCTCATCTTCCGATTTCCGACCCTCCTTATTAGAGATATCGGTAAACCGGGCGTAAGCTTTATCGATTTCGGCGTTCTACCTCATTCTGATACTCTACGGTATACAAAGCATACGGTATCGCCTCCAGCCGCTCGCGCGGAATCGGTTTGCCGGTTTTGAGACAATACCCGTAGGTGCCGTTTTCGATTCTCGATAAGGCGCTTTCAATCAACCGAAGCCGTCGGACCTCCTGATCGCCCAGTTCACCGAGGACCCTCTTATCAAGATCCGTGCTCGCAATATCGACAATATCCTTTGATTCTTCGGCGCCCACGATTTCCTTGAACTCATCGTTCTCAGCTGCGAGGTTCTCGAGGATTTCCTTTTTCATCGTAAGAAGCTTCTGCTTCATCTCCGCTACAAACGCTTCATCCATAACAGACGTTCTCTCCATTGGTGCACGACTTGAAGGTGCTTTCATGGCACGCATCTCCTGTGTTCGTCAAGAACATTTGTACTCAAAAAAGGTTACACCTTTCTCTGCATTTCACATAACTTGACACGCGACAAGCAGTTAACATACCATCCGATAACGAATTATCGAGGGAGGAGCTGTGGCAAAAGAAGAAGCTATAGAAGTGGAAGGTATTGTGAAAGAATCACTGCCGAATACTATGTTCCGGGTAGAATTGCAGAACGGTCATGTTATTCTGACCCATTTATCCGGAAAAATGCGTAAGCACTACATCCGCATCGTACCAGGTGATAAGGTGAAAGTCGCGCTTTCTCCATACGATCTGACACGTGGCCGGATCATTTATCGTGAGCGTTAACCCCTCCTGACAGAAACCACGCGTGCCTCTGACACAAGGCGCGCGAGTCTTTAAACACGAAACACCGTGCCGCCGTTTCAGCTCACAGCGGTGGAGTTGAGCGTTAAAACAAAAGAATACTGGTAAAGACGAACAGCAAACGAGTAAGACGTAAAGATTCTCCGCGCCGTGGAGCGGAACCCTGGCTCAGGCGGGCGCAGAGATTTGAATCTCGGCTTCGCATTGCCGTAGAGGCATGCACTATGCACGAGTCCAGGCGCGGGAGAGGTGACTACACGTCCTTTATGGCTACCCAGATTGCGCCGCTGCCGCCGAGTTCGCGCGGAGGCGTGCCTGACTGACCGGCGATGCTGCTGGCCTCCAACTCTTCGAGAGTAATTCGTTTGAGGATCGGTTCACTCTGACTGTGATTGCCTTTGCCATGCACGATCAGAACCTTTTTCAAGCCTCGGGCCCTGGACTCAGTAAGGAACCGCCGTATACTCCGCCTCGCATGGTTTCCACTCATTCCATGAAGATCGAGGGAGTCTTCCGGAGGCAAACGTTTCAGCGACCGCTGTCTCCTCGTCTCTTCCTCATTCAAGCCCAGCTCATCTGCAGCGTCATCCTCAGGAACATCAGACTCACCGGGAGGATACTGATCTATCATTGCTGCCAGCGTGTCAGCATCGTCCCCGAGAATCGTTTCTTTTCGTTTCTTTCGCTCCCACTTTTCCAGAATCTCACCGAAATCACTCATTCTTATCTCTCCTGTTACAACGTAGGACATGATGGTTCACCAACCTGTTTTACAACCCAGGCCATGACGGTTCACCAATCATCGACATCTTCAGGGGCCTGAAACTCGTCCTGTAACTCGTAGCGCTGTTGCTCCTGACTCCTGAGTTGCTCGAAAACCTCCTGGCTGTCGGAGTCAAGCTCACCGGGCTCCGGCTCTTCCACGGCGGCCGCCGCTTCCGCTCCTCCGGCCCGTTGCCACCGCTCGAACGAAAGCTCAAGGTTTCGTTTGGCAGGCTCCCGTTCCGGATAAACCAGGAGCGCCTCGCGAAATGCCCCATACGCCCTCTCATACCGACCCTGTTCGAAGTGCAGAACGCCGGTATTAAACGCCGTACGAAAGAGTATTTCTCCTTCAGAAGCAAGATCGCCGGCGCTGCTCCATCCGTCGAGCGCTCCGTCGATATCGCCGACGGCATAACTGACCGTCCCTATATTATAGTCCCTAAGTGCCTCCAGATTCCTGTTATTCGAGGAATCCCCTACGGGAATCCCTTCGTACAACTCACGGGCACGCTCATATCTGCCCTGACTGAACTCAAAGTTTCCATAAGTCAGGCGTCCGTGCCTTTCAGCGAAGGTACAGCCGGAGAGCACAATAAACAAGGCTACTATCAGAACATATCGCGCCATCTGACTATCCTCGTTGCCACTATTGTGATCGCAAAAACTATCGCAAATGCGCTGAAAAGACTATATCGCTGTCTTGGCCGGACACGAAACTCTCCCCCCCCCTGCTCGAGCGACAGTAATCCTTCTTCAATGCGAGTCAACGCGTCCGCGTCCGACAGATTCGCATAGATACCACGCGTTGCTTCGGCGATACGCTGAAGCGTGCGTTCATCAAGTGCCGAGATAACAACGTCGCCATCGGAGTCACGAATCAGTTCGCCGTCCGGGAGCCTGATCGTGGTGCCATCCGGATCTCCTACACCAATTACAAAGATCGGTACTCCAATCCCGGCTGCGCGTCCGGCGGCAGAGACAGCGTCGCCAGCAAGATCTTCGCCGTCAGAAACAAGGACTATGGCCCCGTGCCGATTACTTCCGCTTGGAAGCCCTTCAATCGCTTCAGATATTCCGGCTCCCACGTCTGTTCCGGGCGTTGTTATCATACCCGGACCCGCTGAAGACAGCACATATTCCAGTGCTATTCTGTCACCGGTCACCGGCAGAACCCGAGTGGCGCCTCCGCGAAATACAGTGAATCCTACCCGGCTGTCAGGGAAACGTTCCACCAGGGAGCTGACCGCGTCAACAGATGCTTCGAGTCGGGAGGGTTGTACGTCATCAGCATACATGCTCCGGCTGACATCGAACGCAACGGAAATGTCAAGCCGGCTCCGCTCACTTTCGACTTCCTCCTCACCCCAGACAGGACCGGAAAGGGCGAGAATAATGGCGGTAAACATAAGAAGGCTCGACAGAGATGAAATGACCCACTTAACCCGCAGTACACGCTCAACATCACCACGGTCCTGCTCGGGAATCAGGGAACGTATATCACGCAATCCCAGCATGTACGCCCGAAAGAGAATCGCAGACACTGGTATAAGTCCAGCCAGGGCCCAAAGCACAACAGGATGTTCGAAGCTCATAGAACCTCCCGCAGTACAACCATTCTCACGACAAACTCAAATGCAAGCAGAACCGCGGCGATCGAAAGGTATAGTCGATGTAACGCCTCCAGGCGGACGGAAATGCGACTTCTGCGCTCCACCGTTTCAAGGCTGTCAATGCTTTGCAGGATCTGGGCAAGACTGCGTTCGGTTCCTGCGTGATAATATGCCCCGCCGGTTGTCTCAGCGATTCCACGCAGTTCTTCCTCATCAAAGCCCTCATCCATGAGAGCCTGATATCGCTGTCCGGTATTCGGATCGGTAAAGTCAATTGCAATTTCCTGCTGAGAGCCTATTCCGATCGAATATATCGGAATGCCCAGCTGCGAGGCCATTTCGGCGGACGGCTGCGGTTCGATCATTCCGGTATTACTCACTCCATCGCTCAGCAGAATCATGATCTGCCGAGGTGCATCGGAGTTCTCGAGGTGCATCGCTGCGACCGCCAGTCCGTCGCCAATCGCCGTACCATCACCGAGCTCCATGATCTGGAGTTCATTCATACGCTCAAGCAGAAGCTCATGGTCGGTCGTAGGGGGCATGCGCAGCGCCGCCTCGCGTGAGAAGGTTACCAGACCAACTGAATCATTCGGTCTGTTTGCAATGAACTCCCCGATCAACCGACGGGCGCCGTCGTACCGGCGATTTCCACCGAAATCCGTTGCCGCCATCGATGGCGACTCATCGAGCACCACCATGATATCCATACCCCGGTCCAGAAACACGCGCTCCCTGTGGACGCGAGCAGGACCGGCAAGCGCCACGATAAGAAACACAACCCCAACCCAGAATGAAACCGCACCGAGAAACTTCAGCACACCGTACGAGGTCAGCCCCGGAGAAAACCCTCTGGTACCATAGACCTGAAACGGAAAACGCAGTCTCCCTCCTCTGCCCGGCCAGAAGTGCCGCATATAAATCAGAAAGGGAAGAAACATGATAAGCAGGAGAATTACCGGCCGCTGAACGCTGAGCATAAGAGTCAGGCAGCCTCCCAACCTGCAAGTCGCCGAACAGGGCGGTAGGCACGTCGCCGCACGCGCGCTTCGTTTCGCGATTCAATAACTGAAACAAGCGTAACAACAGTCTCGAGGTCATCCCGGCGCTGATTTGACTGTGCTTCCTCAGAGGCAAATTTCACCAGATCCGCCCGTTGAAACAACTCGTTTAACTGCTCCCGCATTGACTCATCGTCGAGACTGTCCTTAAGAAGAAACGGGATCTCGTTCGCTGTTGCAACCATGAAGTCGGAATGCAGGCGCGAGGATAGATACTGCCGCGTCTCATCAACGAGCCGTATATAGAAGTCCCGGGCACTGAGTTGGTCGAACAGAGTGGATATCTCGCGTATCGCACGCACCATGAGTCTATACGGACGATTCGCTTTATGTGCGGCAACAGCCCGCCGAAGTCGCCGCGCAGCGAGTATTGCGAATCGATACACCGCAAACGGCGCACTCACCAGCGCGACGAGCATAATAAGAGCAATGACCTGAAACCCCGGGAGAAACCCCGGGGCTTTCACGGGAGCAAGTTCGGCCGAGCCATCCTCAGGCAACACACTCTGTACGCGAAAGCGGGCCCCCGACAACATTACTCCGCCGAGGTCCAGATCCGGTACCGCAAGGGTTCCTGTCCGGAACGGGCTGAAAACGACACGAATCTCGCGGTCCTCATCCCGCTGAATCATCCGCATGTTGCGGATTTCAACCGACTGACTGGATGGATACTCATCGGGCAGTTGAATACGCTCGGGCTGATTAGACCGCAGCAGTACTCGCAGTTCTACGCGGTCACCGACGGTGATATCGCCGGGAGTAATTGTTGACTCAAGGACAACAGAATCGCCACCGTCTACCTCCACGCCCTCAACTTCGACCTCCTGCGAGGCAGCAGGCCCGCCGACAAGCAGAAAGAACAGAGTGACGGCGATGCCATGCACAATTGCCCTTCCCGACACGTGTGCGGATATGATCCGCCGCCACCGGAATGCACCTGAAGCAACATCGATCTCAACACGCATTACCGTTTCCTCTGTTTGAAGTACTGGATAAGACGTCCTGCAGGGTCATCATCGGTGCGGATCTCAAGCGTCGAAACTCCACGACGCCCACATTCGCGCAGCCACTGGCGCCGATGCATCTGCCAGAAACTGTGATAATCCGTTCGATACGAAGACGACCCGTAGGCCAGAATTTCACGGCCGCTCTCCGGATCTTCAAGATGTATGAGACCCGAGCGTGGAAACTCAATATCGAGCGGGTCCACGATTCGAATTGCAAGCGTATCGTGCCGGCGCGAAAGGGCACGCAACTCCCGGTAGTAGTCGCTCGTCTTGAAATCGCTCAACACCACACATATGCCTCGCCGTGGTAACGCTTCCCCGGCGGTGCGTAGTGCCAGCGCAAGATCGGTGCCGGTGCCTTCAGGTTGGACCGCAAGCATATCCTGGATAATTCTCATGCCGTGCTTTCGGCCCTTCAAAGGAGGAATCCAGTGTTCGATACGGTCGCTGAAAAACCCCGCTCCTACCCTGTCATTATTGCGTATTGCTGCAAAGCTTAGCAGCGCTGCTATCTGTGCGGCAGTCTCGAAACGGCTGTTCATAGCCTCGCTGGGCCGAATGCTGCCGGATACATCCACCAGGACGAAGAGAAGCATTTCGCGTTCTTCACGGAACGTTTTCGTAAACGCACTGTTCATCCGGGAGCTGACATTCCAGTCAATAAGACGGGCATCATCGCCCTCGGTATACTCGCGGACCTCATCGAACTCGATGCCGGGGCCACGAAACACCGAACGATAATTGCCGCTGAACAGCCCATCGACAAGCTTACGAGAAGCCAACTCCAGATGTTTAACCCGCTGAATGAGGCGAAGGTAGTCGGATTCCGAACGAGCCATGATATTTCTCCGGCGGCTGTGCGGGAACTACGGCACCGGGATTGCCTGAAGCAATTGCGTTACCACATCGTCGGTGGTCAATTCTTCGGACTCGGCTTCGTAGCTCAGTATTATGCGATGTCGAAGTACATTATGGGCGACCGCTTTTACATCGTCCGGCACTACGTAGCTTCGCCCGTCAAAGAGTGCATTCACTTTCGCGCAGCGGAACAGGTAGATACTGGCCCTTGGACTCGCGCCGAAATCTATGTGCCGACTGAATCGGTTGGCATTATTGTCTGTCTGCCGTGAGGCAATAACCAGCCGTACAATATACTTTTCGATTCGCGCGTCGACATTTATCCGGGAGGCGGTTTCCCGAATGCGTTTGAGATCCGGCTGGAAAAGGACTTTCCGGAGATCGATCTGCTGATGGTTGCCCACCCGATGCAGAATATCGAGTTCCTGCTCCGCGCTCGGATAGTCGACACGAAGCTTCAGGACAAACCGGTCGAGCTGAGCCTCCGGCAGAGGATAAGTGCCTTCCTGTTCGATTGGATTCTGGGTTGCAAGCACGAAAAACGGATCAGGTAACCGATAGGTTTCATCCCCGAGCGTCACCTGATGCTCTTCCATTGCTTCAAGAAGCGCCGATTGCACCTTCGCCGGGGCACGGTTAATTTCGTCGGCAAGCACAACATTAGAGAAGACCGGCCCTTTCCGGGGTACGAACTCGCCGGTCTGCTGCCGGTAGATCATTGTTCCGACGAGGTCCGCCGGAAGCAGGTCCGGGGTGAACTGTATTCGTTTGAACGACGCGTCAAGTGTATCGGATAGGCTTTTGATAGCCCGGGTCTTGGCAAGACCCGGCACACCTTCGAGCATTACGTGCCCTCCGACGAGCATTCCCATAAGCAGCCCGTCAACAACAGGCTTCTGCCCCACAATTGCGCGACCGACCTCCTGTCTGACGTCGTTCAGCCTGTCGCCGGCTTTCTTTACCTGTGATTTAAACTCGCCCTGCTGTGCACGCTCGCCATGGCTCTGGTGCGTAGATGTCCAGCTCTCTGATGATGTATCCACGTGATCCTCGTTTTCCGCCCCGTATCCTCATACCTGGCGCCGGGTGGTGCGCTAAGCCGCACCCCTGTCACGCGCCTATTACGAGATGATCAGCTGCGGTAGTCGGCGTTCTCATGAACATATTCGTCGGAAAGATCACTTCCCAACACCCGAGCACTGCCGTCACCCATTCCACATTCAATATGTACTTCCACTGTGCGCTGGTGCTGTGGGTAACCACGCACGCGCGGATTCATGGCAGCTCGTTTAAGGTAGGAGGATAGTTGAATCTCCTTTTCCCGGTCAAGGTGAAACAGTCCGCCGCTGAATACCGGTACATCCCCAAGAGTAATCTCTACAGAAGCCGGATCGAACTGCAGGCCGTGTGTCCCGGCGCAATCACCGAGGGCCCCGAGAATCCGCCCCACATTCGGGTCGTTCCCATACATTGCCGTTTTCACAAGCGGACTGTTTACAACCGCCTTGCCGAGTAACCGGGCCTCCTCGCCGTCGCGGGCTCCTTCAACGGTAACGCGGATGACATGAGCGGCACCCTCCCCGTTACGAACAATGTCTTCGGCGAGCCTGCTGCACACCGTGGCGACCGCCCGGGCAAATTCACCCCGTTCCACCGCCCCCCGGCGCCTCGACGAAAACAGAAGCACCATGTCGCTTGTACTCTGATCGCTGTCGATACTGATACAGTTGAAGCTGTCGATAACGGCCTCGCTCAGCACACTTCGACACATACTGCGATCTACATCCAGGTCGGTAACAATGAATGCGAGCATTGTTGCCATATCCGGCTCAATCATTCCGGCGCCCTTCGCGATCCCCACCACGCGACCGTCGCCCACATTGATGGACCTGAGTTTGGGATAGCTGTCGGTGGTCATGATTCCCGAGGCGAAAGAAACCGCTCCAGTCGGCGAAAGCGTCCGGGCGAGTACGGGAATCTGCTCCTGCATTTCGGAGACCGGCAGTTTCCAGCCAATAATCCCCGTGCTTACCGGGAATACTTCTGAGGGCCGGCATTCGGTCTCCCGGGCGAAGGAAGAAGCAAGTGCCGCAGCGTCATGCTCTCCATCACGGGCGCAGACATTGGCAATCTTGTTGTTCACGAGAACCCCGCGAGCGTACGATTCGTGCAGTCGCTCGCGCCCGATGATCACCGGTGCACCGGCCACAGCATTCCGTGTAAAGACACCGGCGAATGCATCCGTCGGAGTATCGCAGAGCAGCGCGTTGAGATTCATCTTATACGGCTCGAGTGTCGGCCGCTCCTGCGGGGTGAAGCTTAAACTGACGGATCCGGCACGGAATCCTTCCGGAAGCTCAACTTCCCGCCGCAGGTGGTCAAGGTATGATTGTTCGTCGTCAAAAGGCAGCATAGAGGCCTCGAAGTATAACGGCAAATCTGCGGATTGGTCATTATACTCCGGAATCAGTAACCAATTACTTACTTTCCATAATCCATACTCCGTTCCATTCGGACGGAGGATCTGCCATAAGCTGCCCGCATCGCCGCGCATATGCTGAAGCGGGAGGATCGTCAGCGAGTTCGAGAAATCGCTGCCTCGCCTCTGCGAATTTTCCCTCGTAGTATAAAGACAGCCCGTTTGCGAATACCTCGTACCGTTCCCGCTCGGCCTCGTAGTCCTCGGAAAACATCGGCTCAAACACCTGCACCGGCTCCCGTCGACCGACCACTGCAATTCGTCCGAGTTCCCGGCAGGCAATATCAGTGGAAAGTCGCGATGCGGTTGCAGCGGAAATCATGGTGTAGGTACCGAACTGCTTATTGTTTCCCTCAAGACGGGCCGCCAGATTAACCGAGTCTCCGAGCATAGTGTAATCGAAGCGCGACGAGCTTCCCATATTACCGACGACCGCCTCGCCGGTATTCAGCCCGATCCGCATGTATAACTCCTGTCCGACCCGCTTGCGAAACACGGGGCGCAACTCCTCAAGTCTTTTCTGGCAGCGCAGCGCCGCGCGTACCGCTACCGTCGGGTGATCGGGTACGTCGAGCGGGGCATTCCAGAAGGCAATAATTGCATCTCCCTCGTACTTGTCCACAGTACCGCCCGAGCCGGTTACAAGCTCAGTCATTTCGCTGAGATACTCATTTAACAACTGAGTAAGCTCGTCCGGCGTCAAGCCCTCGCTCAGCGAAGTGAACCCCTGGAGATCGCTGAAGAAAATCGTGAGCTCCCGGCGCTCTCCCCCGAGTCGCAAACGGCTTGGATCAGCGAGCAGGCGCTCGATAACCGCAGGACTCAGATACTGGCTGAACGCACCTTTAATGAACCGTCGTTCCCGGCCTTCAGTCGCATAGTTCCATATTGCCGCAGCGGTCGCTGCAACGAGCCCGGCGGCAGCTGGAACAACAATCGGCAGCCAGAAACCGGGAATATAGAATGCGACGCCAAGCACGACCGGAACAAGCACAGAGCCCGCGAGGGAAGCCGCTGTGGGAATGCTCCCCCGGGCCAGAGCACCGAGGAAACCGGCAAGAAACGCAAGCCCGCCCGCGTACAGCAGTCCTGCAGCGGTCCCGGGCTCCCGCATAAAGCGACCGGAGAGCAGATTCTCAAGCATGGTTGCATGGAAAGCGACCCCCGGAACTTCCGCACCCACCGGCAGCGGCCGCAGATCAAGCAGTCCCGGAGCAGAATGGCCAACCATGACATGACGTCCTTCAAGTTCCTCCGGCTCTACCGGTGGCGGTTCCTCTGCGTTACGCGAAAGACGGTCTTCACTCTGAATAATGGCCGCCGCACTTAACCTGGTGCGATCCTCGTAGAGTGAGTCAAAGCGGGGAATCATCTGCCCCTGTGAATCAAGCGGAACTTCAAGCTCGCCGATCCTGAGGCTCCGTCCATCCGTGGAATACTCAAGTGTCGAAACGTCGGTGGATTCCAGATACGCGGCGAGAGCGAGCGTCGGAACAGAACGTCCGTCAAACCGGCCTGCCAGTGGTGCACGACGATACACGCCGTCGGTATCGGGTACTATGTTGACGTTCCCGATACGGGCGCTCGCTTCGGAAAGCTCGGGAACCGGAAAAAAAGCCCGGGAAAACGAGGGTATCGCCGCATGCCCGGTCCCCACAGTCTCAACCGACGCGACCGAGTCGCTGACATAATCGGGGAACGACTCAAACGTTCCGGTCTGCACACCGTAGAAGCCGGCGTTGACCGTGGGTCCGAATCGCGCTACCGAGTCGGCAAAGCGGACATCGTCACTGACCCCGAAAAAACTGTCATCGGTGAACAGAATATCAAACGTCAGCGATGCGGCTCCGGCCCGCCGTGCAAAACTGGCAATAAAGCTGTAGTACTCCCGCGGCCAGGGATGCGGCTGCCGCTGCGTTTCAAGAGCCCAGTCCAGGCTTCCCTGATTCACGAGAATAAGAACAACTTCTTCGCGTGGATCCGGCTCGGAGGTGAAGGCCCGCACACGCATATCGTAGGCGCCGAACTCAGCTTCATCGAGGACACCCGTGATGGAAAGCAGCACCGCCAGCAATCCAGCAACTGCGCCGATTCCGAGCCCTCGCAGCAACCGCGACCGGATTTCCGGGGACATGCCTATACACCCCCGATTATTCGCTCAAAACGGGCCGTTCGCCGCTCATCCACATCCGGATCATCGTCGCGAAGAGCCTCCTCAACGACTTCCATGCGGTCGGACGGTGAGGGATGGGTCTGCATGAAGCCAGGGCCGTCCGACTCCCAGTCGGCAGCCATCTGTTCGAGGTACGTCAGCAGTGCACGCGGACTGTATCCCGCCCTGCGCAGTATTTCTACGGCGGTCTCGTCTGCCTCCTCCTCCGATGCTCGTGAATATCCGGCAGTAAAGAGGGTCTGGGTAACATCATCTATGGAGTCGCTGAATACTTCTGTAAGTTCCGCCACTTCCTCGCTGCCTGCAAGATAAACGCCGGTAATCGCGGTGCTCGTCAGTGCGGAGGTAATCCGTGAAGTCCGGATGCTCTGCAGCCCGTGTTGCGCCTGGATATGCGCGATCTCGTGGGCAAGAATCGCTGCGAGTTCATCTTCATTGCGGGCGAGCCGAATCATTCCCCGGGTAATGAAAATATGCCCGCCCGGCGTCGCGAACGCGTTTATTTCATCATCGTCAAGAACCTGAAACGAGTAGCCTGCATAAATGGCAGGGCGCTCAGATGAGAAGGCGAGAATCTCGCCTATTGTCGCCACATATTCGTTTACTTCCTCATTTTCATACGCCGGATACCGGTCGAGAACGGTTGCGCCTACGGAACGGCCTATGTAGTACTCCTGCTCGGGAGTAAAATCCTCGAAGCTTCGCTCCACCTGCTCCCCGGTTCGCCGTATACTTTCAGCCTGACGGGAGTCGATCACCCCGGCAGCCTCACCGACCGTTGCGCCAATCGAGGCAGCGGTACCACAGGCAGCCACACCAAGCGCCACGACAATACCGAGCAGCGCATACTTTCTTGTGGTTGATACTCTCGTGCGCATAATCAGTTGTCCTCCGGTGAGCGCAGCCCGCCGGCCTCCACGAACTCACGCAGCACATCATCGTTGCGCCGGCGTGCTTCCATGCGATCCACGCCCTCGAACGACAGCCCCTGCTCACTCCGGTATTGTTGCTCGACCTGTTCGTTAAACCCACGACCGGCAAGCGCTACTTCGTCGTCCTCGGCCGCGCGCTCGGCGTCACGACCGGTAGCGTCAAGAACGATTTCCTGTTCGCTTACCGAAGACTTATGCAGCCAGCCTTCCCCCGCTGGGCTGCTGACCCGGTAAAAATCGCCCTGCATCTCGAGCACTTCGACCTGGTCGGCATACGCAAGATCCGCGCGGATCGGGCCAAGGTGAGATGGGCGCTCCCGCAGCTGCGCGTTGCGCACCGAAACGCTGACCGTTTCTCCTTCAAGCGCGCCGAGTGCGGCCAGACTGACGACCGTTAGAAAAATCGCGATCACCACCCTGCGGACAGTGAATACACCGGATACCATCATGTAAATCCCTCTTTATTGAACTATACCATAAGCCATACTCATACAACACTGAGAATGAGTCAAATGTAAACGCATTGGCATGAGATGCATCTATTCGCTACTCTTGCGTGCATGGAACGGTCTATCACGTACCGTATACTCAGTTACACACTGATACTTGCTGTTTTCGTCGTCGCCCCGGTCTGGCCGGACAGTGATCTGCCCGTCGGTGAAGCATCCTCGTTGTCGGTATCCGAGCACGATGGATACATACACGTCGAGGTGCTGACCCCCTGGCCGGGTGCCGATACGACATTCGAATACGCGCTCGTGGACCGCACACGGGACGATCACAACGAAGAACAGGTCCCCGAAGGACTTTCGGTAATCAGAACGCCGGTGGAACGGGTTGTAACGATGAGCACAACCTTTGTCGCCGGGTTCGAGGAACTCGGGGAACTCGACCGCATTGTCGGCCACGATAACCCCGACTTCCTCTACAGTGAAGCAGCTCGCAGGCGTGCATCCGCAGGAGACCTGGCGGCGGTCGCACCGGGAAATGAAATTGACCTCGAGGTTCTTATAGACCTTCAGCCCGACCTTGTCATGGTGAACCAGTACGATCCGGCCGACGATACCGTCGACCGCATCGAGGAGGCGGGACTTACCGTACTCGTCAGCGGTGACTGGACCGAACATTCGCCGGTAGGGCGAATGGAGTGGATATACCTGACGGGCCTTTTAACCGGTACTGCCGAGCGCGCAGCCGAGTACGCCGGCGAAACCGCAGCACGCTATGAACATCTTGCAGATTCAGTGTCCGACGTGGATTACCGTCCGGAAGTGCTCATAAACGGTCCCTTTCAGGGAACGTGGGCGGTACCCGAGGCCGATGCCTACTCAGCCAGGTTTATCGAAGATGCAGGCGGCGATTACCCCTGGAGTGATGAATCGGGTACCGGCAGTCTCTTTCTGGACGTCGAGGCCGTCTTCGATCGTGCCGGAAATGCGGATATCTGGATTAATCCCGGGCAGTGGCAGTCACTCGACGATATCGCCGATGAACGCCTGTTCGAGTTTGAGCCGGTGAACGCCGGTCGCGTGTACAATAACAATCGCCGGATATCGGAAAGCGGCGGTATTGACTATTTCGAGAGCGGTCAGATCCGCCCGGATGATATTCTTGCCGACCTCATAAGCATTTTTCACCCGGACACTCGACCGGATCACGAGCTGATATATTATCAACGCCTTGACTGATCATCCTCGTCGCCTCGAACGAATTCGAACCAGCCCCTTGCGTGGGGCGGCTGTTCTCCTGCTTCTGGCTCTGGCAGTCCTCGGTCTGTTCGGGTTAAGAATCGCGCTTGGATCAGTACCGATTCAGCTCACTGAAGTGCTCCGGGCGCTGTCAGGCCTGCCGACCGAACGGGCTTCGACCGCCACCATTATTACCCGTTTCCGCCTGCCGAGGGCCATCGCCGCAGTAGTGGCCGGCGCAGCGCTCGGCTCCTGCGGCGCGGCAATGCAGACAATGTTCCGCAATCCGCTTGCAGGGCCGTTCGTTCTCGGCATTAACGCCGGGGCCAGTCTCGGGGCGGCTGTGGTTCTCCTCGGTGTTACCGGTGGAGCCGCCGGCGTAACAGCCGGTGTTCTGGCCGCCGGTGTCCAGGGGTATCCGGCATTCTTCCTCGCAGCGGCAGCCTTTACCGGAGCCGCGCTGCTTATGCTCGTCATCCTTGCAGCCGCTCGGGTCGTATCGAATCCGGTAAGCCTGCTTGTTATCGGCATTCTCACCGGATACGCAGTGAACGCGATTGTAAGCGTGCTTATTCATTCCGCCGGCGCCGAGCAGGTGCAAAGCTATATTGCGTGGACATTCGGCAGCTTCGCCGGAGTCACCCGCGCCCAGCTACCGGTGCTCGTCGGCGCAGTCACCGCCGGTATGCTGCTTCTTTTCAGCGGTACCCGTATGCTTGACGCAGCGCTGCTCGGCGAACGATACGCCGAAAGCCTCGGCGTACCACCAGGCGCCATACGTCGACGCGTTATCATATCCACTGCGTTTCTTGCGGGACCTGTCACCGCATTCTGCGGACCGATCGCGTTTATCGGCATGGCTACTCCTCACCTTGTGCGAACGTTGAGCGGACGAAGCACGCATGCAATTGTACTGACCGGTAGTGCCCTTGCCGGAGCAGCGCTTGCCCTCGCCGGCGATCTCATAGCATCCATGCCGGGCACGGAGGCAAGCCTGCCGCTTAATGCAGTAACCGCGCTGTTCGGAGCGCCGGTGGTTATAGCGGTACTTCTCGGTCGCAGCAGTCTGGAGACGCGCGTATGAGCGATGAGACACCGATGTCTGCAATAACTACACCCCGGACACTGCTGTCGGCACGCAGCCTGCACATAGCCCCGGCGCCGCGCCGGCCAATTCTGCTGCACGATGTGAACATCAACCTCAAAGGAGGCCGATTACACGGGCTTGCCGGGCCCAACGGAAGCGGAAAGACGACCCTGCTGTCAGCACTGGCCGGATTTCGATCTCCGGAACGTGGACAGGTTCTCGTCGACGATCACCGGGTCTCAGCCCTGCAACCCATCGAGCGGGCCAAGCGCATAGCGGTCGTACTGACCGAACGCCACGATCCTGCGTTTCTGCGCGTCGGAGAGCTGGTATCCCTCGGCCGGTTGCCCTACCGGGGCGAGCAGAGAAGCAGTGACCAGGAGCGAAGAATCTGCGAACAGGCACTTGAGCGACTCGGTCTGTCGGCGCTTCGCAACCGGCGTGTTGCAACATTAAGCGATGGAGAACGACAGCGCGCCCTCATCGCCCGTGCAGTAGCGCAGTCCCCGGATATTCTCCTTCTCGACGAACCGACCGCTCACCTCGACGTTGCGGGGGAAGTAGAAATTATTTCGTATCTGCTTGCGATAGCCCGGGAGAACAATATCGCAGTACTCGCGAGCACGCACAAGCTCCACCTTATGCTCTCCTGGTGCGATACGCTTTCACTTGTGCACCGCGACGGAACGGTGACATCCGGTGCGCCCGAGTCCCTCGCGCTCTCAGGCGACGTCGCAAAAACCTTTAACACCGAAATTGTCCGATTCAATGAACACGACCTTCGCTTTAACGCATGCCGTGTACGCAACAACTGGAAGAGCATTCGCGTAGAAGCCCAAGGCAGCGAAGGACTGTGGACCCGCCGTGCGCTTGAGCGGATCGGTTTTCTCGAGCGGGAGGAAGCCGAATATTCTGTTAAGGTTGATGGATTTCCCGTGGCACCGCGATGGCGCATATACCAACGGGACGAGACAGGTTCGAATCTGCGTGCCGAATTCCGGTCGCTTGATGAGCTCGTTGAACATCTGTCGCTGACCGAGTCACCGGGCATCTGAGACAGCGCTACAGATCCGGTTCTTCGTCCCCGTAGCGGGCAGCAAGTCGACGCAGCGTCTGTGCGTCGCGATAGAAGGCGTCCACACGCTCATTCTCGACCCCTCGAAGACAGATCCAGTGATCGTCATCCACGTCCCGAAGCACGCGCAGATAGGTTGCCCAGCGGTCGGTCACTTCACTGAGCATGGTGGACTCTGCGCGGTCATCTGCCCCTGTGCAATGCACCCCGAGAACCACATCCTCCGCCGCCTGGAGGTCGCCCAGGTTCTCTTCCACATCTTCCAGCGACTGCGGACGCCAGAACACATGAGCCGTTTCTACCTGTGCCGCTTCCATGAGCGAAACCGCCTCCCGCGCATTCGCGGCAAGCGAAACCGGATGAAGCCCGACAGCTACCAGAATGCCCTGCTGTACCGCCTGTTCGACACAGGCGGCCAGCGCTTCAGCCACCTGGGTTCGATGCTCTGAAGTCGCCTCGTCGAGCCGGACCGAACCGGCCCTGATCCGAATGGCCGCTGCTCCAAGTTCGCCTGCGGTGGCTACAATCTTTTCAATCGTCTCGCCCTTTTCGATCGGCTCGTCCACACCATAGGAGATGACAACCATCCCGGCCTCCTCGGTTACCGACCGCGCACGCTGAGCTGCCTCCCGATCTCCGACGGGCACGTGGGTGCCTGCTTCCCACTCGATCCCGTCGATACCGGCGGCCTGCGCAAGCTCGACAATGCGTCGGGGAATAAGCTTTGGAAATGTATCAGATGTAAGCCCGGACAGAAGCATGGTGGTTTTCGTCTCCTTCAGTTGCCTGAAGGTGCGTATTCTTGTGTACGCTTCGACGCGGTGTCAAGGCGAACTCATGCGCCGAACGAAGGTTTACCTACTTGCCGGTTCCCACGGCGATCTGTAGGCTGCCGTACAGCATTTATGTACATTCCAACTGAGCTCATAGCCGTTGCAATTACCCTCCTTCTCATCCTTGCAGTACTGCTTGCTCTCATGTTGACTCGTCGCGCTCAGGGCTCAGGAAGTGAGGCAATGGCACGGGTCGAAGGCCGCCTTTCACAGATAGAAGCAATTTCAAACCGGATGGACGAACTTGCTTCGCTCTTTGCAGTCCCCCGTACGCGTGGCGAGGTCGGGGAAATGGTGCTCGCCGACCTGCTTGCAAGCTATCTGCCTGCGGAAGCCTACACCCTGCAGCATGGCTTTTCCGACGGCAGCAGAGTCGATGCTGCAATTCGCCTCTCCGAGACACTTGTTCCTGTCGACGCCAAGTTTCCGCTCGAAGCGCTACGCCGGCACGACCAGGAACACCCCGACGCGAACGAATTACCCGCTTCGGTGCGAAAAACATTTATCACGCACGCGAAGACTATTGCATCGCGGTACATCAGGCCCGAGGAAGGCACTATGGATTTCGCGCTCATGTACATTCCCAGCGAGGGCATATACCACAGGGTGTTCGTTGCGGACCCGGGAGACACAATGCGCGAGGTCCTCTCGCTTCGGGTTGTGCCGGTGAGTCCGGGAACGCTGTTTCTGTATCTTCTGACGGTTTCTTACGGGCTGCGAGGGCTTGCGTTCAGCCGAGAACAGAACGAGCTCATTTCCCACGTAAGCGCCGTGCGCCGGGAGTTCAATGAACTTTCACGGACTGTGGAACTCCTCCGCGGACACCTGAAAAACGCCACGAAGGCAGCCGACGAGTGTGACACACGTCTTTCATCTGTTGATCGGGGACTTCACCGGCTCGAAGAGTAATCTGCACCGGCAGATGGTCGGAATACCCGGTTGCCCTGTCCGATCGCCGGCGCAGTGGCGCCCCGTGGGCATTCAGCATATAGGGCTCGGCGACCACTTTAAATCCATCCGCGTATAGCTTGCCGGGGGTACCATCGACGTCGCAGCGCTGGAAACCGGGACCGAGCAGAATGTGGTCGAGGCTGTTCCACCTGCCCCGAAACACGTATGTACCGGGAGGCTCTCGCTTTGCTCCCGCCGTTCTCCCGTGAAGCCGCGACTTCCAGGGGGAGTACAGAACAAGACCGTCGGGGCTTACTCCCGCGCGCTCACGACTGCTTGTAAGAAACAGTCCGTCGGCCGGGTTGTAGACACCGAGTGTCGATTCGGGTCGCAGGGCGGTAGCGTAAGCTCGGTCACGTCTGACGTACTCGTCAGCGCTCGCATTCAGGTCGCCTGCGGCAACAACCGGCGGGCCCTTCTCGAGAATTGTTTCGCGGATCCTGCGGACGAGAATTGCCGCCGCTTCACGTCGCGATGCTTCGCTTTCCTGCACTCCACTGACTTTCGAGTGCCAGTGATTTACAAACAGTCGTATCGGCTGCGGCGGCCATTTGATGTCCACTTCGAGTATATAGCGGCCCGGAGCAGCCCATGGCAGGGACAAACCATGCGTACGCACAGCGGTAACCGGGTACCGGGAAAACACGGCGTTATGAAACGGTCCCGAGTTCGCAACGAGAATCTTGTACCGATATCCCAACTGTTCGAGCTCTACCGCAAGGTCGGCGAGCACCCTCTGGTTCTCAATCTCCTGAAGCGCGAGCACATCGGCGCCCTTGCCGTAACCGAGTTCAGCGATAACATGCGCTGTATTCTCGAGACTTCGTGCATAGCGATCCGGCCCCCAGCTGTCGGTGCGGGGATCGAACGCCGGATATTCGGTTCCGTCGTAGACTGCATCGAACAGGTTTTCGACATTGTAGCTTGCAATAACCAGTTCAGCCCCGTCAGCACAGGAAACAACCATAATCCCCGCGATAAGGGCTCCTGCTCTGCAGATAGCTTTTACCATGGTGACATCCTCCACCATGTACTACAGCAGGAATGTACAGGGCGATTGCGTGATTATGCGGATAAAAAGTTCATCTCGAAATGTTTCGGGGCTGATACAGGTCGATCACTCGATCGACTTCGCGATCCGGATCCTGAGCCATCGGCTCGAACTCGGCGCCGGTTAATCGCTCTACCGCGTCTATGTAGCGCCCCGCCAGCTCTATTACCACCTCTTCGGGAATCTGAGGCGGTTTGCCGTCACCGGTGTACCCGTTTTTCAGCAACCAGCCTCGGAGAAACTCTTTGTCGAGGTGATACTGCTCCTCGCCGGCCTCGAACCGCCGTGCGTAATCGGAGGCATCCCAGTAGCGAGAGCTGTCGGGAGTATGAAGCTCATCGATAAGCGTAAGCGTACCGTGTTCATCCAGGCCGAACTCGTACTTCGTATCAACAAGGATCAGCCCCGCTTCCGCCGAGAGCTCCCGGCCCCGCTCGTAGAGTGCGAGCGACGTTTCGCGAATCTGCTTCCACAGCTGTTCGTCAACGAGACCCGAGTCGATAATCTCCTCCTCGGAGACCGGCCTGTCGTGACCTTCCGATTCCTTGGTGGAAGGAGTCACAAGCGGCTGCGGCAGCTTCTCGTTTTTCGAGAGGCCCTCCGGAAGGGAAATCCCGGAGACCGGGTTTCCGTTCTGATAGTCCCTCCATGCACTCCCCGCGAGATAGCCCCGCACAACAACCTCGATTGGAATCACACGGCAGTTTTTGACTCGTGTCGTGCGCGGCGTCACCATTTCAATGATATGGTTCGGAACAATATCCCGCGTCTGCGAAAACCAGTAGAGGCTCATCCGATTCAGTAGCTCCCCCTTACAGGGAACAAGCGCGAGCACTCTGTCGAAGGCGCTTACCCGGTCACTTGCCGTAATAAGCAGCTCGTCACCCAGATCGACAATTTCGCGTACCTTGCCGTGCGTCACCGGTATCGACTCCGGCACAGCTTCGTCAGGGATACCGGAGAAGCATACCGGAAGGTAGCTGCGCATCCAGTCAGCACGCATACTGATTCGTCCTATTCCTCCAGCTCGCTGCGGGAGGCCACGATGCGGGAGACAAGCCCGTAATCTTTCGCCTCTTCGGCGTTCATCCAGAAGTCACGATCCGTATCCTTTTCAACCTTCGAAAGCTCCTGTCCGGTTTCCTCAGCGATCAACTTGTTTATCCGGTCGCGCGTTTTCTGCAGCTCGTTCGCGTGGATTTCTATATCGGTTGCCACCCCGCGCATCCCCGATAGCGGCTGATGAATAAGGTAATGACTGTTGGGTGTGGCCAACCTCCTTTCCGAAGGTGCGGCAAGCAGGATAAGCGCACCTGCGCTGGCGACCAGCCCCATCCCTACGGCGTACACATCCGGTTTCACGAAGCGCATCATGTCGAAAATCGCATATCCGGCATCAGCGTCACCGCCCGGCGAATCGATAAAAACGCGGATCGGATCATCGCTCTCGGATTCAAGCAGCAGCAGTTGACGCACCACCCGCTCGGCGAGGGACTTATTCACCTCGCCGGAGAGGAGAATCGTGCGCGTCTTCATCATCTTGTTCATGAGCGCTTCGGCGTTCTGCTCATTGCTCTTCTGCTGGTCGTCTTCTTCGCCCTCGTCAAATCGAAGGGCCCTATCATTCTGCATTCTGTATTCTCCGTTTCCCATTGTCATGGAAGTGTGAGTATAATACGCGCGGGTATGCACGAGCAAACTGACCTCAAAAAAAGCGCCATTGTCACTATCGTTGGTCGACCTTCAGTCGGCAAGTCCACGCTGATAAATCGTATTTGTGGGCACAAGATTTCTATCGTCACCCCGACACCACAGACAACGCGCAACCGCATTCGCGGAATTCTCACCGAGACTCGCGGACAGCTGGTATTCGTGGATACACCCGGATACCACAACAGCGAGAAAAAGTTCAACCTGGCCATGCGGTCTCTCATAACAGAAGAGCTCGAGGACAGCGACATTATCCTCGCAGTAATCGACCTTGCGCGCGACGGCGGTGAAGAAGAAGACAGCCTGCTTGACCTCGTTCAGGGGTATCGGGAAAAGACGATCGTGGCTATGAATAAATGCGATTCTCCGCTGCGTTCACCGGTCGACCTCACTGCAGCACTCGCTCCGCTTGTGCGCGAAAGCGTCGCCGTGAGCGCGGAAACCGGTGACGGGATCGACTCGTTGATCGACGCCCTCTTCGAAGCCGCACCGGAGGGTCCTGAAATGTACCCCGAAGAATACTACACCGATCAGGAGCCGGCATTCCGCGTGGCCGAAATCGTGCGGGAACAGGCCATGCTGCGAACAAAGCAGGAACTCCCCCATGCGCTGTATGTGGATGTCCCCGATATTTCGGCCGAGCCTTCAGGACGTTCACTTAACGCCCGCGCCATTATCTATGTGGAGCGTGAATCCCAGAAGGGAATCGTCGTAGGCCGCGAGGCACAACTGATAAAACAGATACGGATTGCAAGTGAGAAGGACCTCTCCGATATTTTCGAACGCCGCGTGAAACTTGACCTGCGGGTTAAAGTGCATCCGAAATGGCGCCAGCGCGACAGGACTATCGGAAAGCTCGTTCGCTGAGGTCCTGTCGTGGGTACAGGGTCGCATCATCCAGGCACCTCCAGTCATTCATGCAAGCGGCGTCATCCAGGCGCCCTGCGGGATTCACGGATTCGATCTGATCCCGGGGCCTGAAGCGTGTCAGGAGCGTGCGTTCGCGACGACATGCGAGACCGAGCCGTCCGGCTCTGCCGTGAACACGTCGAACGTGCGCTGTGCGAAAATACCGCAGCCGACCACGCCGGGAATGCACTCAAGCTCGCCCTCGAGCACCGTCGGATCGCCGCGGCCGTCAAGGCGCACATCAAGCAGATGGTTTCCGTTGTCGGTTACAACCGGCCCCATTTTGCCCGAGCCTTCTCTGATCGTGTATTCAAGTCCCCGGGATGAAAGCTCGCGCGATACAGTGGCGACCGCAAACGGGACAACTTCCACCGGCACCGGAAAAGAAACGCCAAGCGCCTCGACATGCTTATCCCGTGTTACGGTAATAGCGACACGCTCGGCGTTGTAGGCGACAACTTTTTCCCGCACGAGCGCAGCCCCTCCACCTTTTATGAGCCTTCCGGAACCATCGACCTCATCGGCCCCGTCGATTACGAGGTCAAGGGTTGCGTTCACCCGGGGATCAGCGAGGGTGGTCGGTGTGATTCCGGCGCGAAAGCACTCGGCTTCCGACTGGCTCGAGGTCACAACCGCGACAATACCGGTGATTTCTCCGGCCGCAATGCGCTCGCCGATCCGGCGAATCGCCCACAACGCAGTAGATCCGGTGCCCATACCGATGCGCATATTCGACTGCACGAAATGGTCGGCAGCCTCGACGCCGACCTTCTGTTTTGGATTCATTTGACTGTTCGCCACGACGGCTCTCCTTTCACGTTCCTGTTCGAACTGTTTCCCGCCTCGTCTCCATGCACGTTCACTCGTGATGCACGCTCACACATGACGTACGATTTCGTGTAGTGTCCGTTTGCGCACTAATTTCGATACGGGGCGAATATATCGAGTACCGTTTCCTTACCGAGAGTCTTCAGGAATCCTGCCAGCCGCGGCCCCTTTTCCTTTCCTACAAGCACGTAGTACAGCGACGTGAAGAAATCGGCGGGCTCAACTCCATGCGCCCTCGCGGTATCGTAGATGACCGTCTGCAGACTCTTATCATCGTGCTCTTCGAACCGCGCCTCGATTTCCTCGGCAAGTGCACGTAACGCAGCAAGATGGTCCGGCTCGAGCGATACCGGCTCGTCGGCCGACGACTTCAGGGTAAAGCGGAAATCCTCGGGCGCATGGTTCTCGATCCAGAACCATGCGCACTCGGCACGCACCCGGGCGCGATCGCGGTCGGCGCCCTCGAGTCCACCGAAACGGTCGAGCGCTTTCTCGATATCGCCTGCCGTAATAAGAAGCAGGTTACAGAGGTGGCGGAAGGGCACCTGCCGTGGCGCGGCCTGCGGGGGAACATCAACCTGAGATAACTCGTAAATGCGCGATTCTTTGAGCCGCTTTTTCTCACCCACTTCCTCGAGGCCAAAGTAGATCCGCTCGCACCGGTCATAGTCCTCGTAGATTTTGATGGCATCCAGGTCAAAGCTGATCGCGAACTCTGCGTTGGGCCGGGTTCCCGCGAAAAGATAGCGGACTATTTCCGGTTGATACACCTGAAGCACATCGTCGATTGCAACGACATCGCCGGAGGAAGAACTGATTTTGCCGCCCATGCCTTTAATGCTTAAGAAATCATACTTGAAACTTACCGGAGCACTGTAGTCATAGACCTTTGCCGCAATATCCTTCGCGGTATCGTAGCTTCCGCCGGCCGAGTGATGTTCCTTTCCTGCAGGTTCGAAATCAACACGTTCGTAGGCCCAGCGCATAGGCCAGTCCACGCGCCATGGAAGCTTAACGCATCCCGCGGTTCGAATATCCACCGTTTCGGTGTTGCCCGTATCTTCACACCGATAGGTCAAATTCCACTCGCCGTCCCAGTCGAGAACGGTGGTGTTGTCCCGCCCGTTGAAGCGACTGAATACGCTCACCGGCCACCATTCTTCGGGAAGCGGGCTCGTACGATGCTCATTGAGTACACCACGAATCTCATCCCTGTGCTCGAGCGCACGCCGTATTCCCTCGGCGTAGTCTCCCCGCTGATATCGCTCAGCCTGATACAGATACTCCGGCCGGATACCAAGTTTCGGCAGCACCTTTTCAATACGGCGCTCGTGGGCTCTCGCATAGCTTTCGGTTTCGCCCCATGGGTCCGGCACCTTCGTAATGGGAAGGCGAAGATGCTCGGCAAATCCTTCGGGATCCGGAACGTTTTTCGGCACCTTGCGGAACACGTCATAGTCGTCCCATGAGTAGATAAATCGCACCGGTTCGCCCTGATCCTGAAGCGCCCGGGCGACCAGTTCAACGGTGATGATTTCGCGGAAATTGCCTATATGTATGGTCCCCGATGGAGTAATGCCCGATGCACAGGTATACTGCTTTCGGCCGGTTCGCTCGAGGTTCCGTTCACCGGTAATACGAGCGGCGTAGTTGTCGGCCCAGTGTGTGGCCTTATTCGTCTGTGCTGCCATGCGGCAGAGTATAGACGCCAGCGCTTCAGAGCGTAAACTGCATAACCGTCATGCCGATACTCGCAATGTGAGGTACACAATTACAGTTATACTCACGGTTCTTCTGATCATAATTTTCCCGGCCTCCGCGCAGGAAAGCGGGCTTTCGGACAATAATGACAATGCCTGCGACGATTGGATCGAAACGACCGCCGGTTGGTACGGTGTACGGCACCAGGGGCAGCTAATGGCTTCCGGTGAGCCGTTCGACCGACGGGAACCGACAGCGGCGCACCGAACACTGCCGCTTGGAACCGAAGTAAGAGTAAAGAATCCCGAAACCGCCGATACAGTCACCGTACGCATAGCTGACCGGGGGCCTTTCACCGGGACCCGCACGATAGATCTCTCCCAGGCGGCGGCGGAAGAACTCGGCATAACCCATAAAACCGAATCCTCCGTGAAACTATGCATCAGGGACGCTGAGAAGGCGGTAACACTGTTGCAGGTATCCTCGTTCGCGCAGCAGTTAAACGCCTACCGTACCCGTGACGTCCTTCGCGAACGGGGGTATGACTCCAGAGTGCTCCATAACGAAGATTTGTTCCGGGTGCTTGTCGAGGTGCCCCCTCACCGGTCAGTGGACGAGGTGCGAAGCGAGCTGCATGAAGCGGGGTTTCCCGGAGCCTTTCCGTATCGGGGTCCGCGGTGAGCACCGTCGTAGGAGTACAGGCGAAGGCGCGGCGCCGGCAGAAGATCGGTCTGCCGCGTCAGTTCAGGGTTCACGCGAGACCGAAGCGGTCGCTTGCGTAGAGACGAAGCGGAGGCTACCCTTGGCACTACCCATGAAAAACGCAACAGCATTTGTAACCGGCGCTTCGCGTGGTCTTGGAAAGGCGATCGTCAGCGCGCTTGTGAAAGCAGGTTTCTCCGACATTATCGCGATTTCCCGTTCGAGCAATCGCTCTACGGAAGAAACGAAGGGCGAATCCGGGGGAAACATTGAGTGGGTGAGCGCCGATCTCGCCTCGGAATCAGCGGCTCGCGAAACGCTCGTTCCCGTCTTTCAAAGGTATAACGCCAACTCAAGAGATCCGATCGTGCTCATAAATAATGCGGGTATCATTGAGCCGATCGGCCCTTTGGGCACTGTCGATTCGGACAGCATTGAGCGGAACCTGCATGTCAATCTTACGGCTCCGGCCCTTCTGTGCAACGAGTTCCTGCGAGTATTCGCAGACACGGAAAGCCGGCGCGTGATCATAAATGTAACCTCCGGACTCGCAAAGCGAACCATGACCGGGGTGGCATCGTACAGCACATCAAAAGCCGGACTCGACATGCTTACTGCGGCTATTGCCACCGAGCAGACAGAACGTGCCGCAGGCAGCAGGGGCAGCGCGCCGGCGGTGGAAGCGTACGGTGTTTCGCCCGGCACTGTTGCTACTGATATGCAGAAGACGCTCCGCGCCTCAAGCGAATCCGACCTTCCCGCACGCTCGAAATTCGTGGCGCTGTTCGAACAGGGAGAGTTGTACACACCTGAGTATTCGAGCAATAAAATCGTGAATCTTGTTCTTAACCCGGGCGTGAACTCCGGGAGCGTGGTGCACGTTCGCGACCTTTAAAGGGTTGAAATATCCCGATCCAGTCGGGACGGCTGTGACTCGGAGGATTTTCAAAAAAATCGCCATATGCCGCCGCAAGTTGCAGCCCGGCGTTCTGTGCGAGTTCGCATAAACGGTCGGGGTCATGGATGCGAAGATGCAGCTTTGACACCACCGGCTCTTCATCAGTTTCCGTGTCGGGAATAAAATACCAGACGATCCGCTCGAATCCCGCTTCAGGGAACTGTCGCGTCTCATACCATTCAACTGTCTGTCCGTACCGGTGGCTGGAAAACGTTCCACGACTTGTAAGGAAATCACCAGCCGGCGCCAGACCGCTGCCGAATCGAAAAAGGTGAAGCGCAAATACTCCTTGGCCGGCGAGGTGCTGTCCGACTGAAGTGAAGAGACGGTGCAGATCTTCATCGGTATGGAGGTGCCCCACTCCATTTAACGGCAGAAGCACTACGTCGAACGTTGTGTCCAGTGCCAGAGCCCGCATATCGCAGTTATGAAGCGCAAGCTGATCTTCAGGAATTCCGGAGCGGGCAGCTTCCTCCCGCGCAACTGCAAGCATCTGGTCACTGATATCGATACCTGTGACACGATGGCCGTCTGCAGCAAGTGTAAGGGCTACACGACCCGTTCCACAGGCGAGTTCAAGAATCCGCTGGGGCACAGGTTCAGCGAGCCGACGATAGAACGGCAAGTCCTCAGTGACCTGGCGATGGGCATCCGCGTACAGGTGCGCGTGCGCGTACATGGCAATACTATTTTACTTGATTTTCAAGCGAACGTGTTGGGAATAATGTGCAATACTGACTCTCCCGCGGCAGCTTGACACCCGATGCGGTAGTGACTACCCTCAGCATCCGTAAATCCTGACGGGCCTATAGCTCAGCTGGTTAGAGCAACGGACTCATAATCCGTGTGTCGTAGGTTCAAGTCCTACTGGGCCCAATTGAATCACGCCGCTGCGAAAGCAGCGGCTTTTTTACAGGTGCCCGGTAGGACTTGATCCGGAGCCCCGGCGCGACCGGCAGGGAGCGCGAAACGACACGATGTCGTTTCAGGGGCGCAGGCGGGTCGCAGCGAGCGCACACGAAGTGCGCGAGCGAAGACCAAGTCCTACTGGGCCCAATTGAATCACGCCGCTGCGAAAGCAGCGGCTTTTTTA
>CAZMEV010000003.1:40600-45117 GCA_964565375.1 uncultured Spirochaetaceae bacterium
CAAGTCCTACTGGGCCCAATTGAATCACGCCGCTGCGAAAGCAGCGGCTTTTTTACAGGTGCCCGGTAGGACTTGATCCGGAGCCCCATCCGGTTAACATCGACAGGCTTGTCGGCTATGCTTGTCGCCATGTCACAGCCCAACATTCTCGTTTTTATGGTCGATCAGCTTGCGGGCACGCTCTTTCCCGACGGCCCGGTCGACTGGCTGCACACCCCGAATCTCCGGCGGCTCGCCGACGAGTCTGTCCGCTTTGCCAATGCATACACGCCCTCTCCGCTTTGCGCTCCGGCTCGCGCGAGCTTCATGTCCGGTCAGCTTCCAGGCCGCACCGGGGTGTATGACAACGGAGCCGAAATGCGGTCAGATACCCCCACGTATGCACATCACCTGCGTCGGCACGGCTATCAGACATATCTGTCCGGAAAGATGCATTTCGTCGGGCCGGATCAGCTTCATGGATTCGAGAAGAGACTGACCACCGACGTGTATCCGTCCGATTTCGGCTGGACTCCGGATTACCGCAAGCCGGGTGAGCGTGCTGACTGGTGGTATCATAATATGGGTTCAGTGACGGGAGCGGGCGTAGCCGAGATTACGAATCAGCTCGAGTTCGACGACGAAACCGCGCACAACGGCCGCGCAAAAGTGTATGAGCTGGCCCGTGGACAGGACGAACGGCCCTGGATGCTGACTGTGAGTTTCACCCATCCTCACGACCCGTACGTTGCGAGGCGCAAATACTGGGACCTCTACGAGAACTGCGAGCACCTGATGCCGGAGGTCGGCAGTCTCCCTTACGAGGAACTTGACCCTCATTCACAGCGTATTCTTGAGGCGAATGACTGGCGGAATTTCGAAATCACTGATGAGGATATCCGGCGCTCGAGGCGGGCATATCTGGCGAATGTCTCCTATCTCGACGAGCAGATCGGCTCCATTCTCGACGCACTCGAGGCAACACGACAGAGAGATAACACCATTATTCTTTTCCTGTCCGACCACGGAGATATGCTCGGAGAGAAAGGATTGTGGTTCAAGATGTCGCCATTCGAGAACTCGGCGCGTGTTCCACTGCTTATGTCGGTTCCGGGCTTTGATCCTCAAACAATACGCACGCCGGTTTCCATTATCGACGTGGTACCGACGCTGTCGGAACTGGTCGGTATGAATATGGAAGAGGTTATGCCCTGGACCGATGGAACGAGCCTCGCTCCGCTGTGTCGCGGCGAATCACGTGAGGAACCGGTTCTCATCGAATATGCAGCCGAAGCATCGTATTCGCCGGTCGTCGCGATTCGAAGCGGCAAATGGAAGTTCATTCGCTGCATGCTCGATCCCGACCAGCTATTCGATGTGGAAGAGGATCCTCACGAAATGAACAATCTCGCAGACAATCCGGATTACGAAACAGTACACAAAGCGCTGTCGGATGAAGTCGAGCGCCGATGGGACCTGCAGCGCTTTGACAGGGAAGTGCGTGAAAATCAGCAGCGGCGACTGACCGTATACGAGGCATTGCGGTCGGGACACTTCACTTCATGGGACCATCATCCGGTACGGGATGAGAGCGATCGATTCATGCGAAACCACATGGACCTGAATCAGGTCGAGGAGCGAAACCGCTTTCCTCGGGGAGAGTAGTCTCTCCGCGTCCGCGATGCCATGGGCTTCTCGTCAATCCCCGCCAAACTATGTACACTGGCCTTCTTCGTCCTGATTGTTCCCCGGATACGGGATAAGTAGGGAGCCAAGCCAGCTATGGAATTCGCCTTAATCAGCCTTGCCGGACTCGTCTTCGCCGTAGCAGCGGGGATTCTTGGAAAACTGAACATTGGCCTTCTGAGTATCGGTGTAGCATACCTCATTGGTATCGCAGCCGGATTCGAGGGCGATGACATCGTGGCAGGCTGGCCCACCCGGCTTTTCTTCATACTCTTCGGGATGAGCTTTCTCTTCGGAATTCTCAGCGCAAACGGAACACTCGATCTCCTCGTCAAGAGAACCACGGCCTCAGTCAAGGGGCGTAACCGTCTGCTGCCGCTTCTGCTTCTGTTCGGCTCGGCGGTTCTGTCGGCAATGGGCCCGGGGAATATCGCTACAGTAGCGATAATAAGCCCTCTTGCACTCGCCTTATCGCGGAGAGAGGGAATCTCCCCCCTGCTCATGGCCATCATGGTAATCCTTGGAGCAAATGCCGGTGGTCTCTCGCCGATTGCGCCAACCGGAATTATCGCGAACGATCTTGCGCGAAACGAAGGACTCGAAGTAGCGGCCATATTAATGCGCGATATGAGCATTGCAACTCTGCTGTGCGGGGTGCTTACCTACTTTCTGCTTGGCGGCTGGAAAATACCGAGTCGGGAAGTGAATCATGAGGACACCGTTGGAGCGTTCGACCGCCAGCATCTGCTGACTCTGTCCGTGGTTGGTGTGGCAATTGGTGCAATCATTTTCGGGGCGAATATCGGGTTGACCGCATTTCTCGCGGCCGGCGTACTGCTTGCACTCGGGGCATCCACGGAATCAGAGGCTATAGCGCGTGTGCCGTGGTCGGCCATTCTGCTTGTGTGTGGTGTCGCCCTTTTAATCAGTATCGTTGAAGAAACGGGCGGTATGGAACTCCTGACCAGCGCGCTCGGTGCAGCCATGACCGAAGCGACGGTAGGACCGGTCATGACCGTCGTAGCGGGACTTATGTCGCTCGTATCGAGTGCATCCGGTGTTGTGCTTCCAACACTGATTCCGGCGGTGCCGGGTATTGTTGCCGAAGTCGGGTCGGCAGTTACTCCTGAGGCCCTCATTTCTTCGATCGCAATCGGATCACACCTTGCCACGGTGTGCCCGTTTTCTACACTCGGGGCACTTGCGATCGCGGCGGCCGGTGGGACCCAGCGCAACGAGCTGTTTTCAAAACTCATACTCGCAGGGTTTCTTTATCTATTTGTCGGCGCGGCGATCAGCTATATCCTTATCACCGTCCTGTAACTGCGATACGGCGTACATGTCGCCGACCGGGCTTTCATCTACATGCACAATGCGGAACCCGGATGATTCCAGCAGATTCCTGCAGCCCGCCGCATTACGCCGGCCGTGAAACTCGACGACTACCCGCCTCGTACGGCGAAGTATCTGTCTGCTTCCGGCGAGCACCTGTAACTCATCGCCTTCAGCATCGACCTTGAGCACATCTATATCCTCCACACCATGAGCGCCGCAGAGCATATCAATAGATATCACCGGGCATCGAAGCGTCGCCGTTGCCAGCGATTTCGCCCATCGCGGGCCCTTCGAAGTGAGGGAGCGCGAGGCAATCGTGGAAACCTGCGGGGAATATTCGAGCAGATCGCTGCCGGCCTGCCGGACGCACGGCAGGTCGCCGGCAAGTCCACGTACTGCTGCGAAAGACGACTCGCCGCCGGGAGAAGAGACGGACCGGTTGCGCAGAAGGGTCTCTATCAGTACGGAAAACGTGCGGGGCACCGGCTCAACCAATATCATTCTGAGAGAAGCGTTTTCGGCGAACCGGCATGCTGCGTAGATGCCCTCATTGGCTCCGACGTCCACAACAACACCTGCGTCCTCCGCGGTAAATCCGGCTGCTCGCGCATGAACCCGGTCACGAAGATGTTCGGTAAGCGAATCAAGGCTCGCGGGTGCGCTGCGCCTGGGCAACCGGACGCGAAGCCCCTGTACCCGAAGCGGCGGGAGCCACTCGTCGGGCGGCAGGCTTCCGGTTGTGAGCACCAGACTCCGGTCGGCCCGTATCTGATCAAGCAGACTCCGGTCGCTACCGCTGTGCGCATGCGCCTTAAGCCAGTCGAAGCGTGCCTCGAAAGAGTCCTGCTCCGGCAGATCGTCCATTGTCTCCCCTCTTTGCTCCTGCTACTATGCCGCATCCAAGCGATTGTTCTACACCCTTCAAGGATATGCCCGTGGACATTATTTCGATTTCTATTGCTGTACTCGCCATTATCATTGTTGTCGTCGGGGTCGTACAGAACCGTCGCTCTGCCGCCGGTGGTGTTGACCGTTCGAGCCCCACTCCGCTCGCCCCCTGTCCGGGTTCTTCAAATTGTGTTTCCACATATCGCAACAGCGGATATGTGAGCCTCAAACCTATGCGATACGAAGGAATTAACCGGGACGAGGCACGCGGGGTACTTCTGTCGTTGCTTGAATCCCGGCCGCGGTGTGAAGTCGTAACGGCTGAAGACGATTACGTACATGCGGTTGTATGGTCGCGGATATTCAGATTCCGGGACGACCTGGAGTTCCATTTTCGCGAGACAGAGCCTGTTGTCGACTTCCGCGCTGCAAGTCGGGTGGGCCACGACGACTTTGGAATACACCGGAAGCGTATGCATTATATGACCCTTGCGTTCGAAGAGGCCGCGCGGGAAAAAGCCTCGGCGTAACAGCGACCCGGAATCCGCCCGGAAGCCATTGCCCGGCCGGCGCCGGGCTTCCGCTTTGCCGTCACTAACGGCCCGCCCGGCAATCACCGCCCGCCCGGC
>CAZMEV010000003.1:45217-69459 GCA_964565375.1 uncultured Spirochaetaceae bacterium
CACTAACGGCCCGCCCGGCAATCACCGCCCGCCCGGCAATCACCGCCCGCCCGGCTTTGACAGCGAACAGGCCATCGCGTAGGCTCGCGAGTCATGCACGGTTTCGTCCCCGACAAGTATCAGATAACCCTTGAGCCGGACCTGGAATCCTGCCTGTTCGCCGGTCGTGTCATCATAGATGGGCATCTGGCCGAACCGGGCAACCGCATTCATCTTCACGCCCGCGAAATTACGGTGCACAGCGCCCGCATTGAACACCGAAACGAGCATCTTGCCGTTTCAGCCACGATCGACGAAGCCGAGATGCTGCTGACGCTTGAGGCGCCCCGACAAGTCGAAGGCGGTATCCGGATCATCATCGATTACCGGGGAGTTATTAACGATGCAATGGCAGGACTGTATCAGTCCCCCTTTCGGGAGAACGGAACGACCCGCATGATGGCGGTCACTCAGTTTGAGGAGATCGATGCGCGCCGGGCTTTTCCCTGCGTCGATGAACCTGCCGCCAAGGCTCGATTCGATGTGGCCTACATACTTCCGAAGAACGTGGCCGGCATTGCCAATACTCCGCTTAAATCGGAAACCGATCTTTCCGTACATCCTGAGGAAACATTGACCGGGGAAGCCGGGAAACGCCGCCTGGACTTCGAAACCACCCCGCCCATGTCCACATACCTCCTCTTTTTTGCAATGGGCCCGTTCGAGTTCGAAACCGACACGCAGTTCCGGATTCCGGTTCGTGCGGCGACTCGCCCCGGCCTCTCCCGCTATGGGAAAAACGCAATCGAGTGGACCAGGGAAGCCCTTCGCTACGGGGAGGAGTACACGGGCATTCAGTTTCCGATCGGAAAGATGGATCTGATCGCATGTCCGAACTTCGCCTTCGGGGCCATGGAAAACTACGGGGCCATATCGTTCCGTGAGAACCGCATGCTCGTCTATGGGAACGACACCCCGTCTGCCGAGGTAGAACGGATCTGCCAGATCACGAATCACGAAGTGGCACACATGTGGTTCGGAAACCTGGTTACTCCGAAAGACTGGAGCTACATATGGCTCAACGAAGCATTCGCGACCTATTTCGGCTACGTCATTACCGACACATTTCACCCTGAGTTCAATGGCCTCGATCAGTTTATTGCTTCGCAGATGGACATCGCCTTCTCACGCGACGGGCTGGCCGGCACAATTCCAATAGAGTTTCCTGACGGTCAGGAGCTCGAATTCAGCCCCGCTACGACACCGATTATCTACCGCAAGGCCGGGTCAATTCTTCGTATGTTCAGGCTCTACCTCGGCGACTGCGGACTTGCCGACCGGGAGGACGGGGACGCGCGCGATTCCGGGGGAGCCCCTGTTTTTCGTGAAGGGGTTCGGCGGTACCTCGGGGCATTCTCGGAATCCTCTGCGAATACGGATGATTTTCTCACGAGTTTCAGCGAGGGTGTTCGGGCTGTTCCGGAAGCCCCCGATTTCGACCATGAGATACTCGCCGCCTGGATACGGACTCCTGGATACCCGATGATCAGGGCGCACACCGAAGGTTCGACGCTGTATCTCCGGCGCGAGCGGTTCACCTATCACGAGACAGGGGCCGAGAGAAATACATCAACCTATACAGCACAATGCCCTCCCGTTCCGTTGACGCTTCGCCTGTTCCATAACGACGGCACGGACACTCAAATGCGCCACCTTCTCGACAGTGACTCAGCCGGCGTTGCCCTGCCGGAGTCTGTAGAGGCTGTGAAGCTGAACGCCGATCAGGCGGGCTTCTACCGTACCGAATATGGAAGCGGGGATGCGGAACTGCTCTGCTCGATTGCCTCCGAACGTATGTCGGCGCGCGACCGGTTCAACCTCCTGTATGATATGCACGCGCTTGTCGTGAAGGGAAGCATCGACCTCGAAACCTATCTTTCCCGGCTGAACCGCTTTTTCACCGAGGAGATTGATTTTCTCCCTTCCTTTCAGCTCTCGAGATCGCTTCGCACGCTGCACCTCCACGCGGTAACTGTCGCACCGGATACCGCGGCGCGTATTGCCGAAATCGGGCTTGCCCTGCTGCGGCCGGCGATGAACGCGATGGGGATCATGCCTTCGGACGGCGAGCCACACACCAACGCCCTTCTTCGGGAATCGCTTCTCTGGAGTGCGTACCGGTTCGGTGACCGTGAGGTAAGCGAAACACTCGAACAGAAGGCTGAAGCGCTTATCCACGCTCGCGGCCCGGGAAAAGACGAGGACGCCGATAGCGACCCTGGAAGAAAGCGGGAAACCGGCGACGCCGGCGACCCGGAAGAAAACGCGGACACCGGTCGCGCCCCGGAAAGAACCCGGGACGCCCCGGGCGCCGGCGACACTCCGGACGCCCTGCCGGTGAACCTCAGGCCCCTTCTCTACCGCGTCGCCGCCTCGGGCCTTCCGCATACCGTGGAGGCCCTCATCGACCGGCAGGCTGCTTCAGGCGTCCCCGAAGGCGAATGTCAGGAGATAGTAACCGCCCTCGGGCATGCAGGCAGCAGAGAGGCACTTTCGACCGTGCTCGAGTCTCTACTCGCTCGCGTTCCTGCCCGCAACTGCTTTCTCGCAATTCAGGCGGCGGGATCAAACCCGCATGCCCGACACCTGCTGTGGCCATGGATGCAGGCTCACATTCAGGAACTCGAGGGGCTGCACCGCATGCATTTTCTCAGCGCGCTTGTAACCGGAATTGCCAAAGATGGCGCCGGCAGGGAAGACGAGATTTCGCGATTTGTCGCCTCTTACAGGACTCAGTCGAGCTCGTTTTCAGAAGAAACAGTCGAAATGGCTCTGGAATACCGGGAGATTAATGAAGCGCTCGAGCGCCGGCTCGCGGCGAATGACGAGCGCCGGCTCGACGGGCGCGGATAGCACCATGAAGCTTGCGGCAGCGGCCATGCCATTCGCAAAGCAATGCCCATTGTGCGGGACTGCAGCGCGGGCATTCGTGCGAGATCCGAAAGATGAGGATTCAAAACATAGACTCCGCAACCTGAAGCTTCCGGGTGAAGAACTCGGGCGAAACGAATACTGCCCGAACTGCGGATGCAATTCACGGGAACGGCTTCTGTACCTGTATCTGCTGCATTACACCGACGTGTTTACGCCGACAGCCCCGAGACTTCGTGTGCTTGCCCGAGGCGAAGTCCAGCGGCTGGCCGAGCGGGTCGGGAAGGTCTCACGTGTTGAACTTGCACAGGATCAAATGGACGGACTCTTCGATATTGTCCTCGAAGACCGCGTGCTCGAACGCGCCGACGACGACCGGCATACACTGAACCTCCTGCGGGATCAACTGATACCCGGCGGCCGGCTCATAGTCAGCGAACCTGTCTCCCCGGTGCTGCCGGCAACGCTCGAAGACGAAAGCATCATTACAGAACGGCAGCGAAAGCGTGCATTCGGCAGCAGAAAGCGAAAACGGGTGTTCGGGGCGGACCTTGAAATGCGCATACGCGAGGCCTCGCTCAATCCGCAGACATTTGACTGGCGCAACGATCGAAACAGATTCGGCGGATTCCAGAATAGATTCGCGCTCGCCCGAGGGCAGACCCTTATGATCTGCCGTCGTTAAACAGCGGATAATCTGTCATTGTTAAAGCAGCGGACTACTTGTCGTCGTGAGACAACGGAACAAAACGGGCGCCGGTCAGCTTTCTTACCTTCCGGAGCATGCCGCCGTGCTTTTCGTATATCATCACGATTTCGCTGCCGCCGGGACCGAGCGGAATAACCATTCGCCCTTCCTCCGCGAGGGATTGTGACAGCGGTTCAGGAACCGAGTCGGCAGCCGCCGAAACAACAATACCTGCAAATGGTCCCGGCTCCGGAAGGCTGTTCCATGCGTTCGCCTGGTATACGGCCACATTTTCGATACCTGCACGCTTCAGCCTGGAGACCGCCTGCGATACAAGCGAAGAATGCAGCTCGATCGAAACCACACGAGCGGCAAGATGCGAAAGCAACGCTGTCTGATATCCGAGTCCGGCGCCTACTTCAAGAACCGTATCACGACCGCTTATCTGCAAGGCGTCAACCATTGCAGCTACCAGCGACGGCTGGCTCGTCGTCTGTCCTGCACCGATCTGGATCGGTCTGTCGTCATAAATCTCCGCCGGGGGAAGACCGTCCGGCACGAACCATGCCCGGTCTACCGCCCGCATTGCGTTGATCACCCGGTCGGAAAGCAGTCCATGACGTTGCGCTGTTCGAACCAGTTGCTCATTGTCGTGCATCACACCCATTATACCCCAAAGCGTGCGGACACGACGACAGTTTTGTGCTACCGTTCAGGCTCATTGTATGGTCAGACACGTTTGTTTTCTTCTCCTCGGTGTTTTTCTCTGGCCGCTTTTGCCCGTGGCCGCCGATCCGGCTCAGATGCCGGCAGGATTATTTTCACGTCAGGTTGATGTTTTCCCCGGACTTTTCTCGGATGACGGATTTCCGGTTCCTGACCGCATTGAGCCCCCTGTGCTTCGAAATCGCAGAAACCGGGAATCGAACCCGCAACTCGTCATTGTGAATGCTCCGGCATTTGCCGTCCCGCTGAGTCATGGTTCAGGCGGGGCCGTATCGCTTCAGCCGGGTGACGTACTGCCGATCGTGGAAGAGCGATACGCACTTCATGAGAACAGAAGTACGCACTTCTACGTAACAGTGCATCCGGAAATCGGCCTTGCCACCGTGTCCACCCGCTTCGCCGCGGAGCAACTGGAGGAGTTTCCGGCCGACTGGTTCGAGCTTCCCGGGCTCCGTGAGGATGTTGACCGAATTGTGTTCGCCACTCGCCCGCGGAAAGGAGCAACGATCAGCGCCCCTCCGCTCGACGAAGAACTGCTTGCAATTCCCGCAGGCGATACTCTGCACACAGACCGGATGCTGCGTATTGACCTTGCCACGGAGTTCTCCGGCGGCGCAGGTGTGGCGACGTTTTCACCGTTGTCACTGCGGGTAGAAGACATAACCGGCGACAGTTTCGCCGAGCTCGCAATTGACAGCCGCTCACACACTGTGGCGGGACCACAACGATACAGCAACGAAACAATCGAAACATTCTGGCTGACAGCAAGTGGCGGTACCTCGCGAACACTCCTGCATCTCGTGCACGAAACACAATTCAATGCATCGGAAATTCAATACACACACTCCATTGTCCGCAACAGAAACGACCGCGTGGAGGAAATCCGAAGCTATGCCCGCCGAAGATTTGCCGGCGGAGGCGTCGGTCTGGACAAATCGGTTCAGCGATATAGACTGCACAAATTCGAGTGGATCCCGGGCCGAACCCGACTGACCGGTATTTCACCTAAGAGAAATCCGGCGGGTCTTCGACGTGAACCGGACCCTTCAGTCCGCATAACCGACTGGCTGCCCGACTCAATCGTATCCCCGGTTGACGTTCACATTGATGAGACGCGGACCGTCTGGCTGAAGGTTCATAATGAAAACGGCCCATCCGGATGGATCGAGGAGAGCCAGGTCAAATGGCATCGCCACCGCTGATCGCAGTAGACACGTCCCTGCCGAATTGATCGAGGGAGTTGACTCCTTCCTTCAACGCATTGAGGTTTTCCCTGTTGTCACCGCCTATGCGGGAGAGCGTTTTCGAACCCTCTTCGATTTCCCCGATATACTCACCGATCGCCGAACTGATCTCGCGCACCTCTGCGGCTTCGGAGCGAACACTCGAGAAAAGCTGTTCACTTTCCTGCAGGACCTGTTCCATCTCGGAGACCGCCTCCTGCACCCTTTTCTGAACTCCGGAGATATTCTCTACCGCTTCGGTGATCTGCTGAGTACCGGCGGACATCTCGAGCATTCCGTTGACCACTTCCCCGAGAGCCCCCTGAAACTCCTGTATCTCACGCTGAATTTCCTTGAATTGCTCACGCGTTTCCACTCCCACATTAAGGGAATTCTGAATATTTGCGGTATTGCGGTCGAGGATGTCCCGAATGGTCTTGGAGTTCCCGTGTGTTTCCTCAGCAAGTTTTCTCACTTCCTCGGCAACAACCGCGAATCCCTTCCCGGAACTGCCGGCGTGCGCCGCCTCTATAGCGGCATTCATTGCAAGCAGATTGGTGCGATTGGAAACATCCTCAATGACACTGGTGACCTCAAGCAGTTCCTCGCTCGAACTGCGAAGCGCGTTAAACGCTTCAAGCGTATCCTGAAACTTCGTGTCGGTTGCTTCCACCCGTCCGTTCAGTGTTTCGAGGGCATTGCGGCGGGCTTCTGCTGCGTCAGAAAGAGATCTGATCGACGCGGACATCTCGACCACCGAGGAGGAGGATTCCTCGACAGCCGAGCTTTGCTCCTGCATCACATCATTCACTCGTTCCCGTGCCTCTGATATACGCTGCTGATTATCGACAGCGTGCTCGATACGGCTGTTCAATGAGGAGATTCGGTCAGAAATCGTGGAAAGCTGCGATGCAATCTTCTCCGTACGTTGCACCGTCTCATCCGAGACACGTGTAAGCTCCTCTCCCTGCTGAAGACTCGTTTCAGCCCGTCCGAGCAAAGATTTCATGTGTTCAACCCGCTTGGCGGCCGAGGTCTTCCCTTCGGTGAGAATACGCATAATCCGCTGCTCAACCCGAAAGCCGATTTCAAGCGAAGCGACGGCGACAACAAAGAACAGCGTAGCGAACACGGCGGTAACCGCCATTTCCTCCGTACCGAGTTCCGGAACAAGCACGGATGAGCCGTAGACAATCGCCCCGAGATAAATGACCGCTGCAGCGACAAGAAGCTGAACCCGCCGATACCCTATAACCATGATAAGCGGAAGTATGCTTACCGCAAGGAACCCGTAAAGATACATATCACGATAGGACTGCACCTCCTGCACGAGCATGACCGAAAGCGGGGTCAGAGCCAGAACAACAGCATAGACGCTACTCGCAGCCCGATAACGACCGTACAGCACACCCACCACTACTGCCACCGACAGTATTGCTGCAGCTGCGCTCGAGAAAAGATTCTCGAACTCCCCGGTCCGTATATGGATCGCACTGAAAACCAGTGTTACCAGAAGCACCATCGAAGCCAGGACAAACAGATTGCGGGCTTTTATGGTTATATTCTCCGGCTGGTCGCGATACGCCACGTTGATACGTGTTCCCCACTCAGACATCTTCATCCTCTCCTGTCTCTGCTGGTGATGGTCGACGGTTTGTCGAAATGCAACTCACTCGTAAACTCGCGGCACTCTATGATTAATCTGGCTCAGTATTTCGTAGGGAATCGTACCACATTGGTCGGCAAGTTCCTCTGCGTCCGGACCACGGCTGTCCGCTCCGAAAAGCACTACCCGGTCGCCCCGCCTGACCGGGCTGTCCGGTCCGCAATCTATCATGGTCTGATCCATGCAGACCCGGCCGGCGACGGGGACCCGCCGGGGAGGTCTGTCCTCGCCTTCGAACAGCAGCATCTCGGCCCTGTTGGAAAGCAACCGGTTATACCCGTCGGCATAGCCCACAGGGATCGTCGCGATTGTAGTTCTTCGCGGGGCAACCCAGCTGCGACCGTAACTCACTGTTTCACCCTTTTCGACTGTCTTCACGAACACCACCCGTGATTCAAACTGCATCACCGGTAGCAGTTCCAGCGAACGCTCCTGATCATGCGAGGGATAGTAGCCGTACACTGCTATACCCGGCCGGATCATATCGAACATTGCCTCCTCAACCTCGAGGGTGGCTCCCGAGTTCGCCGTATGAAGCTGGCCGGGGTCAAGACCACGTGAGCGAATAGCGTCGACAGCCTGACGGAACCGGGATATCTGCGTCCGGGTGAAAGCCTGATTTTCTGCATCAGCGGATGGAAAATGTGTGCACACTCCGGCAAGACGCAACGATGAGGAACGTGCGATGACTTCCGCCAGTTCGCCGGCCTCCTCCCAGCGACATCCGATTCGCCCCATACCGGTGTCCACCTTCAGGTGAACACCAAGGCGCTCCGTGCGGGTGCTGCCGGCAACGGCACGATCGAGAGCCTCTATGTAGGAGCTATCCGCGACGAACGCTTCCAGTCCAAGCTCGGCGATTTCGATCGCTTCCTCGGGAAGCGCAAGACTGTAGAGGAGGATTCGCTCGTCGATCCCGGCATCCCGCAGACGTGCGCCCTCTCCTGCAGTTGCCACCGCAACAGCCGAAGCCCCCTCCTCGAACGCAACGCGAGCAACGGCTGCCGATCCGTGACCGTATGCATCAGCCTTCACGGCGGGACAATACGCAAGATTATCTCCACCGAGCCGGCGGGCGTGCCGGTACAGCGTACGCATATTATGCCGAAGATTGTCTGTTGATATTCTTGCGTATGTAGCTCTCATAAGTGTTGGCGTAGATAGTATGCCCTTCAAAAGGGCGGGGTAAAGCCCGGACCGGGCAAACCGTGACAGCGCCGCGCATCATGCGCGCGCATGCCTGCGGACATGCTCACGAGACTGCCCTTCGTCTCCATCCCCGCCCTGTTCCGAAGTCCCGAGCACGCGCACGAGGTCAGTCAATACACTTGCGCGCACGCACTTCGTCGGGATAGGGTCTCGGGCATCATGCAAGAGCCTCAGTGGTGGAAACGCGCTACAATCTATCAGATTTACCCGCGAAGCTTTCAGGATTCAAACGGCGACGGTATCGGTGATATCCCGGGCATTATCCGGCGTCTGGACTATCTCTCCGAGCTCGGAATCGATGCGATCTGGCTGTCCCCGATTTACGATTCTCCGAACGACGATAACGGCTATGACATTCGCGATTACCGGGCCATTCATCCGGAATTCGGAACAATGCAGGATTTCGAGCGACTGATTGCAGAAATGCATGGTCGCGACATGAAACTGATCATGGATCTCGTGGTTAATCACTGCTCGGATGAGCACGATTGGTTTCTTGAAGCGAAGGCATCGCGGGAAAGCCCGAAACACGACTGGTTTATATGGCATCCCGGCCGCGGGCATACCGAACCGAGTCCGAAAGACTCGCCGATACCTGAACCACCGAACAACTGGGGCTCATTCTTCCGCGGGTCTGCCTGGGAATGGAACGAACCAACGCGCGAGTACTATCTGCACCTCTTTTCCCGGAAACAGCCGGACCTTAACTGGGATAACGCGCACCTGCGAAACGAGATCTACGACATGATGCGTTACTGGCTTACAAAAGGGGTCGATGGCTTCCGCATGGATGTCATTAATTTCATAGGAAAACCCGACGGCCTTCCCGATGCACAAAATCCCCACGGGGCACCGCACGTTCTCGACCCGACAATGGTAGCCAATCTACCGAAGACGCACGAGTACCTTCAGGAAATGAACCGGGAAGTCCTTTCACCCTGGAACTGCATGACCGTCGGTGAAATGCACGCGACCGGGATCGAAGAAGGGGTCAAATACGTGCATCCGCACCGCGGTGAGCTCAGCATGATATTCCAGTTCGAGCACATGTACGTAGATGACGGGCCCGCCGGCAAGTACGACATACCCCGGAACTGGGCGCTGACCGAAATGAAGCAGGTACTCGACCGGTGGCAGGAAGGACTCGACGGCCGTGGATGGAACTCCCTGTTCACGGGAAACCACGATCAGCCACGCGCTGTAAGCCGTTTCGGAAACGACGGGGGAGCCTCGAACATGCGCTCGGAGTGGGACGATGCTACAAGAACCCGCTCGGCAACCGCGATCGCGGCAGCATTTCTTCTGATGCAGGGCACACCGTTCATATACCAGGGTGAAGAAATCGGCATGACCAACGTCTCGTTTCCGGGCATCGACTCCTACCGTGACATTGAAACCCTGAACTTCTACAGGGAAGCGGCTCAGGAAGCCGGAGCCGACGAGGCACGGCTGCTGGAAATCGTCCATCTGCGAAGCCGCGATAATGCGCGAACTCCAATGCAATGGGATTCGGGAGCCCACGGTGGGTTCACGACCTTCGTTCCCTGGATTCCCGTAAACCCGAACTTCACCGACATAAACGTCTCTGCTGAGCGACACCGCCCCGCCGGGGTACTTGCGTTCTTCACACGTATGATCGCTCTTCGACGCTCATACCGCGTGTTCACCGAGGGCCGGTATACAGACCTGGTACCTGACGATCCCCGGATTGTGGCCTATACACGATCGGTCGCCGAAACCGATTCGGACGCAGGACCGACGACAGTTCTGATCGTCGTGAACTTCGGCAGCAAACCGGCTGAATGGACCCTGGACCGTGAAAACGTTCACCTGCTGACCGCCGGTCTGCTTTCCAACACGGGAAAGGCCCCGGAAGGTATCCCGGAGCACAGACTGCCGGAGGAGAGTCTGACCCTCACCCTGCAACCGTGGGAAGCGTGGATCAGCGCCGATGCCGTTCCCGAAGGAAGACCAAGGGAGGAAATCATCTGGTCCTATGACAGATAACTCGCTTTCGCTCACGCATATCGCCGCACAACTTGAAGCGCTCGAGGAGACGATTATTATGCGATTTCTCGACCGGGCACAGTTTGCGGTTAATCGTGAAGCCTACCTTCCTGGCCGCAGCGGCTTCGAGGGTGCCGGACAGGAGTCACTGTTCGAACTCAGGCTCGCCGCACAGGAGCGTATGGACGCCGAGTTCGGACGATTCATGGTTCCCGAAGAACGGCCGGTTTCCGAAACCCTCCCCGAACCGCGACGGAAGGTACATCTGCCGGATCTGCCGATTCGCGTATCCGATCCCGACGTCGTCCGCCGCTCACCGGCAATTCGCGACGCCTATCTGACCATGATTCCCTCGCTGTGCGACAATGACGACGACGGCCAGTACGGATCCGCCGTTGAGCACGACGTGTACACAATTCAGGCAATAGGGCGTCGGGTACACTATGGGGCGCTGTATGTAGCAGAAGCGAAATACCGCGAACGCACCGACGAGTACCGGGAAGCCGCGCGGTCGGGAGACCGTGAGCGATTGCTATCAATGCTCACCAGGACGACTGTGGAAGCGAGAATTCTCGAACGACTCGAGAAGAAAGTCAGAGATCTTCAGGTCGATGTTAATACCGAGGTCCGCAGAGTTATCGGGCCGGACGTAATTGTCTCGTTCTACAGGGACACCATTATTCCGCTTACAAAGAGCGGACAGATATCCTACCTGCTCGAACGCGCACGTTGACAGCCTTTACGCGTAGGGCTACTGTATTTATGTAATGGCTTCTAAGCAGGATCTCTCTGAAAGCCTCGAAATGTACCTCAAGGCCATCTACCTTGTTGAGATGCGCAAGAAAGCGGCGCGTGTGACCGATGTTGCTGCGCAGCTCGGCGTAATGGGAAGCTCGGTTACCGCTGCCCTCAGAACACTTCGCGATCGGGGGCTTATTAACTATTCTCCGTATGACCTCATAACACTCACTGATGAAGGTACGGAAGTTGCACGCGACATCGTGGGGAAATACAGTGCGCTGAAGGATTTCTTCATTAAAGTACTCGGTATGGACGAGGAAACAGCCGAAGAGGACGCCTGCCATATGGAGCACAGGGTTTCTCCGGCACTGTTCGACCGTCTTTCCAAATTTGTACACTACTATGAAACCTGCCCCCTCGAAAAAGTGCGCTGGAATGACGAGGTCGGCTACTTCTGCGCGCGCGAGGGATCCGACTGCGACCGCTGCCGCACCGGTGAAGAACTTGTCGAAATAGGCGACAACAGAAGCCCGCGCAATTAGGCCCCGGCGACAGACGACAAAAGAACTCTGTACACGCGGACACTCGGGTGAGGCGAGAGCAGGAACCACGCGCAACGAGCCCCGGGAAACCGGGAAAAAGCAACTACGGTATGGTTCCTTCCTGCAGTGTATTAAGGAATCTTCCAAGTCGCCCGAGCCCTTCGGTCAACAGGTCTTCACTGGAAACAGTTGAAAAAACGAAATACCCGTCATCCGGGAATCCGTAGAAATACCCCGGATGCAGCAGTAGCAGCTCCCGCTCGAGCAGATCGATCGCGAACTTCTCATCGTCGACCCCGGGTATCTGCACCACACGATGCACCCCACCGGACTGAGGAAAGCATCGCAACGCCAAAGCGCCATATGAACCGGCAATACGGTGGAGAACAGAGTCGGCGGCTGCAGCCCGCGAAATCAGGGACTCGCGAATCCGCTGTGCAACATCACGCCCCTCTTCAAGCATCCGGCCGGCCACATACTGGCTTGGCGCCGAAGCATTAAGAAACGTGTCGGCGGCAAGCTCGAGCGCATCAAAGCGATGCTCGGCTACATTTGAAGCAATAATCCACGCGAGCTTAAGGTCAGGCGAGGCAAACAGCTTGGAAACACCCCCGAAACGGAACCACGCGGCTTGCTGCCCTGTCGGCGCACTCCCGGCGAACGTGCCGGATTGCGACCCTGTCGGCGCACTCCCGGCGAACGTGCCGGCTTGCGGCCCGCCGGAAGCGTTCCCCGATGCAATGCCGGCTTCCTGCCGGGCGGGAGCGCTCCGTTGCCCACTACCGACTTTCTGCCGCTCGGTACCCGCGAATACCTCGTCGGAAACCACGAACGCGCCGTAAGAGGCCGCCAACCGGTCAAATCTGGAAAGTTCCGCCTGCGAAAGGACGCTGCCGGTAGGATTATTGGGTGAAATCACGACAACCGCCCGGGCTCCACTCTCGAGTCCTGCAACTACGTCGGTGAAGTCCGGCGTAAAGCCGGTTTCAGGCTGCAAACGGTAATACACCGGCTCCAGGCGGGAGTACTGACACAGCTGCTCGAACAGCGGATAGGTGGGCGCCGGCAGCAGGACACGGTCTCCGGCCGACAGAAGTGACTGAAATACAAGGCTGTAGCTTTCGCTCGTCGATGCGGTAAGAATAACCCGCTCTGCATCGATCGGATCGCCTTCACGCGTATACCATTCACGCAGGCGTTCCCGAGTAATGTACATACCCCGGCTGTCGCTACGGTACCTGCGCATGTCGACATAATTCCCGAGATATGACTTGAGACGGGAATCCGGATAGCGAAGCCCGTGGTTATGAAAATTCGTGTCGCTGAGATCGAGGACGGTCAGGCCGTCGGCGCGCAGTGCAGCGGCCCTGGCCATAAGCGGATTCATTACGTATGAGCACGGCAGGACTCGAACCTGCGACTTCCAGCTCCGGAGGCTGGCGCTCTATCCAACTGAGCTACGCGCCCGCTGTTCGTGTGAACGGTCGTAACGGTATTCAGGGAAGCGGCCGGTGTCAAGCCGTGACAAAATCTCCACGAGTTATCGGTTTTAACCACTTGCGCGTAAGTGTCATGTGGTTCACTCTCTGTAGCAGTCATGAAGCGTTTGAATTTCCAGTATAAGGTAGCTGCGACAACGTTTATTGTCGTTGTTGTCGCCGTAGTCTTGCAGTCACTCGCACAGGCGGTTTCCATATCGATTATCGCACCTGACGAGACACTGATCTCTGTCTTTATTCCGCAGGTCTCCTCCTTGATACAGGCAGCCCTTCCGATTGCCGTGATTCTGTCGGGATATCTGTTCTTGAGTCTGCGCCCACTCAAGCAGGTGGTTGCGGGCCTTCAACGTAACGAGTCCGTATCGGAATCGGAACAGGAACGGGCCCGTACGGTCATAGGCCGCCTGCCGGTCGTACTGATCATCGGTAACGTGCTGGGCTTCACGCTCGGAACGCTTGTTTCGGTTTTTGCCGATCCCTCAAGCCTGTTGCGAATGGAGGGACTGCTGCAGCTTGTGAGCTTTGCCGCGGCCGGTGTTGTGCTGGGATCGATACAGATCGGTATAGACGAAATGATCCTCGGCGAGCCGAGGCGATTGCTTGGAATCTATAACCTCGAACGCGTATCCGGATACCGCTATGTAAGCATTTTCAGGCGCCGCGCGATCGTGTACGTGTGCCTTGTGATTATGCTCATGACGTTTCTTGCGTTAACCGGCCTCGATGCATTGCGAGTGATCGGCCAGACCGGTATTGCCGTTGATCGGGTCGCAGTCGCAATGACAGCCGTCGTGATTTACGGCGTAATAATTGCTGCAGTGGTGGTATACACGACGTCACTTGGCGAACGCTCCCAGATTAATGCGATCTGTGACAGGCTCGAAGCCCTCGCAGCCGGCAACACTTCCCTTGACACCGCAATTCCCATTACCCAGTACGACGAAATCGGAATCATGACTTCGCACATGAACCGGATTATCGAAAGACAACAGAACGTTGTATCAAAGATACGAGCGGCTGCCGATCGAGTTGTACAATCTTCCGGCGAGGTTGAAGGCGTAATTGAACAGACCCGCGTTGCAACCGAGCGCCTCAGCAGTTCAATTGAACAGGTGAACGCAAAGGCCGAAGAGAACATGCGCTCGGTCAATGACACCGGCTCAAACCTGAAGGACATGCTCAACAGTGTAGATCAGATAACCGAGCAGGTGGACTCGCAGGCTTCCAACGTCGAACAGTCGAGTTCCGCCGTCCACGAACTCGCCGAAAGTGTACGCAGTGTAGCCAGCACGACCGATAGAGCAAATGAGCTCGCCGAACAGGCGGACCATGTCGCCCGCGAAGGCGGAGAGGCGGTAAAGGCGTCGCTGCAGAGCATTCATGACATTGAAAGCGCAAGTGAACAGGTTAACTCCATTATTTCGGTAATTTCGAAAATAAGTGCTCAGACGAACATGCTTGCCATGAACGCGGCCATCGAAGCCGCTCATGCCGGCGACGCAGGACGCGGTTTCGCCGTGGTTGCCGAGGAAGTACGCAGTCTTGCCGCGGACAGTGCCGGGAGCGCTCGCGAGATTTCCGATCACATTAAACAGATGAGATCACAGGTCGAAACCGGTGTTGCCAAGGCCGAAGAAGCGGGCAAATCGCTTGATCGCATACAGAACGATATTGCTCAGACATCGGAGCTAATCGGCGAAATTGCCTCGGCCATGCGGGAACAGAACTCCGGCACCGACGAACTGCTCAGCGGCATAACAGCACTGGTTGAATCAACCGAATCGATCCGCTCTGTAGCCGCCGAGCAGAAAGAGCGCAATAAAACCATGCGGACATCGCTCGACGAACTGCTTGAAAACTTCTCCGAGATTCAGACCGCCACGCAGGAGCAGACCGAGGGAACACGCGAAATTGTGCAATCATTCGAGCGCCTTCGGGAAGTTGCCCGGGAGAACGCTGAGGTTGTTGAGCAACTTCAAGCGGCCAGCGGTAGCGGGTCGTCGTGAAGCTCTCAAACAAAACTGCTTCCACCTTCTTCACCCTGCTGATTCTCGGCATGCTGATCGGTACGTTCTCCTGGGAAATTCTCGAACGTCTGCTTGCCATGGCCTCTTTACCGATCGACCTCCGCGTGGGACCGGTGGGATTCGATACCGGAATTCTTGCCGTAAGGCTCATGCTCAACCCGGGGTCGTTCGTGGGTCTGTTCTTCGGGTATCGGACGTTCACGAGAACATAGGCTACTCGTCACATATCCGATTGGAGTAAGGTCGATGTCAACTGCAATGAAAGACATGTCACGACAATCCCCGACCCTGCTTCTCGCGAGCGCTTCACCTCGCAGGCGATCACTGCTCGCGAGTCTGGGCATTCCATTCGAGACCCGCGCGCTTGACGCCGACGAGCGATTCTCCGAGCATCAGTCAGCTGAATCAGTTGCTCGAATGCTTGCTGAACGAAAGCTTCAAAATGTCGAAGACCACAAAGAGTGGGACTACGTTCTGACCGCCGATACTATCGTCTGCGCTCCCGGCGAACACCGGGAAAAGATTCTCGGTAAGCCGAGAGACCGCGACGAAGCCCTCGAGTATCTCTCGCTGCTGTCCGGACGGGTCCATCGGGTACTTACGGGCGTAAGCCTTGGCGGGCGTTGCTCAGGTAGCGTCGAAACGGCGGTATCGGAAACACGGGTTCACGTCGCGGAGTTGAGCGAATCGGAAATGCGCTGGTACATCACCCTCGAGGAATGGCGGGATGCGGCCGGCGGATATCGAATGCAGGACGCGGGAGCAGCCTTCGTTGAACGAATAGAGGGAAGCTCGAGCAATGTCATAGGCTTGCCAATGCGCCTTGTTTATTCTATGTTGCTATCGCACCGATATCCGTTTCGGTGACACAATTTTCCGATTCGCATTTCCGCATCGCGATGCCGGAAGGGCGAATACGAGAACGAGAGAGGGAGTGTTCGGGTAGGAGACGCCGGTCCGGCTATTACACCGGGCGGGTTTGCAGTATCCGTTCACAGAGACTTTAGGAGGATTATCCATGGCTGTTGTATCCATGAAGAATCTGCTTGAGTCGGGAGTCCATTTCGGGCATCAGACCAAGCGGTGGGACCCGCGGATGAAAAAATTCATCTTCGCCGAGCGCAACGGGATCCATATTATCGACCTGCAGAAGACCACTGCCGCGATCAAGGAAGCGTACGACGCGGTTCGGCAAACGGTCATGCAGAACAAATCCGTGCTTTTCGTAGGCACGAAGAAGCAGGCCCAGGCGGCCATTCAGCGCGAAGCTGAACAGTGCGGTATGTACTACGTGAACAACCGCTGGCTCGGTGGCATGCTCACCAATTTCGCGACGATCAAAAAGTCGCTCCAACGATTAAAAAAAATCGAGAAAATGGAGGTCGACGGGACCTTCGATCAACTCACGAAGAAGGAAGTTTCCGCTTTGAACAAGGAACGCGCCAAACTCGAGCGCAACCTTGGCGGCATCAAGGACATGAAAGAGCTTCCTGGCATTGTCTTCATTATCGACACCCGAAAAGAGGCGATTGCGGTAGCCGAGGCAAAGCGCATGGGGATTCCTATTGTTGCTGTGGTGGACACCAACAGCAATCCGGAGGGAATCGACTACCCTATTCCGGGTAACGACGATGCAATTCGCGCGATTACGCTGTTCACGCAGATTATCAGCAAGGCCGTTGTGGAAGCAGACAATGAAATCGGCCTCGAGGTAATCGAAAGCATGCAGGACGAGGAAGACGAACAAGCGTACGATCAGGAAGGCCGGCCCATAGCCGCAGGTACCGTCGACAAAGACGAAGAATCGGAGGAAGATGCCGCCTACGACAGCGATCGCGATTCCGAGGCCGAGGCAAAGCCCGAGCATGAGACTGCGCCGGTGGCCGAAATAGTAGAGGAAGAATCGGATGAGGAAGACACGCTCACGGATAAGGATTACACCGACTATAATCCTGACCCATCCGATGAGAAACGGAGTCTTCCCGAGCAGGAGTTCGTTGAAGACCGGGTAGCCGACGAAGCCGGTATTGACGAAGAAAAGTACTACGAAGAATAGAATAATTCACGACCAACGGAGAGTAGACCATTGGCAGTCAGTGCAAGTGATGTGAAAAAACTCCGGGATAAAACCGGAGCTGGAATGATGGAGTGCAAGAAGGCGCTTGTCGAAGCTGAAGGGGATTTCGGCAAGGCCGAGAAGATCCTCAAGGAACTCGGCCTCGCGGCTGCTGCGAAACGCGGCGGCCGTGCTACCAATGAGGGCCGAATTTTCACCCATATCGGCGAGTCGCGGGCCGCCATCGTTGAGGTGGCATGTGAAACCGACTTTGTAGCGAGGAACGAGACGTTCATCGCCCTTGGGAAGGATCTCGCTGCGGAGGCGGCTGAACGCGGTCTTCAGGCTCCCGACGAGAGCATGGAGTCCAAAGTAAAAGACGCGATCAGCACGATTAAGGAAAACATGAACGTGCGGCGCGTTGAGACTCTCGAGCTCGGCAGTAGCCACCTTGCGATCGACTATATACACGGCGAAGGTGGCAGCCTCGGTGTTATCGTAGTGCTCGACGTCGAGAACCCCGAACTCAAAGAAAACGAGCAGGTCAAACAGTTTGCATTCGACCTGGCGCTTCATGTTGCTGCGTTCAATCCGACGTTTCTTTCCCGGGAAACCGTGGACAAGACCTACCTCGAAGAACAGGAGTCGGTGTTCCGCAAACAAGCGGAGAATATGGGTAAGCCGGAGAAAGTATTGCAGGGCATCGTTCAGGGGAAGATGAAGAAGCACCTCGCCGAAATCTGTTTCACTGAGCAGCCCTTTGTGAAAGACGATAAGCGCTCGGTAGCCGAAGTTGCGAAAGATGTCGGAAAAGAGGTCGGTGCGAACATCTCCATCGTCGATTTCCGGTATTTCCGAGTGGGACAGGAAGTGGAATAAACAACTATGCAAGAAGTAATTAAGGACGCCGAAGACCGCATGAAGAAATCAATCGAAGCGGTCACGGATGACCTTGGTTCCATTCGAACAGGGCGGGCATCTGCCGCCCTGTTCGACAAGATCAAGGTCGATTATTACGGAGCCCCGACGCCGCTTAACCAGCTGGCGACAATCAGCGTTCCCGAAGCACGACTGGTTGTTATTCAGCCCTGGGACAAAAGCGCGATGGGCGAAATCGAGAAGGCCATCCAGAAATCAGAGTTATCCCTTAATCCCAACAACGACGGCAAGGTGATCAGGATAAACATCCCGCCGTTAACTGAAGAACGGCGTAAGGATTACGTAAAGCTGGCAAAGGAAAAAGCCGAACAGGGACGAGTGTCTGTTCGCAACATACGACGGGATTCGCTCGACACGCTCAAGAGTCTCGAGAAGGACGGGGATATCTCCGAAGACGAGTTCAAGCGCTACGAGGACGAAATTCAGAAACTGGCGGACAAGTACGTCGGACAGATCAACGACCTCCTGGAGTCCAAGGAAAAGGAAATCCTCGAGATCTGATTATGGCCACAAGCGAGCTGCGGGATATCGACTCAGCCGCCCTCCCGGAACACGTCGGGATTATCATGGACGGTAACCGACGCTGGGCAAAACTCAATGGGCTGAAAGCAACGAAGGGACACGAAGAGGGGCTCAAGAGCGCAAAAGCGGCGGTTCGAGCGGCTGCGGCCGCAGGGGTTCCCGCGCTGTCGTTCTATACGTTCTCTACCGAAAACTGGAAACGTGATCCGCTGGAAGTGCGCTTCCTGCTCGGCCTCGTGAAACGACTTCGTGACGAGTTTGACTTTTACGAGGAGTTCGGGGTCCGGGTCGTCCACAGTGGAGATCTCGAAGCCCTCCCCGGGGAAGTACGTGAACCCATTCAGGAGACGCTTGAGTATACCCGCCGGAATACCAATGTAACCGTCAACCTGGCGATTAACTACGGCGGACGCAATGAGCTTCTTCGCGCAGTTGCCCGGATGCGGGAAGCAGGAGCGTGGGATACGCCACATGAGATACCGGATGAGCACACTGTTCATCAGTTTCTGGACCAGCCGGAACTTCCTGATATGGATATGGTTATCCGTACCGGAGACCGGTACCGGCTGAGTAACTTTTTTATATGGCAGACAGCGTACGCGGAGCTGGTCTTCCTCCCTGTTCTATGGCCGGATTGGAACGAACAGCACTTCTATGAGGCTATCCGGGAGTTTCAAAGCCGGAAACGGACATTCGGGGGAAATTCGTGAAAGTCAGCAACTTTCTGCTCCGGTTTATGGTGTTTGTAGTAGCAATCCCCCTGCTCTTCGCGGCGGTACTCGCTGTGCCGGAACCGAACTACCCCCTCTTCCTTGCAATTGTCCTTGTCGCTGCGGCGCTCAGCGGGAGGGAATCGGCAGGGCTTTTTCTGTATCCCGACGATGACTATCCCGGCAGCCCCATTGTTACGGCACTGCTCGGACTGATCATTCCTGTGGGAACGGCGCTTGTCATTTTTGACCTGATTGCCGAGCATGCGATCCTTGCCTCGATAGTAATCAGTTTCGCCTTGATAACTGCCGGCCAGGTATTCCGAAAAGGGCCGGATAGTATACGCAGAATAGTCCCGAGTATCGGCGGACACACCTTAACCCTGCTCTACCCCGGAGTATTTCTTGGATACGCGGTACGCCTGACCTCGCTTCCCGACGCAGGCGCCTTAATCGTGGTATTTCTGGCAGCTGTGTTCTTCAATGATACCATGGCATACGTCACGGGAAGACTATTCGGAAGAAATACACAGGGGATCGTATCCATAAGCCCGAACAAAAGTCTTGCTGGATTCCTCGGAGGGCTTGTATTCTCGCCGCTTTCTATCGTGGTGGCCGAGCTGATCCTTCCGGGGCTTTTCCCCGGTCATTTTGCTATACGCATTGTTTTCGGATTCCTGATCGGCCTGACGGTAATCCTTGGTGATCTTGTTGAAAGTGGTATAAAGCGCTCTGCGGGGGTGAAAGACTCGGGGAGCCTTATTCCTGGTCGAGGCGGAATTCTCGACTCAATAGACTCCCCCGTATTCGTAGCGCCATTCTTCTATTATCTTTATCTTGCGCTCTTCCTGTAAGGTGCGGCAACACGCTATACTTGTAACAACTAGGACTTTATATGTTTCTGACGATTTTGCTTGGACTTCTCGGCCTCGGACTCGTTGTATTTGTGCATGAAGCGGGGCATTTGCTTGCTGCAAAAGCCGTTGGAGTCGAAGTGGAGGCGTTCTCCATCGGCTGGGGAAGAACGCTGATATCACGTAAATGGGGCGAAACCGACTATCGGCTCAGTCTCTTTCCGCTTGGCGGATACTGTAAGATGAAGGGTGAAGCCTCGTTCCAGAAGGCGGTGGAAGAGAACGCCGAAGAACTCCCGAGAGAAGAAGGATCGTTCTACGGCGCCAGTGTCTGGCGCCGTGTAGTTATTCTTATAGCCGGACCTGCCGCGAACCTTTTATTCGCAATACTCGTGCTTTCTCTTATCTGGTTTTTCGGATTCTCGTTCGAGACTTTCGAGAATCGAATCGTTATCGCAGCGGAGTACCAGGAACAGACCGTAGCGGGTGAGCAATCCCCCGCTTTGGAGGCAGACCTGGAAACCGGCGACCGGATTGTTTCGATTAACGGAGAGGAAACGCCGTATTTCCGAAATATCCAGCGAGAAGTTTCGGGGTCTGCCGATCGCCGGATTACCCTCACAGTGGAACGAAACAGCGAACGGCTCACGGTCGAGACTACACCTCGCCTCGACCCCGCTACCGGGGCAGGTTTTATAGGAATTGCCCCCTGGATTGAACCGGTCGTAGGAGAGGTCAGCGGCAGCGCACGCGTAGCAGGTCTCAGACCGGGAGACAGAATTCTTCGCGTAGACGGACAGGACGTACCTCACAGTCTGGCTTTTTCGGCTGCGCTCCAGGATGGCGGGGCCAGTGTCGAAATTGATTACGAGCGCAACGGCGAAGAACAACGGACCCGACTGGCTCCGGACAGCGAAGACGGACGACGCATCGCCGGTGTTTCATTTGAAACGGTAACCGGGGAAAGCCAGGAATACGGATTTGCCGGAGCATTCGCACGTGGCACCTCGGAAACCTTTGAAACTATGGCCCTTACCGTGAGAGGCATTGCAACGCTTTTCAGAGGCGTCGATGTAACGCAGGCAGTTGCCGGACCTGCCCGCATTGTGTATCTCACCGGGGAGGTCGCATCCCAGGGATTCAACGTCGGCGTTGGTGCCGGGTTGTCCTCCCTGTTCAATTTTCTTGGACTGCTGAGTGTTATTCTCTGTTTCATGAATCTGCTGCCGATACCGGTCTTCGACGGGGGGCAGATAGTAATCAGTCTTGCAGAAGGGATCCGGCGTAAACCATTTACGCCCCGCACAATGCAGCGCTACCAGATGGTCGGAGCGCTCATGGTATTCGCTCTGCTCATATTCGCAATAACAGCCGATTTTCTCTTTTTCACAGGAGGATGAGCCTTGGTCCAGCGTTTCACCCGAAGTCACACATACCTCGCCGGAGGCACACGCTGCCGGAACGTATTCTGTGCGGGCTTAATACTGTTCACCGTACTATCCGCTGTAACCGCCTTCGCTCAGCCCGACCTGATCGTGAATACAAGCCATCAGGGCAGCGTGGAACAGCTCCAGTTTAACGAGGCGGAACAGCTGCTTGTCTCCGGTGGTTCCGATGGGTCGGTCCGGGTCTGGAACGCGGAAACACAGGAGCTTATTCGCAGTCTTCAAGTATCCCAGCTGCCGATTCGACGCCTTGCAGCGCATCCCGAGCGTCCCGAGATTGCCGTCGTTGTCCGAACCACTGAAGGCTACCGACTTTCAGTATGGGACTATATGGAGCGCGAGGAACTTTATTTTGAAGAGACCACCTCTGAACCACTGCACCTGAGCTACAGTCCTCAGGGTACGTGGCTTGTGTACTCTCGGACCGCATCGGACAGCGTAGTGACCCTGAACTCTCGCACCGGCGAGCGCGAGGACCGCATTGGAGCCGGTACAGGTATTGTCGGCTATTTCACAATCGGCAGCAGTGAAGCAAACATCATGACGTACGCGCCGGCAAACGGGCGAATTCAGTACCGGAGTCTTGAAGAGGGTGAAGTACTCCAGAGCGATTCCACGCTCAACAATCTGCAGAATATGCATGTTCTGCAAAACCGGAGGTTCGCCGCCGCCCGCGATGGAGACGACCTCGTTGTCATCGATATTCTCGACGGAAGTGAGCGTGACCGGGTTGAAAGAAGGCGAATACGGGATATCGTCGTTGACGCCGACACAGGGAGAATAGCCGTACTCCACGGGCAGGCTGGAACCCGCGGAATAGAAGTTTACGAGTTTGCGGATGAGTCCCTGTCTCTTGTGGAGGAATACGATCGGTCGCTGACGCAGGATATCAGTGCAATAGAGTTCATTTTTGGAGAGGTGTTCTCCGGCGGACCATCCGGACGCCTTGCACTTCTCGATGGTGAAAGCCTCGACGTGTTCGCTGAAAATGTGCTTCTGCCCGTCCGGTCGGTCGCCTTCGGTGAATTCTCAATGCTTGTAACCGCCAGCAACTACGCCAGTTCAATCCAGTCCGACTTTTTCGGCTCAACGAGCCTCGACGGAGAGGAACACACACGGGAACGCCGATCAGGTACTCTCGAGGACACATCGGATGAAGAGCGCGGCGATGTCGAACTCGTTGATCCACGCGGGGAGCGAATCGTCTTAAGCGAGCGTTTTTCCAATAGGGGAAGCAGTTTTACGACGCGGCGTGCCCTGCAACGTATAAGCCCCGAGCTGGAACTTTCCCGTTCCGATGCATTCGGGCGCGACCGGCTTCCCCAGGGCACTGAGGGAATGACCGAGCGTGATATAACCATCAGTTACCTTGAGAATGCCCCCTGGGGCGAGACGGTTGAAACCCCGCCGAACCTTTACACAACACTCGACAGCCGTATACTGCTGTGGGATTCACCCGATCTTTCAACAAGCATTTTCGAGCACGACGGCACAATATCCCGGATACCTGAAAGCCGTGACACGCCTGTACGCAGCCTTGTAGGACATGATGCGGCGGTCACGCTTCTGTATGATGACGGACTCGCCGAGCAGCGACACCCGATCACCTTTGATGTTGTTCAGGATTATGAAGTCGGTGAAGCCGACACCGCCGCCTTTATTCGCGACTCGATGCTTCTCGTCGGGCGCAACGCCAGCGGCCGGGCAGGGTCCGCACTGATTCGCATTGATCCTGAAACCGGTGAAACCGTGAATCTCGATACAGAGGCGTTCTATGTATTCCGTATGGCTGTCGACAGGCGCAGGGGCGCAGCCTATGTGCTCGGTCTTGGACGGGGCGATAACGGCCTTGTGACCACCGTCGAACGGATAACCGGTGACGGCTTGCGTGAAACAGAGCTTCTATTTGAAGTGCCCGCCGAGGATCTCGAAGCCGACGTCACAGTCGATGAGCAGACCGGCGTCGTCTACGTTGCCGCGGGTCTCGACGGGGTCATCGTCTGGGACGGCGAGGATACCAGAACTCTACCCCAGACCGATCACCTCGCCAGACGTCTGATAACCGGACGTGGCAAAATCCTGTCGGTCAACGGGAATGGAACCATAAGCATCTGGAATCAGGCTTCCGAACAGCATCTGGGGGATGTGTATCTGTTCGAAGACAAGCGCTGGCTGGCTCTCGGAGCTGATGGTGGCTATTTCACCGCTGAGGACATGACCGTGACCGACTTACTGCGAACTCCCGCCGACGACATACAGATATCCGATCGACGCGTAACCCTGCCGGTTACGCTCAGCGCGGCGGAGTACGACCGAGGGGTTGACCTTGATGACGTTCTACGGTCCCTCGGCAGGCGTGACACCAACTGACTCCGGCCATCAACTGAGGCATAGCCACCCACGTGGTCCGGGTCACCAACCGGGGCATAGCCACCCACGTGGTCCGGGTCACCAACCCGGACACAGCCACGAACTGAG
>CAZMEV010000003.1:69559-73522 GCA_964565375.1 uncultured Spirochaetaceae bacterium
GGCATAGCCACCCACGTGGTCCGGGTCACCAACCCGGACACAGCCACGAACTGAGGCGGAGCCGTGCGTCAATTCGATCAGATAAATCAGATCGGAGGGTTTTCCGATACTTTTCGAATAGCTTCTCTTACAGCCTCGCGGACCTCGGCAGCCCGCTCCTCATCCTCCGCCTGGGCGTAGAGACGCCCCATAAGGTTGGCCCTGTATTTCGGACGTACGTGGTTCAACGCGTAGGCTGCCATATCAAGTACGCACTCTTCACTGCGGCAAACCTCTTCCCCAGCTTCATCGAGCTGTCGCTCAAGCTCATCAAATACAAGTCGTTCGCTGTCATTGGTAAGATCTTCGAGATTATATCGCTGTTCCAGTGCCATCCTGATTCCTCCCCTTCGCCGAGCGGCTTAAGCTTAAACCGGATTGTCCGCAAGCGTCTCGAAACGGGTATACTCAGGCACGAAGCCGATTTTAACCGTCCCGATGGGACCGTTGCGCTGTTTTGCCAGAATCAATTCAGTTTCCACAACCGGTTGCTCCTCAGTGGCCTCGCGCGAACGGTGAAGAAAGATTACAACATCCGCGTCCTGCTCGATTGATCCACTTTCCCTCAGGCTCGCAAGGCTCGGTCGTTTACCCTCCGAATCCCGATTAACCTGAGACAATGCCACAACCGGTATTTTAAGCTCACGAGCCAGTCCTTTAAGACTTCGCGAAACTTCAGCAATCTGCTCATGACGCGGTATATCGTGATTCTCCGAACCGATAAGTGAAATGTAGTCTACGAAGATAATCTTGACATCGCCCTGCTGCTTCATCCTCCGGGCCTGAGCGCGCAGATCAAGAAGCTTCATGTTCGGTGTATCGGCAATAAAAAGGGGAGCTTCGTAAATCATGCCGGCGGATTCGACAAGATGGGCAAAATCCGCGGGTCGAAGCATTCCGGTACGAATACGCTGGCTCGAAATCCTCGCCTCACTCGAAACGAGTCGCTGCATAATGGCCATATCACTCATCTCGAGCGTGAAGAAACCGGTAGACACGCCCTGCTGAATTGCGATATTTGCCGCCATGCTCAACGCAAAAGCGGTCTTACCAATGGATGGTCGGGCCCCAACGACAATGAACTCGCTCTCCTGGAAACCACTTGTCATTTTATCGAGCGCGGCAAAACCGGAAGGAACACCCGTGTAATCATCCTTACTCCGATAAAGACGCTCGATCGCATCGACGGTACGCTGGATAATTTCACGAGCCGGTTTGTAGCCCTCTGCCTGGTTTTCGTCGGTAATCTCGAAGATCTGCTGCTCAGCTTCTTCGATAACATACCGTGTCTCCTGTTGTTCGTCGTACGAGCTGTGAGCAAGGGATTCAGAAATTCGAAGCAGGCGGCGCCTCACGCTGCCGTCTCGAACAATTCGTGCGTAATACTCAACGTTCGCGGCAGTCGGCACGGCGGTAGTAAGCCCGGCTACATACCCGGCGCCGCCTACCGCCTCTAGTTCACCTCGTGAACGGAGTTCTTCCGTAACGGTAATCAGGTCCGGCGTTTCCGAACGATCGCTCAATGCGACTATGCACTCGAACACCTTTCCGTTGGCAGTCCGATAAAAGTCGCGTGCTCTGATATACGGAAGAACGCGATTCAGAGCGTCGCTGTCGAGCATTAACGCACCAAGAACCGCGATCTCCGCTTCTTCGTTGTGAGGAGGAACTCTCCCTTTTGGATCGCCCATGATCGCCTAACGCAGCGTAGCGCTTTTGAGCTTCAGCTCTGCTCAACCTCGCCGTCATCTTCGGAAGGCGCCGCCGGCTCGTTTACCGTTTCCGCCTCCGCAGGGCTCTTCTCGCTTGCGGTCTCAGAGCTCGCCGATTCTGCTTTGGGATTTTCGGCTGCCCTCGCGGTGGTGCCCTTCTTACCCTGCTCTGCCTGAGCCTCACCGGAGCGTTTTCGTCCGGCCGGTGCGACGGTAACCGAGAGCGTTGCCTCTTCTTCGCCGTAGAGCCGTACACGGACCTTGTAATTACCCACACTCTTAATGGTTTTTTCGGGTACTTCGATCTGACGACGCTGGACTTCTATTCCGGCCTTTTCAAGCCGTTCTGCGATTCCGGCACTGCTGAGCGAACCGAAGAGCTTGCCATTTTCTCCCGCCGGCATCTCGACAACCATAGGCTCAGCTTCGATGCGCTCGCGCAGAGACCGGGCCTCTTCCTGCTTCTTTTTCCGGCGCTCTTCGATCTCCGCACGGCGCGCCTCGATTAACGCCCTGTTTGAACGATTATCGATGAGCACAAGATTGCGCGGCAACAGGTAATTGCGCGCGTATCCGGGTTTTACTTCACAGACTTCGCCTTCTTCACCCAGATTTGGAACATCCGTATTTAAAATCACCTTCATGATTATCTCCTTTTCCCTTCAAATCACATGGTGCGACCGCACAATTGACCGCACAATGGTATATGCCGATACGACAGCCTATATGCCGCTCCCGCAGCATCCGCCGTTACCGAAAACCGCGTCACGCCGACGGCGGCGGTAACCCTTTATCTCTGCGCTGCATCCAGTGCTCAACGATTCCGAGAGCCGGAACCATTACCACAACTACCCCGCTGGTCAACGGGATAATCAGCAGCAACATAAGCACAAGCGGAACCAGAGCTCTTCGCCCCGCTCTCATACCACCGGCCCCTACAACGAACTGCAGCAGCCCTACCCCCTGAGCAGCAAATACTCCGGCGGAATAAATCAGAATATTCCACCCGACGATGCCGAACAGTTCAACGCCGGCACTCAGTTCTACAACTACTCCGGCAAGCCCGGCAAGGAAGATAAAGGGCAACCAGGCCGGGGAGCGGTATCGCTCCAGAATCCGGTCCCCGACGGCACCGGCAAGCCGTCCCCCGACCAGGTAATTCAATCCCAGGGTCAGGGCAAACCCGCCGGCGAATGTCCGCAGCCATAGAATGGACACAAGCTCTTCGGGTGACTCAACCCCGAACATTGCCCGGATTCCGGCTCCCTCGGGCATATCTGAAAGCACCTGCTCTGCGGCCGCTATCTGCGAGGCAATTTCTCCGCGAAATACCTCGCTGTCGACGAGCATTGTCGCGGACGGCACGGCAGCCAATGCGGCAACGAGCGCAGCGACTCCCAGCGACGCAGTGCGTCCTCCCGCCGGCAATCGAAGCTCGTTAAGCACCCATATCGCACAGATCAGGCCTAAAGGAACAAGCCCGTCGAGCATTGCTACGCCGAATAGTTCTCCCGGAGCCTGAAATGCTCGATAGGTGACGATCCCGGCGACGATAATGGCTGCTATGACACATCCGAGGGTGAAGTGCCGTTTGTCGGTCTTCCCCTTGAGAAACTGCAACGGAGCAGGAAACAGCAGAAAGAACAGACCGGTCTGAAAAATGAGCACCGACAGAACCGCCAGCGCCCCGATTGCTACCCAGTCAGTGTGTTTCCGTGTTTCCAGAGCCATTGCATTTGCCTTCCCGGATCATCGTGGGAGATTAAGAAAAGCGCCCTACTCTAACGCGTGCCGGCGCCCTTCCATTCAGCCGAACGGGAGCAACGCGATTTTTCGCGCTTTCTTGATCTCCCGAACGAGTCGGCGCTGATTCTTCGCACTTGTTCCGGTAATCCGGCGCGGAAGAATTTTCCCCTGATCGGTAATAAACCGGCGCAGAACCTCCGGATGCTTGTAGTCAATCGTGAGATTCTGTGCCTTGATCTTATCTACTTTCTTCCGGAAAAAGGGCTTTCCTTTGCCGCGGAATCCACCACGACCCCCTCGACCCTCAGTGCCTTTATCTCTGTCATCACTCATAGATTTTTCTCCTTGCGCTTAAACATTGAACCAAGGTATCCGCGGACCGGCGCCAGAAGCGCCTCAGACGGGAATACCTGTGCCTTTAAAATGGGACGTCGTCCTCGAATTAAAATGGGACGTCGTCCTCGAA
>CAZMEV010000004.1:0-26164 GCA_964565375.1 uncultured Spirochaetaceae bacterium
TAATGCGGTTACCACATAATGCGGTTACCACATAATGCGGTTACTACGTAATGCGGTTCCCCGTGCCACCGGAAGCCGGTATCTATCCGAAACGCCGGCTTATGCCTCCCACAGTCCCAGTCCGGGCTGCGAAATGTAATAGATATCCTCTCCGTTCACGCTATTCCACCCGTCGACGAGGGTGTCGAACCGTACCTCGTTTTCGAGATCTTTCAGGTCGATGTATTCATAGCCGACCCCTTCAACTTCACCCCGCGACAGACCACCGGGCGCGTAGCAGATACGGAACCGCCCCTCGCTCGACCCATGAATAAGGTGTGCGGCGGCACTTAATCCTTCGGCGAGCGCTTCGTCACGGGCAACCCCGTCAAGCACATACTGCGTGCCGCGATACCCCCACGTACGGATAAGGCGGTCAATCGCCTCGTCCTCACCAAAGTGGCTGACACCGGGCGCGTGTATCAGAAGCCTCCCCCCGTCGGCGATCGCCTTGCGTGTCCGATAGATCGCCTTATTGCCGAGCCAGGTCGAACGGTAGCTGTCCGGATCGAGCGAAACCACAACCGTCTCAGGCGCCCGCTCGAGCTGAAACACATTGTACTGCCGTGCAAGCGCGGATGCCTCGTAGAAGCACTCTTCGTCGTCGCCGGCAAAAAGACCGACAATCCCCGGATGTCCGTCGGGCCCCGTCGCGACCACGGTAAGAATGTACACCACCGGACGGTCGCCGAGATAGTCATGCGCGGCCCGGTTTAGAAGCGTTCGAACCGGCGTCTCCGCCACCCCCATAATCCGCTCCATACCATATACCGCTCCGAGGTAGTGACTTCGGTCAATAGCCTCTGCTCCACCGGTTCCCACAAAGAGGTTTTTGGCATGGTTTGCCATGCCCACCACTTCGTGCGGTACCACCTGCCCTATACTCAGAACAAGGCCGTGCTCATTCGCGGCGATGCGCTTTGAAATCTGCACGGGATAGTCGAAGTCAAGTTTGCCCTCGCTGAGCTCGCGAATATAGTCCGCGCCGATGCGACCGAGTGTTTCCACGTCGGTTCGGAAATTGTGATCGCGGAAAAGCTCGCGCGGAACCCCCGGATACATGCGCCCGATCTCGGCTTCAGTCATGGGGCTGTGCGTGCCCACCGCGGGAATTACATCCGTAAGCGCCTCTCCAAGCTGCGAGGCAACCGCCCCGAGGACTTCTCCCGAACCGCTGTGGAACCGCGTTATGTCCGGAGGAACGGCGAGCACCTTCGAAAGGTCATATCCCTCATCACGCAGCGAGGAAAGCACCCCGGCAACGGCCTCGGTCACTTCCGCTTCGGAGAATGGAATGGGGATGGACCGATCGCTCTGCCTGCCCTCCACGCTGGTGTCCCCACCGCTCGGCCCGGCCTGCGGCGGCGTCCCTGATTTGCGACCTTGCATTGTTTCGCGGCCTTGCGTTCCCGCCGTCCTGCTCAGATACATCATGGCTGCCCGCCTGCCTATATATTGTCGACGAGGAATCCACCGTCTACCGGTATAGTAACACCGGTTACGAATTCGCTCGCTTTGCGACTTGCAAGAAAGAGCGTCGCCCCTTCGAGGTCCTCGGGATTACCGAACCGCTTGAACGGCGTGCGATCGATAATCTGCCGCCCACGATCGGTGAGGGTACCTTTCGCCTCATCCGCGATAAGAAGATCCTTGTTCTGATGCCCGATAAAGAAACCGGGCGCGATACCGTTAACGCGGATACCGTCCGCGGCAAACTCACGGGCAGCACCTTCGGTCAGGTTCTTCACCGCCGACTTCGCGGCATTGTAAGCCCAGACACCGGACAACGGCTTGTAGCTCGTCATGGAAGCCATATTAATGACGCTGGCCTTCGTGCCCGTTTTCTTCCAGTGACGACCGCAGACCTGAAGCGGAATAATGAGGCCACCGAAAATGTTGGTCATAACGACATCCTGGAGAATGTCGCGGTCAATATCGACGAAGTTGCTCTTGCCGCGATTTCCGCCTACTCCGTTAATCAGGATCGTCGGCTCGCCGAGTGCATCCACTGTCTCTTCGAGAGCCCGTTGTGTCGCCTCCTCGTCGGCGGTGTCGACGGTTATACCCGCAATACGGCTGCGGTCCACACTGCACTCCTCGGCGAGACGGTCGGCCGCATCCGTTACAGGATGGTTCGTCCCCCTGCCCCACAGAGCAACCTTGGCGCCGGCCGCGGCGAGCGTTCGCGCCATTGTATACGGCAGCACGCCTGCACCGCCGGTTACTATAGCTACGTCGCCGTCAAGGTCGAACATTGCCTGCGCACCCTGCGCTGCCTGGTCCTTATATTCCATTGTTCACTCCTTTTTCGGAATCGGCACCCTCCCCGGCGCCGATTACATGTATTCCCAGTTCTTCAAAGCGCCGACGAACGTCGGCATCCGCGTCGGTAATAAGCACATCTATATCCTGACTCGAGGCGAACACACTGAACGCCTGTACGCCGATTTTCGACCGGTCTGCAATAACAACCGCCGTTCTCGCCGCCGAAATCGCGAGCCGCTTGCTTTGCGATTCAACACTGTTCTGCGAGGAAAACCTGCCGTCCAGACTTATACCGGTTGCGCCGATAAAGGCATGATCGAGCTGCACTCTGGCAAGGTTGTCCTCCGCCCATGGCCCGATGAAGCTTCCCGCCGAATGCCGATACGAACCTCCGACCATGAACAGCGAAATACCGGGCCGCTCGGCAAGCCGGTTCAGTACCTGAAGACTGTTCGTGACAACCCGCAGTTCCATATCCGCGACAAGCTCTGCAAGTTCCGCAGCACTGCTGCCTGCGTCAAGGTAGATGGTTTCCCCATGCTGAATCAGGGGTAACGCCGCACGAGCTATGTCCCGCTTCGATTCAACACGAGCCATTCGGCGCGTGTGCACCGGCTCGATCGAATCACGAAGTTCCGCGAGCATTGCCCCCCCGTGTGTGCGGACAATTGCCCCCTGTTCCTCAAGAATGTCGAGATCTTTGCGGATCGTAACGTCACTCACCCCAAGCCGCTCCCTCAGTTCGGATACCCTTACCGAGTCACGGGCCTTGAGAATAGCGAGTATCGAATGACGTCTTTCCATCGACATGCTTTCGTTTCCTTGTTGAAAAGATAATATAACGAAAGTATGATTGGGTCAAAGGAGTGTACCACTATGGCAGGACAGGAAATGCTCACTATACCGCAGGGAAAGAAGTACGCAATTGTCACCGCAACCAGCATGGGAGTGCGGGCGACTCCAACCGAGAGCCGTCCGATGCATCTCGCCGAGCAACTGAATCTCCAGGTTACCAGCGCTGAGTCGAACGTTGTTTCGATTCCCGCATCGCTCGGACTCCCGGGACTTGTGCTTACCAAATTCGTGGAAGGCAGCCCCATTTCGTGGCTTATCAGAAGCAACCTTCGATCCCGTGGACTCGAGGTAGAAGGCCCGAGTGTGCCGCAGGGTGGACCGTGGGGCTACCGGCATCAGTTTAACCTTGCCGACACCGGCTTCGGCGCACGCGGACCACGCGTCCACAACGATCGTGCCGGAGAAGTCGGGCGAACCATCAACCTCGAAGATTTTGATCTGGAACGCATTTTGGGAGCTGAGGGTGCACAGGTACTGCATGTCTCGGGGCTTATTGCCGCCCTCTCGCCGGAAGCCGGAACCTTCTGCCTCGAACTTGCCCGCGAGGCACACAAACACGGGACCCTTGTATCTTTCGATTTGAACCACCGTGCCTCGTTCTGGAAAGGGCGCGAAGCGGAACTGAGAGCGCTCTTCCGCGAAATTGCTTCGATCTCGGATATTCTTGTCGGCAATGAAGAAGATTTTCAGCTCTGCCTCGGTGTCGAAGGTCCCGAACCCGGTGGTTCCGACGTATCCGCGAAAATCGACCGCTTCGGGGAAATGATCGGGCGCGTACAGAAGGAGTTCACGGGCGTGAGCGTCTTTGCGACAACGCTCCGGGAGGTTGTGCATACCAACCTGCATCGCTGGGGCGGCATCCTTGTATCCGGTGATACCCGCCACGTGGTTGAGCCGAGGGAAATTCCGGTATATGACCGCATCGGCGGCGGCGACGGGTTCGTCGGCGGTATGCTGTACGGAATTCTTCGTGGATGGTCCGCCGAGGATTGCCTGCATTTCGGGTGGGCAACGGGAGCACTGGCGGTCACCGGGGAGAATGACTATGCGCAACCGGCAGACGAAGAGCAGGTGTGGAGTATCTGGAGCGGAAACGCCCGGGTACAGCGCTGACCGCTGAGGTACGAGTTGATTCCGCTGGTATCCTCAAGCTACATTAGAGGAGTATGAGCACCGCCGTATATGACTACAACCAGCGCAAGGTCGAAACGCGTCTTGTAAAGACACTGCAGCGCCGAAAGCGTGAGGCCACGATCGCGGATCTTGTGGCGGACACAGGACTTCCGACCTACCAGGTGGAAGAGACGATCAAGCAGATCGTGAACGACTACCAGGGCCACATGAAAGTCACGGAATCCGGTGAGGTGCTCTACCACTTTCCCCATGGAATGCGGAACCAGGTACATGGGGTAATTCCCCGCACCAGGCGGTTTTTCCGCAAGGTCGGCTCATGGTTCGGTCGGGCCCTGAAAGTCGGGTTCAAAGTCTGGACCATGGTCATGCTCGTCGGGTATTTCGTGGTCTTCGTACTGCTGCTGCTGCTTGCGATGGTAGCCGCCATGGCCGCGCAGGCCAAAGGCGGTGGCGGTGGCGGCCGCGGCGGCATGGGCGGATTCGGAATGTTCTACCTTACGACCCGCCTTGCTCAGATGTTCCTGTATTTGTGGATGTTCTCCGGAAGCCGTCCTGACAGCCGTGGAAGGAAGCCCAAAGGGCCGCCGCTCCACCAGTCGGTATTCGCATTCGTGTTCGGCAGCGGCAACCCGATCGCAGACTGGGATCAGAAGGAACGCAGAGCTTTTCTCGCGTTTCTCCGGGAAAACAAGGGCATTGCTACGGTCGAGGATCTGATGCAGCTCACGGGCCACGATTACCAGCGGGCGCAAATCCTCATGAACCGCTTGCTCGTAGAGTTTAACGGCGAACCGGAGGCGACAGAGGAAGGAACGCTGATCTACCGCTTCGAGGAGGTGCTTCGAAGTGCCGACAGCAGCACCGACACCTTGTCAGGCACGGTGTTCAACCGTGAAATGAAGCCACTTATTCCCTTTAATAACAATAAGCCGTCCCTGAACCGGTGGATCGGTTTCTTTAACGGCTTTAATCTGGTCTTCGGGAGCTATTTCACCATACTGACCTTCATGCTGCCGGGGATCACCGCAGAGGGTTTCGGTGCATTCTACCTTCTTGTAGTGGCACTTTTCGCCCAGATCACCGCAACGCCCACCGCAGCGGTAACGATTGTATTCTGGGTAATGGGGCTCATACCCGCGGTATTCTCAGCGCTCTTTTTCACGATTCCCGCAGTACGCCGTGCACGAGAGAAGAAAATCAACGAACGTATCCAGTACGAGAACATCCGTAAACGCGTCATTAACGCGGTTATGGAACACCCCGAGGAAGTCGATCCGGAGTTCATCGAGGTCGGAGAAATACAGGGGCTTTCCCGTGATCAGGTTCGGGAGATTGTTACACGTATCGTCGGGGAACTTGCCGCAGAGCGTGGCGCCGAGGTCCACCAGAAGCGCGAGGCAATGGGAGACAAACCGGCCGCCTACACCTATCATTTTCACGACATTGCCCGCGAAAAGCAGGATGTTGAACGGGTGCGTTCGAGTATCGACACCTCCCGGTTCGAAACCGGCCAGGTGGTCTTCGATTCGGATCAATGAATTCGGATGTTACGCGTTCATTTGCCGGGTCGATAACTCCACCGGTTCAGTTGCTCACCTCGAGTAGATCCACCCGGTAAGCACCGAAGCCCCGGCTAAAAGCCGAAGCACGGATGCGAAAGCCGCACACGTGAAAAAGCCCCTGCTCTGAGCGCAGGGGCTTTCCTTTACCGTCAAATTCCGCTTTCGTCACGAAAGCCGTTCGAAGCCTCGAGGTCGGCAGACCCCGAGGTCTTCAGCCGGGATCATCAGCCGTTTGCGATTACCGCATGCGCTGCCGAAAGCCGCGCAATTGGTACACGGAACGGTGAGCAGCTGACGTAGTTAAGACCGGTCCGGTAGCAGAAGTCCACCGATTTCGGCTCTCCCCCATGCTCTCCGCAGATACCGACCTTCAGATCCTTCTTGGTCTGTCGCCCGCGTTCGGTACCAAGCTCAACGAGCTGACCGACGCCGCTCTGATCGAGCACCTGGAACGGATCCTTCTCATAGATCTCCTGCTCGAGATACAGCGGCAGGAAGCTCGCCACGTCGTCGCGCGAGAATCCCATTGCCATCTGAGTAAGGTCGTTCGTTCCGAAGCTGAAGAAGTCGGCATGCTCGGCCACTTCATTGGCGGTCAACGCAGCACGCGGAACTTCAATCATGGTGCCAACTTTGTAATCGAGCTTCACGCCCTTCTTCTCGATGATCTTCTGCGCAACCGCATCGGTTCGCTCCCGAAGTATTGAGAGTTCCTTCTCGGTTCCGACGAGCGGAATCATGATCTCGGGGAACACGTCCGTGCCTGCCTTCTGGACTTCGCACGCGGCGGTTACGATCGCCTCCACCTGCATTTCAAGGATCTCGGGATACGAGATTGCCAGCCGACAGCCGCGGTGTCCCAGCATTGGGTTTGACTCATGAAGCGAGTCAATCTTGGACTGCAGCTTCGAGGCGGATATACCGACATGTTCGGCAAGCGCCTTCACGTCCTGCTTGGTCTTCGGCACGAACTCGTGCAGGGGCGGGTCGAGAAGGCGAACTGTAACCGGGAACCCGGCCATTGCCTTGAAGATTCCCTTGAAGTCCTTCTTCTGGTACGGAAGCAGCTTCTTGAGCGCCGCTCGACGGCTGGCTTCATCCTCAGCAACAATCATTTCCTGGAAGTGAGTGAGCCGATCGCCTTCGAAGAACATATGCTCGGTACGGCACAGCCCAATGCCCTCAGCGCCGAACCCTCGGGCCTTCTTTGCGTCGGCAGGTGTATCCGCGTTGGCGCGCACGCCGATTCCGGTCTGATCGACATTGGAACGACGACCACGGTTTCGCACCTCGTCGGTCCACGACAGGAAGGTGGTCAACTCGCCTTTAACCTTCGGCTCAACAAGCGGGAGTTCACCTTCGAAAACCTCTCCGGTCGTACCATCGATCGTAATCGAGTCACCTTCCTTGAGCTTCTTGCCTTCAAAGTTGACAGTTTTGCCGGAAATTACCGCGTCACGGCAGCCGACAACACACGGAACGCCCATACCACGACCGACAACCGCGGCATGACTGGTCATTCCGCCGGTAGATGTCAGGACACCTTCAGCCGCATGCATACCACCGATGTCTTCGGGTGACGTCTCACGGCGAGTAAGAACGACCTTCTTTCCGTCGGCAACCCATTTCTCGGCGTCGTCGGCGGTGAAAACAATCTGTCCTGAAGCGGCGCCCGGCGACGCATTCAGTCCTTTTGCGAGGACCGTCGCTTCCTTCTTCGCCTTTGGATCGATCATCGGGTGGAAGACCTGGTCGAGCAGGTTGGGCGTAACGCGGGAAACCGCCTCATCCTTTTTGAGCTTTCCTTCCTCAACCATGTCGACAACAATTTTTACGGCCGCCACACCGGTGCGCTTACCGTTTCGTGTCTGAAGGATATAGAGATTACCACGTTCAATCGTGAACTCCATATCCTGCATATCCTTGTAATGGGCTTCGAGACGTTCTTTCACGTCTACGAGTTGCTCATATACCTCGCTGTTCGCCTTCTTGAGCGTCTTCAGCGGCTTCGGTGTTCGAATACCGGCCACAACGTCCTCGCCCTGAGCGTTCATAAGGTACTCGCCATAGAAGACGTTCTTACCGGTCGAGGGGTCACGAGAAAAGCACACGCCCGTTCCGGAGTCGTCGCCGAAGTTACCGAATACCATTGACTGCACGGTGACTGCGGTGCCGATAAGACCGGTAATGTCGTTCAGCTTACGGTACTGTACTGCTCGCGGGTTATTCCAGGAGCCGAATACCGCGCCGACCGCGCTCCACAGCTGCTCCATCGGATCCTGTGGAAAGTCTTCCTTGGTATGCTTCTTATATACAGCCTTGTACTGCTTGACCACTTCCTTCAGGTCATCGGCGTCCAGTTCAATGTCCTCACTGACGCCTTTCTTGTGTTTAACCTTATCCATGGCCGCTTCGAAGTGCTCGTGAGCGATGCCTTTTACAACGTCACCGAACATATTAATGAAACGCCGATAGCCGTCCCAGGCAAACCGATAGTTGCCGGAACTCTGTGCAAGGCCTTCGACGGATTCGTCGTTGAGCCCGAGGTTCAGGACCGTGTCCATCATACCCGGCATTGAAACAGCCGCTCCCGATCGCACGCTGACCAGCAGTGGATCATTCGGGTCGCCGAGCTTCTTACCCATTTTCTTCTCGAGTCGATCGAGACTGCTTTGGACTTCCTCTTCGAGCCCCTTCGGATATTTCTCGTTGTTCTCGTAGTACTGCCGACATACGTCGGTCGAGATCGTGAAACCAGGTGGGACCGGGACGCCGATCTTTGCCATTTCGGCAAGATTTGCTCCCTTACCGCCAAGCAGCTGCTTCATATCAGCTGAGCCGTCGGTTTCTCCTTTTCCTCCGAAAAAGAAAACTTGTTTATCCTGTGCCATATTCTAGTAACCCCCGGATATATGTCGCGCGTTGGGTATTACGACCATACTTGGCCACAATGCGCGTAAATCGTGATCGAACGGTAAAATACAACGGCCCCAGTGTCAACTTATTTGAACCGGGGCCGAAGGCTAAACAGCGTCAGTTACACGATAAAATGTATTATGCCACGTAAGATTCAAGCAGTGCGGTTCGCTTCGGATGCTGGAGGCGCTTCAGCGCCTTCTTTTCGATCTGGCGAATTCGCTCCTTGGTAAGGTTGTAGCGGTCTCCGATGTCCTTGAGGGACAGCGGACTTCGCCCGTTCAGTCCGAACCGATACTCGATTATTTCCGCTTCCTTGGGTGTAAGCGTTTTGAGAATAGTATCAATATCGGACTTCAGAGATTTATCGAGAACCTCGTCCTCGGGACTCGAATAGCCGTCACTTTCGATGAAATCACCGAGAATGTTTGAATCCTTCTCCTGATACACCGGCGTCTCGAGGCTTACAAGATCACGGGAAATGTTGACGAGATCCTCCACATGCTCTTTGGACATGTTCAGTGTCTCGGCAATGTGGCGCATCTCCTGCTCTTCGGTACGACTGCCGGAAACCTCTTTCCGGACCTTCTCGATCTGCACCAGCTCGTTCGCACGATTGAGCGGCAACCTGATCATCCGGGACTTCTCGCAGATTGCCTTAAGGATCGCCTGACGGATCCACCAGACTGCATACGAGATGAAATGATACCCCTTGTCTACATCGAAGCGCTCGATCGCGTTCATAAGCCCGATGTTGCCCTCACTGATAAGGTCGGACAACGGAAGTCCCTGATTCTGGTACTTCTTTGCTACATTCACCACGAAACGCAGATTGGCCTGTACGAGTTTATCTTTCGCGGCTTTGTCGCCTGCGGCGGCAGCACGGGCATAGCGCTGCTCTTCCTCGCGCGTCAGCAGTGGAATGCGATTAATCTCTTTAAGGTACAGCGACAGAATGTTTTCATCATCCGCCGAGGACCGGGTGTAGCCTTTATTCTGTGTTCGCGTTGCCTGTGCTGTCATATTCGCTCCTTAATCTGCGTTTGGTTATAAGATTGCAAGATATATGCCAATTCCCTGAAAATTGGAGGAGAAAGCCTGTAAGTCCCTGCAAAACAAGGAGTTATATATGGAAAAATATTTTCCATTACTAAATCGTGTCGACAGTTTTGAGTCAAAATGAAACACATTTCGGATAATGGGCGAATTTGGCAGGGAATTCTGGCCCAATCAGGCGGGAATCAGGCAGAAAACGGTCTGATTATGCGACACATGGGCACACTTCACTCCAACACAGACGGCGAATTCCGTCGGTGTAACCGTCTGTAAGCCTCTCATACGCAATATACGATCTTGACCCGCCCATCGGCGAGCGCGTATATTTCCGGGCGGTTAGCAAATAAACTGTAAACACGTAAATTACATACAGTGTTTTGGGAGGATATACACTATGAACGTGAAGCCCCTTGGTGATCGCGTACTCGTAAAAATCGAACAGGGCGAGGAAAAGACCAAAGGTGGTCTGTTCATTCCTGACACCGCGAAAGAGAAAACCACGACCGGAGTGGTTGAAGCGATCGGTGACGATACCGAGGCCATTAAGGTCAAGGTCGGCGACAAGGTCATGTACGACAAGTACGCCGGTACCTCGATCACGGTCGACGACGTTGACTATCTCGTAATTCGCGCTGAAGACCTGCTCGCGGTCGTAAGCTGACGGTTTCTGCCGACAGAGACTTCTGTTGGAGAATCGTCACGGCAGCGCAACGCTGCATGGGCGCCCGGAAGATTTGCCGGGCGCCTTTTTTATAACATCAACCTGAAAAATAGAAACGCTCTATACGCTCAAGCAGGGTGTTGCAGTCGGCATCCTCGCGACGCGTTTTCGGCAGACTCGACGCGAAAAGAGAGCCGTACTGCTTCCGCGTAATTCTCGGATCGGTTACCACAACCATACCGCGGTCGCTTCCGCGCCTCATAAGCCGCCCGAAGCCCTGCTTGAAGCGAACCACCGCATCCGGCAACGACAATTCCATAAAGGGATTACCTCCTCTACGTTCAATCGCTTCCGCCCGACTGACCGAAACCGGGTGTGTCGGAACGCCGAACGGAAGCCTGCACAGAACAACAACCTCGAGGCTGTTGCCCGGAGTATCGACCCCCTCCCAGAAGCTGTCGGTCGCCAGAAGCACGCTTGAGACGCGGTCCCGGAACGACGTCAGAAGCCGTGAGCGTTCATCCTCGCCCTGGCGAAGACAGGGAATATTGTGCTCGCTGAGCACAGGGTTCAGCGCATCGTACACCGCCTGCAGCATACGATAGGAGGTGAACAGTACAAGAGCGCGGCCTTCGGTGAGAACGAGAAGCCGGGAGAGAAATGAAACGAGATATGGGACATAGCCTTCCGAAGACGGCATCGGCGCATCGGTGGTGGTGGCCAGCATAACCCTCGAGGCGTAATCAAACGGAGAGTCGAATATCCCCTCGAAGATCTCTTCACCATAGCGGGCAAATCCGACGCGCCGCTTCCAGTTGTCGAATCGTTTGGCAACCGTAAGCGTTGCACTTGTGCAAATGACTGAGCGAAAGGGACGATATACGGCCTCTACCATCAGATTGGATACGTCGAGGGGCGAGAGCACCACCTTCGCCGCGGTCTGCCCACGGCGGGTACGAACCCGCTCAATGTAGAAGACGGTTTCCTCGCGCTCGTTAAGGTACTCGGGAATCTTCGAACATACCGAGGCGAACGCTTCCACGCGGCGAATCGCTCCCTTCGCGTCTATGGCTACCGTGTTATCCTCGTCCTCGATCTGCGAGACCGCTTCGGCGAGAACCTCGGCCAGTGTTCCAAGGCGGCGCTCAAGCTGTTTTGCAGGGTCGATGATGTCCCGATGCACCTCCTCGTCCCGCATATCCACCAGGCGCACCGCTTCCCGTTCATCACACCAGGGCAGCGCTTTCTCATCAAGCTCATCAAGCGCCGACTCGATATCCGCAATCGCCGAACTCACCTTGGCGGTGAGATCGGTTTCGCCCGTTTCGGCGGCCAGTTTGACCGCAAGCCCGACGCTTCGTTTTCCTCTGCTGCGGTATATGCGTCGAAGCGTTTTCAGAACCGCGAAGCGCACGATTTCCTCGGAGAAGTATGAGGTAGCGATACGTTCGATAGTATGGGCCTCGTCGAGGATCAGGCGCTGAAACGGCGGTAGAACGGCGGTGGCATCGAAGCCGATCCCGGCGACCCGGAGGTTGAGGTCGCTGAACAGCAGGTGATGATTGGCGACAAGGATCTGAGCGCCCGAGGCTCTCCGTCTCGCTTTCATGAGGAAGCAATCCTGGTTTCGACACCGGCTTGGAGAGCAACTGTCACCATCGGCGTTTACTTGAGACCATACTTCATCCCGGGGATGAATCGGCAGGTCACTGCGACTCCCCGTTTCGGTCGTCCGCGCCCACTCGCGAATCGCCTCGAGTTCCGGGTCATGATGATCTTCGAACAGTTCACTCTGCTCGCTGAGAGCCTCTCCGAGTCGTGCCGAACACAGATAATTGCCTCGGCCCTTCACGAGTACGGCCTTCAGATCAGTGCCGAGCAGCCGCTGCACGGTGGGAATGTCGCGGTCGATAAGCTGCTGCTGGAGGGTAATGGTCGCCGTGCTTATGACAACTCGCTCCCCGTTTTCCGCGGCCCAGCGGATTGCGGGAATAAGATAGGCGAAGCTCTTGCCGACGCCGGTTCCCGCCTCGCACACGGCGTGTATCTCCTCATTGAAGCTTCTCGAGACCAGCCGGAGCATGGAAAGCTGCGGCTCTCGCGGCTCAAATGTGTCGAGAAGACGCTCTGCCGCACCACCCGGCTCAAGGACCGAGGCAAGCTCGTCCGCATTGAGTTCCTGCGCCTCTTCTTCGATTACCGGTTCCACCACCGGATACACACGACGAACCGCATTGTCGACAATGTAGCTGCCGATCCCGCGGGTGGCGAGCTCCGAGGCTACCGAGAGATCCGCGTCACTTGGACGCAGTGTTCCGGACGGGTGGTTATGAATAACAACATTGCCCCGTCGCATGTGGTCCTGCGGAGCCGGCACGGCACTCAGATGACCGCGGGCGACCGCGGTCACAGACTCGACCACACCCGACTCATCGACGGTACCGACAAGCAATACTTCATTTCCTTCGGCGTCCTCTATAGCCTGTGCTGCCTGAAGCACGGCGTCGGGGCTCAGTCGTTCGAATGCGTGCATGATGTGAGAGGTCGCATCATAGCTTCCGCCGAGCGCCGCCTGCAAGCAGGGGAGTGTGGGCAGGCGGTGCAACCAGGGAAAAATGAGGGGCCGCGCGTTTGCGCTGCGGCCTCCGGCACTTGTGGATCGCCGGCTGTGCCGGCGTGTGTCGCCCGGCTGCGCCGGCGACTTCCCTTCGCGCTTCCGCGCAAACGCAAAGCGTTTGCGCTACCGCGCTTCGGCACTACTTGACCCGGGTGTTGGTGGCGTGGTAACGGATAGGTTCCGGCGGTATATACATATGAATAAGAAAATACACGTTGCAGTTCTCGGCGCGACCGGTGCGGTCGGCCAGAAGTTTGTCTATCTGTTACAGGACCATCCGACCTTCGATGTCGCAGAGCTCGTCGCTTCGCCCCGCAATCGCGGAAAACGGTACGCAGAAGCTGCTACCTGGCATGAAACCGGCGAAATACCCGATACCATTGCGAACATGAAGCTTAAAGGAATCGACGAGTCTCTCGATTCTCAGGTGCTTCTGTCGGGACTGGATTCGAGTGTTGCCGGTGAAGCAGAGGAGGCTTACGCCAAAGCCGGCCACATGGTCATCAGCAATGCGAAAAATCATCGCATGGACGCGAATGTCCCTCTCGTAATCCCGGAGATAAACGCAGCTCACATTCACCTCGTGAAAGAGCAACCCTGGTCAGGAGGGATAATCACGAACCCTAACTGCTCGACCATGTTCCTCGCGCTTGCACTTGCGCCCCTTCACCGCGCATTCGGGATTAAATCCGTCCAGGTGACTACGCTGCAGGCCATTTCGGGTGCCGGCTATCCCGGAGTTCCGAGCATGGATATCCTCGGTAACATTGTCCCCTACATTTCCGGGGAAGAAGACAAGGTAGAGACCGAAGCAAACAAGATTCTCGGAGCCGTCGAAAACGGGACAACCGTCCCTGCCGAATTTCCGGTAAGTGCGCAGTGCACACGTGTCCCGGTCGCCGACGGGCATACAGAATCGGTAAGCGTTGAACTTTCTGAGAAGGTTGATGTTTCCCGACTTCGCGAGGTGATGACTGCGTTCACCGGGCCTCCTCAGGAACTGGGGCTGCCCAGTGCTCCCGAAAATCCCCTCCAGATCATTGACGAGCCCAACCGGCCCCAGCCGCTACGTGACGTTTCGCGAGAAGGCGGTATGGTAACATGGATCGGTCGAATACGGCCCTGCCCTGTAGCCGACTACAAGATGATCGTACTCGGCCACAACACGATTCGCGGGGCCGCCGGAGCAGCCATCCTTAACGCCGAAATGGCACAGGCGCTCGGTTACATCAAGCACCCGGGAGCATAGCGCAATGGTTGTCATGAAGTTCGGCGGCACGTCGGTTGCGTCACTCGAGATGATCGATCGCGTACTCGACATCGTATGGTCTCGTTCAGATGAAGCACCGGTGCTCGTCAGTTCGGCAATGGGCAAAACGACCGACGCGCTGGTTACGCTCACCGGGCAGGCCGCCGGGGGTGACAAGGAGCTGGTCGGCAATCTTCTGGCCGAACTCGAAGAAAGGCATCTCGAAGCGGTATCGGAGTTTTCGAATAAAGAAATTCGTGATCGCACCACAACCGCGACGAAACAACTCGTTGACCAGCTGCGCTCGCTCCTTACCGGTGTCACGCTTATCCAGGAGTGCTCACCTCGAACGCAGGATGCGGTATTAAGTTTTGGAGAACGGCTGGCGACCACGATTATTCAGGGACGCGCACTCGACCGGGGTATGAGCGCGACGCTGCTCGACAGCCGCGATATTATCACTACCGATGACCAGTTCACCGAGGCCAATGTTCTTTTTTCCACGACCTACTCCCGCATCTTGGATAGCCTGACTCCACAAGCAGGAAACATTCTCATCGTTCAGGGCTTTATCGCGTATACCTCCCAGGGGGTCACATCAACCTTGGGTAGAGGTGGAAGCGACTATACTGCCAGTATAATTGCCGCCGGACTTGGCGCTGATTCAGTGGAAATCTGGACCGACGTCGACGGCATTATGACCATGGATCCCAGACTCGTTCCCGAGGCACATACCGTGCCGAAGATGAGTTACGATGAGGCCGCAGAGCTGGCATTTTTCGGTGCCCGTGTGGTGCATCCGTCCACAATTCAGCCTGCCATAGAACACGGCGTACGTGTGTTCGTGCGCAACACGAACAAACCGAACGAACCTGGAACCGAAATCTCTTCCGATGTTGGAACCTCGGGCGTGAGAGCTCTCGCGGCAAAGTCTCCGACAAGTGTTATTACCATTCATAGCTCGCGCATGCTGAATGCCTATGGTTTTCTTTCGCGAATCTTCTCGGTTTTCGAGCGACACCGAATCAGTGTAGATGTTGTTGCTACCAGCGAGGTCAGCGTGAGTGTAACCATCGACGACCCACCCGATCTCACCGAACTGATCAATGAACTGTCAGGATTTGCACGTGTTGAACGCGAAGACGACCAGGGAATCATCTGCCTCGTCGGTAAAGATCTTTGGAAGGACTCGCAGACGGTTGCACGTGCATTCGGAGCGTTGAGGCAGCTTCCCATTCGGCTGATCAGTCTCGGGAGTTCCGATGTGAACCTGACGGTTGTTCTTCCGGCTGATGTTATCGGCCAGGCCGCTCGCGCCCTACATAGCGAGTTCTTCGGGACATAAGAGTATTGCCCTTGCAATGATCCGCGCACCGCGCATCACGCCAGCTCATTGAAAAGCGCACTGATATGGAACAGAATTGAGGCAAGCGTTATACTCGGGAGTCGTTGTGGATCAATTATTTGACAGATTGACTGACCTGTTGCGGTCTATGGGGCAAAAAACCTCCTCTTCCTCGTCATTCGAGGGTGTCGGCACTGATAGTGATGAGGCCGCCGCATGGGAAGAACTGAACAGTTACCTCGGCGGAGAAGCATCCTTCCGCTCCCGCCCGGGAGAAGGGCCCCGGTACGGGGGAAGGCGTTCTGGATCAACCCGCTCCAGCCGCCCGAGTGGCCCTCCAGCTTCGCTGAAAAAAGATTTTGCGAACCTTGAGCTACCCTTCGGCGCGACGTTAGAGCAGGCGCGGGCCGCGCACCGCAAGCTTATCCGTGCATATCATCCGGACCGTCATGCATTAAACCCTGACAAGTACCGAATTGCCAATGAGATCACGCAACGCATCAACTATTCCTATCAGCGAATAAAGCAGTACTATGAACACGGTATCGCACCGGAGGGTCAAGACAGCGCATGAATGGTTCGCTGACGACTCTCGTAACCATAATCGCCACCGGTGCAGCCGCGTTCGCTCTGAACCTTGTGATTATTCCAGTTGTGCTCTTTATTTCTCACGAACGTGGCTGGTATGACACAAATGAAGACCGGAAGATCCACACAGAGGATACTCCGCGACTTGGCGGAATCGGGTTTTACATCTCGTTTATTCTTCTGACAATCATCGGTGCGGAGGTCGTTCACGGGGGTGAGAGCGAATCGATAACTGTCGAGTTTCTACCCATTTTCATAGGCCTGACCATAGTGTTCCTGATGGGGCTCTTCGATGATTTTCGCAGTCTGTCACCGCAGTTAAAGTTTTTTTTGCAGGCTCTGGCTGCCGCCGTCGTTACCACGGGCTCGTTCGTTATAGACGAAATATCGGTTCCAATGTCCAACGGCACGCTGGAGTTCGGATGGTTTGCCTACCCGCTGACCGTTCTCTGGATTGTATCGCTCATTAACGCGGTCAATTTCATCGATGGAATGGATGGTCTCGCAGGAGGTACGGTCGCCATAGCGGCGTTTTTCACAGCAGTGCTCGGGGTAGTGCTCGAACAGCCCGCAGTGGCCGTCGCGAGTATAGCGCTTTTCGGGGCAACCGTAGGCTTTCTCGTATTCAATCTGCCGCCGGCAAAACTCTTTATGGGCGATTCGGGGTCCTGTACCCTGGGATTCCTTTTGGCCGTCTTTCCACTGATGGGCGGTGGAATGGAGGCAACCGGAATCGGATTGGTACCGACTCTGACCCTGCTTTTCGTCCCGTTACTTGATACGGTTGCTGCTATTCTGCGACGAATTCGGAAAGGGGTTCCGATCTACCAGCCCGACAGCGACCACCTCCATCACAAACTTCTTCGATTAGGCTTTTCGACCGGAAGAATTCTTGCGATCGTCTACGGGGCCGGATTGCTCTCCGGGCTTGCGTCACTCTCGTGGATTCTGCTTTCCGGATTCGCCAGAAGCGGAATCGTAATCGCGTTCTGGACCCTCGTGCTCATTGGTTTTCTCGTCCTGCACTGGGCACGCTACGCCAAAGTACCTCAGTAAGGCTGCTGCGAAAAAACTATCGCCTCATGCACCCGCGAGCTGACCATTATGTTGTTTCGGCAAGATTATGTTGTTTCGGCCAGATCGTACTCCTGAATCTTCCGATGCAGTGTCTTTCGCCCGATTCCAAGCGTTTCGGCAGTCTTACTTTTGTTGCCCTTGTGATGCAGCAAGGTATTTCGAATTACCTCCCGCTCAGCTTTCGAGAGCGTTGAACCAACAGGAATGCGGATCACATCGCGATCATCACTTTCGCGGATATTCGGCGGAAGATCCTCAAGCTGAAGAATCGTACCCTTCGACATGACCACTGCGCTTTCAATGCAGTTTCTGAGTTCGCGAACATTACCCGGCCACGAATACGAGTAAAGCGCAGCCCTTGCTTTCGGATCGATTCCCTCAACCGGTTTATTGTTCTCTTTCGCGAACTCGCGGACGAACGCTGAAGCAAGTAATGGAATATCGTCTTTCCGCTCGCGCAACGGCGGAACCTCAATGTTGACTACATTCAATCGGTAGTACAGGTCTTCCCTGAATTGCCCGTAAGCTATTTCTTCTTTCAGATCACGGTTCGTCGCGGAGATTATTCTCGTATCAACTTCAAGGGTTTCTTCACCACCGACTCGCTCAAACTTCTTCTCCTGCAGTACACGAAGAATCTTGATTTGTACGCTTTGGGATATTTCACCAATTTCATCGAGAAGAATTGTCCCACCATTTGCAAGCTCAAACCGACCGCGTTTGCGCGAAACAGCTCCTGTGAACGCTCCCTTCTCGTGCCCGAACAGTTCGCTTTCAAGCAGGGACTCACTCAGCGCGGCACAATGGACCTTAATGAAGGGGCGATCCTTTCGGCCCGAAAGGTTGTGTATCGCGTCCGCGACAAGTTCCTTACCGACACCACTCTCCCCGGAAATAAGCACCGAGGCGCGGGTTGGCGCGACCTGCTGGACCTTCTCGAAGATCCGTTTCATCTCGCTGGAGGTACCGATTATGTTGGTGTAATTGCGGCGTTTATCCAGTTCCTCCTGCATCTGCCGATGCTGAAGCACGAGTTCTCGGGTGCTGAGTGCCCGTTTAACCAGAAGACTGAGGCGATCGAGGTTAACCGGTTTTGTCATGAAGTCAAACGCACCGGCACGCATAGCGTTTACCGCGCTTTCGATTGTCCCATGACCGGTGAGGATAATCACGGGTATGGTAGGATGGGTTTCAACCATGCGTTGGAGAAGCTCTTCACCGGACATTCGAGGCATTTTCAAGTCGGCAATTACCAGGTCGACCTCGTCCTCGCCTACCCGGTCGAACGCTTCCTGCCCGTCCTCGGCAAGAAGAACCTCGTAACCGTCCATTTCGAGCGCCTTTCCAAGGCCCTCACGTATATTCTTCTCGTCGTCCACTATGAGTATTGAAAAGGTCACGTGGTATCGCCCCCCTCCCAACCGATAAGATGTGTCTCTCGCTGAGGAACAGGCAGGCTGATGGAAAATGTAGTACCATGGCCCTCCTGTGATGAAACCGTGATGTCACCGTAGTGCTCGCGAATAATTTTGTACACAAGGGTCAACCCGATACCGGAACCACTATCCCGGGTCGTGAAGTACGGCTCAAAAATCTTGTTCATGACCTCTTCGCTCATTCCGACACCCGTGTCGCAGATCCGCAGAATAACCTCATCATCGTGAGTTTCCGAGACTATTCGCAGCGTTCCTCCATTGGGCATTGCTGCAATAGCATTCTTAACAAGATTAAGCATCGCCTGTTTGAGATACTTTTCATCCAGTTCAAGACGAGGTAGATCTTCAGCCAACTCGAGTTCCAGCGAAATTCCATTCTGCTCGAGCTCTGGTTTGACGAATTCCGTCAGATCTTCAATTACGTCATTCAGGCAGGCATCCACCGGGTTCACGTCCATCGGTCGAACTGCGAAAAGAAAGTCCACTACGATCCTGTTCAGCCTGTCGACCTCTTCTTCTATTACGCTGAGGTATTGTCTGATTGATTCCGGTTCAACACGGCTTTCTCCAGACAGAGCCTTGTTCGCAAGCTGCAGATGGATGCCGATTGAGCCGAGCGGATTCTTTATTTCGTGAGCGACTCCCGCAGCAAGGGTTGTAAGGCTCGCAAGGCTCTCCGCCCGCCGAAGGCGCGCTTCGCGGGCGCGTTTCTCAGAAACATCCTTAACGAGCACGATATTTCCTTCGATTCGGCCGGAGTGAACAAGTGGAGTGATAGAAACGCTCAGTATTCGGTCGGTGCCGCCGTTTGAAACCGTGAACTCATATTCATTTACCGAATCGTTGTTTTCAAGCGAAGTCCGGATAAACTCCGCAACATCCTGGTCTGCGATGGACTGCCATACGAATGGCTCACCGCTGGATTCGTTTCGTAATAAGGGGAGCAGCCGCTCTGCGGGTTTATTCGTCAACAGAAGACGGTGTTCCGTATCCGAAACGAGGATGCCGTCTGTCATTGAGTCCAGCACGATCTCAAGCCGCTCATGTTCGCTCGCTATGTCTTCAAGAAGAGAGCGGATCTGCTCACGATCGAGTTTCTTGAATTTTTTCAGCGCGCGTTTGACAAACTTATTCATGCCGTCTTCATTCGATAATACAGGCTTTGCAACAGGAGATCGAGCCGCATATTCAGTCTCCGGCTTCGATCGAACTGCTCGCTGATAATCTCTCGCCAACGGTCGATTCGCGCACGGGAAATCACAAACCGCACCTCACGGTCTTCTGCCCTGAGCACTTCACTGAGAACCTCAAGCAGTTCATGAAGAAAATGACGGAACGCTTCTCTCTCAGGAACTGCCGCCAGGGCTTCTGACACTCTGCGGTGTGGAGGATTGTGTTCAACGAGTTCCCGTGCATCCTCAGGAGGATCCAGACAAGCGGCCAGAAAGTGCTCCGCATGTGTACGCAGGCTACCCGTGCCGGGGAATTCCTGTTGGAGAAAATAATCGCGAATCCCCCCGTCAAACTCCTCGGGTCCCCGGAATACCTTGCGGATTACCTCAGCAGCGACCGGCTTCGGTCGCTCCCGGAACCGGTAATCCCTTGAGCGTGAACGAATCGTGGGAAGCACCGCTCCTTTTCGGCTTGTAGTTAGAACGAACCAGCAGTCCGGCGGTGGTTCCTCCAGCACTTTGAGCAACGCATTGATAGACGCTTCCCCAAGTTGATCAACGTTTTCCACAATGACAACTCGACTCCCTTCAGCACTACCATGCAACCATGAAGTCAGCCGCCGTATAACCGATACCGGCACCAGATCGGGAGGCATGGCAGACAGAGTCTTGAACGCAGATTCGCGGGTCGAATCGATATAGCTTGTTAAGTTCTGCTCCAATCCTTCCCCGGTTGCCGCCACCCGAACAACAGGCTCTATCGCCTCCTCCGTCGCCGAGAGCGCTTCGAGGGCCTTCGCGAGGCGATTCTCCTCGCCCTCCCAAAGCGTTGGATCGAGTCGGCGCAGCAATTTACGAACGGCACGCACGAACAAATACGCTGTGCCTCGCGTTGTTTTCGCCTTCAGTGTTTCTCCGCTCGTAAGGATCTCCTGGACGAAATACCTGCTACCGAGCAGCTGCAGCCGCGGATGGAGCAATTCTCTGTTAAGCGAACAGGACTGACATCGACATTGCCAGCTGCGATTCCCGGTACACGTGATGACGCGGGCGAGTTCCAGCGCCGTAGAAAGTTTTCCTGAGTACTCAGGTCCGTTAAAGAGCATCGCTCCGGGTAACGTATCAGCTGAAAAGTCACGGCGCAGACGCTCTACCACTTCATCCTGTCCGACGATATTCTCGAACACCAGCTTTAACCTCCAAGCAACTGAGACGCGTAGGGAAGCAACGGTAGAAGTGCTTCAGCAAATACGCTGTCGCGTACTACAGCCTCCGACGAGACAAAAGGCTGAACTTGCAGCAGTAGAAGCATAACAAAAATCAGGAGCATACCCTCGGCTACGCCAAGAAAGAACCCAAGTGCATGGTCAAGATTATCAAGGTTAATGCGTTCGACAAGTCTATTCAGAGCGGTTTCAAAAATCTTGACAACAAGGTAGACACTGAGAAAAAGCCCGAGAAATGCGATTACCTGACTCCACGCAGCAGCGTCGACATACTCATTCACAAAGATCGCTACCTGGCCGGAGAAAATGACGGCTGATCCAATACCGAGGATCAGGGCAGCCATGCTCATGAACTCCCGGACAAAGCCGCGGATTCCGCTCCGCATCGCCGCGAAGATCAGTAGTATACCGAAGATTATATCTATTCCGGCAAAGCCCAATGTGGGAACTCCTCCATACAGCCTTTTGCAGCCTCTTCCTGCCCTTCTACCCGGATCGCCTTACAGCTCTTTCCGGCGCCTTACACCTACACATTTTCTCACGACTTACGTAAGCTCACTCAAAAGATCCGCAATGCGACTCGCTGCACCCCTGCCGGCAAACCGCAATGCCGCCTCACTCATTTCATCGCGCCGGTCCTTGTTGTCGAGAAGCCCGGCGACCAGATCGAAAAACCGATCAGAGGTAAGCTCATCCTCTTCTGCAACCACAGCGCCTCCCCCGCGTGCATAGAGTTCAGCATTTCGCAACTGGTCGCCCCGGCTGGATCCCGAACCCAGCGGGATGAGTACTGCCGGGGTGCCGGTCCACGCCAGTTCCCAGACTGTTCCCGCACCGGCCCGGGCCACTACAAGGTCGGCCCGTGCAAGCAGGTGTACATAGTCGTCAGTGAAGAACTCCGCCCAGATATAGTCGCTGTGCTCTGAAGGTGCGGGATGGCCGGCTCCGCGATGGTGGACCACCGTCGCGAGACGACACAGATTCGCCAACTGTTCGTCGACCATCTGGTTTATGAACGCGCTCCCTATGCTTCCCCCGAGCACAAGAAGCAACGGTTGGCCGGGATCGAGTGAAAAGCGTCTGTCCGCTTCATCCCGATCAGCTCCCGACAGGTCACGTCTTACAGGATTTCCTGTAACGACGACCCGGCGGGCGTGACGAGCCGGAAATGCGGATGCTGTATTCTCGTACGGGACACAGATATAGCGGGCGAATCGCGCATTTATGCGCGTAGCAAGACCCGGATCAACGTCCGACTCGTGAGTAATCACCGGTATCCCGAGGAGCCAGGCGGCGATCACCGGTGGTACGCTGACGAAACCACCTTTGCTGAACAACGCAACTGGTCTGCTTCGCAGCAAATGCCACATTGCCGCGAGCACGCCGAACGGAACCGTGGCCGCGTCGATTACATTGCGAATCGAGAGATATCGGCGCAGTTTTCCCACCGGAACACTGCAATATTCCACCTCCGGAGCCATATCCGCAAGAATTGTTCGTTCTATACCGTGCCGTGACCCGATCCATACAGCTGTGAAACCAGTGCGGGCGCGCACTTCCTCCAACACCGCAAGCCCCGGAATCACATGTCCTGCGGACCCTCCACCTGTAAATGCTATAACGGCCATATATTGCTGCTTCGCGTGATATAATGCACGGTAGCATGATGCTGAAACCAGGCGCAATCGCGGTCCTCATTGTCAGCTGCACACTCGCAGCGGAGGCATGGACCCCAAAACCAGTAGAAACGCTGTATGAAGAACCAATCGACTTGAGCTCCGGCAACACCACCACTCAGAGTGCCGACGGCGCCGAGCAGTTGGGATTGGTTCCGGAGATTACCGGGCTTTCAGAGCGAATTCGCGCGTACCTGGACTCGATCAATGAACGGATCCTTGTTGAAAGTGTTCGGCAGATCGCGGTCCCCGAGGATGTCCGATCCGATCCGGAAGATGAAGCCCATATTATCGGGACGCTTCTGAGAGCGGTCAGCAGCATGGAAGGCATCGAGTATTATTCAGAGCGCCGGGGACGGTATCGGACACTCTTCGAACGAAGCACGCGAATTGACAGTGCGGACTCACGCAACCCGATCGAAGACTCCCGGCCGCGGCAGATTCCGGAACAGGAAACCATGTATGTGCTGCAGGAAGATGGAACATTCGGTGAGAATGTGTACCGTTTCGACTATGAGAAATCAGGTGAATCCATGCTCCTGGTGATGACCAACAAAACCCGTCTTTCGTATGGGTTTCTGCCGGCAGTTGGCGCGGAGAATCTCCGTCTCATATTTGCTGCCGTTCCGACCGACGAGGGGATACTGTTTTACGGTCTTGCCGGCGTCGAGATCCCGACGATTCTCGGCATGGGAGACCGGGTTGCTGTCAGCTTTGAGAATCGAGTCAATGCAGTTTCCGACTGGTTCGAGACTGAACTCTTAAAGGCGTTGCAATAAGACCTCGCATACTAATCAAAGCCTAACAGAACAGCCATATACTACGGTCGATGATGGCAGCAATGCATATCTGCAGGAGCAGCGAGAATGTCACATAAACGAGTGCTTGTCGTAGACGATGAAACAGATATCCTGGAGCTCCTCGAATACCACCTCGTCCGGGAAGGCTATTCGGTCCAACTTGTCGAAACGGGAGAAGCGGCCCTCGAAGCCGTGAGCCAACAATCTCCTGACCTGATTATTCTCGATCTCATGTTGCCCGGCGTGGACGGCATCGAAGTCTGCCGTAAGCTTAAAACGGCCGGCGAAACGCAGAATATTCCGGTAATGATGCTTACGGCCAAAGGCGAAGACTCCGACATCGTCAGCGGTCTTGAAGTGGGCGCCGATGACTACATCAGCAAGCCGTTCAGTCCACGCGTGCTCACCGCGCGGGTGCGTGCCCTCTTTCGGCGCAACAGCGGGTACGAAGACCAGCAGCCGATTTCGGTCGGCACCCTGAAAATTGACGTTGCACGGCATGAGATTCATGTCGATGGTATCCCGGTGGAGCTGAGTGCAACAGAGTTCGCCATTCTTTCCACCCTGGCCCGGAACCCCGGATGGGTCTTTTCCCGCACACAGATTATCGACTCGGTCAAGGGAAGGGATTATCCTGTCACCGAGCGAAGTGTTGACGTGCAGATTCTCGGCATCAGAAGGAAGCTTGGAAAAAATGCACCCGCCATCGAAACGGTACGGGGTGTCGGATACCGGCTGAAGAGCACTTATTCGTAATGCATGCGCGGCTATCTCACACAGCACTTCTTATGCTGCTTGTCTGGATTATTATTGGCGCCGGTCTCGTTTTCCTGGGGCATGTATCGTTGCGCGAGGCACTCATTCAGCGAGAAAAAGAAGCGGTTACTCAAACTGCAGCGCTGATTGTCGCCGAGATAGAAAGCCATGAGTTTGAAACCAACTCGGCACGCATAGCCCTCGCACAGCAGCGCGCAGAGCTCGCCGACGTTGAAATAATGGTGGCTGAAAACCAGCAGTCGGCTCCTCCCGCCGGAACTATAGTAAACCGCAATGGAAGGTTGCTGCTGACCGCTCAAGGCAATGACGGTAGTATGTCGATGGTCTTCAGCAGGTCCCTCGACTCGGCAAATGCCCTTGTTGGCAGGGTAACGACAGGGCTGGCCGTGATTCTTGCCCTGTTTACAATCCCGGTGACCGTAGTCGGATATCAAATACTCCGCGGCCTGACTCGCCGTGTGACCACCCTCCAGAATGCAGCTCACCGGTTTGCCCGCGGAGAACTTGATTACCGCATTGCGGTCTCGAGTCCCGCCGAACTTGCCGGACTGGCAGCGACCCTGAACGGGATGGCAGACCAGCTTCACCAGCGACTCGAGACCGCCAGAAACCAGCGACGCGAGTCCGAGGTGATACTCGCAAGCATGGTAGAGGGCATACTCGTACTCGAAACCTCTCTGAAGATCAGAACCCTGAATGATGTTGCCGCAACGCTGCTGGGAACAAGGATTGACCGAGCTCGCGGGCAATATCTGCATGAATTGCCGGGCACCGAGGAACTGGCGTCATTCGCTCGCGAATCAGTCAGACGACAGGAACCGACCGAGCGCACAGTCGTAATGGACTCAGGTGAAGCGCAGTATTTTCAAGTACACAGCTCGCCACTCGAAGAAGAGGCCGGGCGTGCAAGAGGATTACTGCTTGTGCTGAACGATATTACGCGCATTAAGCGGCTCGAAGACATGCGGCGTGATTTCGTGGCGAATGTAAGTCACGAGCTCAAGACACCTGTTACATCCATTAAAGGATTTGTCGAAACACTCCTCGACGAGGATATAGAGGATCAAAACCAGCGTGATCGTTTCCTGCGCATTGTGCTGCGACATTCGAGCCGGCTTCAGACCATACTCGAAGACCTCTTGAGTCTATCACGGCTGGAGCAGGCCGATCACACAATTCCCCGCGATACCGTGAATCTCCATACGCTGACCGATCGAATTGAAGACGCGGTGGGATATCAGGCCCAGGAAAAGGGTATGCGGCTGACCGCGAGAATATCCGGCGATCCGGTTGTAGTCGTAAACGTGAATCTTATCGAGCAGGCTGTAGTTAATCTCGTAGACAATGCGGTCAAATATGGTAAAGAGTCTACCGACATCCAGTTGCATTTCAGCCACCACGCCGGACAGCTCACTATAGAAGTTACAAACCAGGGGCCGGCTATACCCAAGGAATCACTGCCCCGACTATTTGAGCGATTTTACCGGGTGGATAAAGCTCGAAGTCGCTCTTTCGGTGGAACCGGGCTGGGCCTTGCGATCGTGAAGCACATTGCAATGGCACATGGAGGAACTGTGAGAGTCCGCAGTGAAGAGAAATCCGGTACCACCTTCCGAATGCAGATCCCCGCGCATAGCGAAGCCTCGGAAGCCACTGAAGCGCCCGCGCCTTCCTGAGGTCCGGTGACCACGCGTGCTTACCGTAGGTCCGGTG
>CAZMEV010000004.1:26264-28565 GCA_964565375.1 uncultured Spirochaetaceae bacterium
AGGTCCGGTGACCACGCGTGCTTACCGTAGGTCCGGTGCCCAAGGGGTTAGGCGCCCAGGGGACCCTACCGCAGCTCCGGCGCCTGCCAAACGATCAACACCTCTCGTGGATTCCCCGGCACACCCCCGAACCATATCAAAGAAATACATTCAGCAACACCTGGACACCGCCAATCAGAGACCCGAGAATGGCGCCGAACAGGTTAATCCACTTCAGATGACGAGCAATAACCATAAGAAGCAGTCGCTCAACATTCTCGATGTCAAGACTGTTTATCCGGTCTACTACCATCTGATGCACGTTGAACGCGGCCACCAGTTCCGGAAGGCGCGAGCTGACCATATTCACTATCCTGTCGGAAAGAAACTCATCCAGGGCGCGTTTCTGAGCCGGCTCAACCTCAATGACCGGTGAATCCAGGGTAGTACGCGATTCGCTCATAAAGCCACGGACAGTCGAAACGACCCCATCACTCAATTCTCGCGTTGCTCCAGGCCGTTCAAGCCATTCCCTCACGGTTACCATAATGCGTTCGGTGATTTGCTCAGGTTCCATGCCGGTGAGTTCGGTCAGAATCTCCTCGAGTGGACGATCCGCATACCGATCGAAGAGTTCGTCGAGGCTCTGAACCAGACCGTCGCGAACGGCGTCACTCTGCAGGATCTCAAACACCCGTGGTACAAGGGAACCTACCGTCTGCCTAAGATCAAACTCCAGCGTTTGCTGTGCGTCACCTACGCCAAGCTCCTGGACCTTCCGCAGCGCATCCCCGATCCCGTGAACAACTCTGCGCCTGTTCTGCGGAAGTCGGCCCGTTCGGTCGAGGTTGTCAATGAAGTCGTCAACAATAACCGGCATGCGCTCACGCAACTGTCGCTCGTACTGCCCGGCGGAGACGAGAAATCGCTGTACCAGGTTAAGTCGGTCCAATATCTCACGCAGAATAATCCTACCGCGGTACGCCAGCTCCTCGCGCATTTCGTCCTGACGCAACCAGTCAATAAGGTAGTCGAACACCGGCTGATACCCCGATTCGACAAGCGACTCGACCTGCTGGATGACATCTTCGGTTATATACCGGCCTACACTCGTGTTCGCCTCGGTCTGTTGGTCAGCCCAGCGCTGAGCAAGCTCCGTCACTGTTTGCGAGACAGGCCCACCGAGCACCTCCTCGATAAAGTCACCAGCACTACGTAACGCCTTCTCCCGGTCCCGGAAAATTTCGCTGAGGGTCACCGAGCCCACGCCCTCGAGTGCATGTCTCACTACGGTACGGACCATGGTCTCAAGGGCATCACTTTTCAGAAAACGTTCGATAAGCAGTGAGGCGAACTCAAACATTCGCTCGTTCAACGCCTCACGTTCCTCATCATCGGTCTCGGCCATGACAAGAAGCGATGACGATGACTGTTGCCCACGCGAGCCCTGCTGCTCGTCTACAGTAGTTGCGACTATCGCCGAAGAAAAGCCGGCAACGCGCTCGGTCAGCCCTTGACGAAACTGCGGCGACTCTACCTTCTCACGCAGCACTTCTTCGGTGAGCAGCCGCTGACTCACCATCTTACCGATACTTTCTGCGAGTTGCCCCCGCTGTCGAGGGATAATTCCGGGCGTAAACGGTATCCGAATACCGGCAATACGCTTCTCTTGAAGCGGACGAAAGAGCATTCGAATTGCGATCGCATTTGTAATATACCCAATTGCCGCCCCGAGCAATGGCGGAAGCAGGAATGTCAGAAAAAACAGTACGTCAAAATTCATTGAAAGCGTTCTTCACTGCGTTGGGATTCGATAAGCCGGCGAGACATGCGTTCTGCCTGCCTGTATAATTCGTGAAGCGATACATGTTGGCCGAAAACCCACCCAACACCACCGTCAGCATCAACTTCATACCAACGAAACGCCTGGTTATCGTGGATATCGGTGAACTCCGACTCACTCAGGATCTCTCCAATATCGCCCCGCCTCATATGTCCGACTACACCGCTGTCTTTCGCCGGTTCTTCCTGGACACGGACATAAGCTGGCTGTGCGACAGCATAATAAGGACCGTCGGAGAGAGCGCGACGGGGCGGAAGTGTCAATTCTTCGTCGCCGGCACAACCAATAACGGATATGGAAATCAGGATGAAAAGCACGGGAGCACAGTAGCGTTGAGTCATGCGGGGGATACGATAATCGAAAGCCCCACTCGCTGCAACTCGGCCCGTGACGCGGAAAGCCTTGATGCTGAAAAACATCGAGTTTGCTTGTAAACAGATACCTACATCTGTTTCCAGGCAGATACCTACATCTGTTTC
>CAZMEV010000004.1:28665-34699 GCA_964565375.1 uncultured Spirochaetaceae bacterium
CAGATACCTACATCTGTTTCCAGGCAGATACCTACATCTGTTTCAGGCTTTCGATTTCGTCCCGAATCACTGCGGCCTGTTCAAATTCCAGATTCTTTGCGTGTTCCAGCATTTCCCGCTCAAGTTGCGAGATGAGCTTCTTTCGATCGGAGGCTACAAGAAGATTGTAGCCTTTTTTCAGGGTTTCAATTGTATCGCGGCTATCTTCGGCCTTTTCCTCCTTCTCCCTTACAAGAATATCGTGTATCGCTTTCTGTATGGTGGTCGGAGTAATCCCATGCTTCTCGTTGTACTCCAACTGAATAGCACGCCTTCGCTCGGTTTCGTCGATAGCCTCCCGCATCGCTTCGGAAAGGCGGTCCGCGTACATGATCACGCGGCCGTGAACGTTTCTCGCGGCACGCCCGATAGTCTGAATAAGCGATGTAGACGACCTGAGAAACCCGATCTTGTCCGCATCAAGTATTGCAACGAGAGATACTTCAGGCAGATCAAGGCCCTCCCGAAGGAGGTTAATGCCTATAAGTACGTCAAACGTCCCCTGACGCAGTTGTGTAAGAATCTCAACGCGCTCGATCGTTTCGATCTCGGAGTGAAGATAGCGCACCCGCAACCCCATACTTGACAAATAGTCAGTCAAATCCTCCGCCATCTTCTTTGTCAGGGTCGTTACAAGCGTTCGTTCTCCTGCCTCTACGCGCTGAATGATTTCATCATATAAGTCTTCTATCTGCCCCTCTGTTTCACGGACATCGATCTGTGGATCTACCAGACCGGTCGGACGGATTACCTGTTCAACAATACGGGTACTCTTGGTTCTCTCTTCCTTTCCCGGGGTAGCCGACACGAATACCACACTCGACACCAGCGACTCGAACTCCTCATAAAACAGAGGACGATTATCGAGGGCACTCGGTAGTCGGAATCCGAACTGAACGAGCGATTCTTTCCTTGACCTGTCGCCTGCATACATTCCACCGATCTGAGGCACAGTGACGTGACTTTCGTCAATGAACGTAATGAAATCATCGGGGAAGTAATCCAGCAAGACCGCTGGTCGCTCACCCTCGCTTCGCCCGCTCAGGTGGCGGGAATAATTCTCGATACCCGAGCAATACCCCATCTCTTCCATCATTTCGATATCGTACTCGGTTCGACTCTTCAGTCGTTGCGCTTCGACCACGTTTCCCTGTTCGAGAAGGCGGTCATATCTCTCGTTTAATTCTTCCCGAATCTTTTCAATTGCCGGCAGCATCTCGTTTTCCGGCATGACGAAATGCTTCGCGGGATAGATGAGCAGGGTTTCCCGTTCATCAAGTATTTCACCGGTCAAGGGGTTGAAGACCCGAATTCTCTCGATTTCGTCCCAACCGGCTTCAATACGATAGGCCTCATCCTCCTGGTAGGCAGGATATACCTCCATAACATCACCACGAATTCGAAACGTTCCCCGCGAGAGCACCGCATCATTTCTCTCATACTGCAGGGAAATCAATTTTCGTGCGATCGAGTGGAGATCGCCTGTGCCACCTACATCGACCCTGACGCGCATATCTCGGTACTGCTTCGGGCTACCCAGCCCGTAAATGCAGGAAACAGTGCTGACCACAAGCACATCATGCCTCTCGAGAAGACTGGTTGTCGCAGAAAGACGCAGACGGTCAATCTCTTCGTTAATTGAGGCGTCTTTCTCTATATATAGATCACGGGATGCAACGTAGGCTTCCGGCTGATAATAATCATAGTAGGAGACGAAGTATTCTACCGCGTTCTCCGGAAAAAACTCCTTGAACTCTCGATACAGCTGCGCTGCAAGTGTCTTGTTGTGTGAAAGCACCAGTGTGGGGCGCTGTGCTGATTCGATGATTTTTGCCATCGTATAGGTTTTGCCGCTCCCAGTTACTCCTTTGAGCGTCTGGAATCGGTCTCCATCCAGAATGCCCCGGCTGAGCTCTTCAATAGCCTGCGCCTGATCACCTGCCGGTTGATAGTCGGATTGAACACGGAATCGAGCCATATGTATCCCGAATATAGTGCGAAATCCTGGCTCCGAAAACCGCAACGAAACGCAGGCTTGGCTCCCGGTCACCCTCTTACACTCAGAGCCTCATTGTTCAGAGCCGACTGCCAGTCCTGCCATACCGACTCCTGTTCACCAAGTCTGCGATGCTGTACTGCTTCGAGAACAGCATCCCGGCCCAGGCTCTCCTGTTGCTCAATATCCGAAATAGTTCGCGCCACTTGAAGCACTGAATCGATAGCACGGCTCGAAAAGCCCAGCTTCTCGCTTACAGCACGGATTATGTCGCGAGCACCGTCAGTAAGCTCACTACGAAGGTCATGTGCGGCGCCGTTTCCCCGGTCATTCGGGACTCTTCTTTGGCGTTTGAACTTCGTTGCGGTGACGACCCGCCCCCGGACCGAAGCACTGGGTTCCGCTGCAGCTCCCAGCAAGACATGACTCCTTCCATGTCCAACCGGAACACGAAGATCAATACGGTCCAGAAGTGCCCGACCCACTCTTCTCCAATAGCGCTGTACCTCCAGTGCAGTGCACATACACCTTCCTCCCGGCCTTCCCAGATTTCCGCAGGAACAAAGGTTCGCTGCAACTACCAGCTGAAATGCCGCGGGGAACTGGTACAGCCGACCGGCTCGGGATATACGGACCTTCGCACTTTCAAGGGGCTCCCGCAGTGACTGAAGTACAGAAGGCCGGAACTCCGGCAATTCGTCGAGAAACAGCACGCCGTGATGTGCCAGTGAGATTTCGCCGGGGGATATCTCGGCGCCGCCGCCGACCATTCCCTGAAGCGTGGCACTATGGTGTGGAGCACGAAATGGCCGCATCCACTGGAGCCCGGAAAAGGCTTCGAGCTCCCCGGCACTCGAATGCAGCCGTGTCACCTCGACAGCCTGTTCTCGGGTGAGTGACGGGAGGATACCCGGCAGCCGGTGAGCAGCCATCGTTTTTCCGCTTCCGGGGGGACCTGCAAGGAGCACATGATGTCCTCCTACTGCAGCAATTTCCAGCACACGCTTCAGCCGATCGTTTCCACGGATATCCCGGAAATCCGGATACTCAATGTCATGCCGACCGACGGTCGACGGAACACCCTGAACTTCTTCGCCGTCGGTTAACGATGAAGCGTTGAATTGGCTATCACTATCTTTGGCAGGTCCTGCATCGGCTTCAAATAACTGCGAAACGAGTAACGGCCACTCACACAGGTGATTAATCCCACAAACGTTGACGCCTCCCACAGCTCTGGCTTCGCGCACATTTCCGGCTGGAACCACGTAGTGTCTGACTCCGTACTTCTTGCCGGCGACCACAGCCGATATCACACCTCGCGCCTCACGAACCGACCCATCCAATCCCAATTCTCCGAGCGCCATGATCTCCTCGGATGTCACGCCCGAGGTGGAAGCGCTCAGGTGCATACCCTGGCCCGTTGCTTCAAGAACTGCCGCCGCCAGACCAAGATCAAATCGGTTTCCATTTTTTGGAATGTCTGCTGGACCGAGATTAATGAGAACCCGCTCTCTCGGATACGCAAGGCCGGCGTTCCTGATCGCGGCGCGCACGCGCTCGCGTGCTTCTCGAACCGAAGTAGAGGCGAGTCCCACAATATCGGTACCTGGAATTCCGCGTCTTACATCAACCTCAACAGCAACTACATGCCCGTGGTATCCTTCCGGCGCAAAGCTTCGTATCTGCATGGTAACCTCCATAGCCTCCTACTATGAATTACGGCCACACATGCACCACGATTGCAGTTAACCGTGGCCTGCAGTCAGCCCTTTCCGGATCCTCATTCTCCGGTGGAACCGGCTACCTACTCGAATTCGAGAATCGCTTCCTGAACGAGCGTATCACACCTCTCATTGCCCTGGTGCCCGGAGTGTCCTCGCAACCATTGCCAGTCAATCTCAAACTCCTGAGAGAGCTCGTGAAGCCTTATCCACAGATCCCTGTTCTTCACCGGCTTTCTACCACTCGTCTTCCATCCGTTCTTCAACCAATTGTGTATCCATGTCGTTATTCCGTTCTTTACATATTCGCTGTCTGTGTAGACAGTCACCCTCAAGGGTACCTCTTCCCTCTTTTCAGCGATACGCTCAAGGCCCCGAATGACAGCGGTTAATTCCATTCGGTTATTCGTGGTTTGGGGTTCGCCGCCATTATTCTCTATCGTTTTTGAGTCGTATTCGATAAGATACGCCCATCCGCCCGGTCCGGGATTACCGTGACACCCGCCGTCGGTATACAGTGTGAACTCAGCCATACGAGCTGGAACCTTGAAAGGAAATGCGAAAAAGGTAAAGCGATAATGATCTACAGATATTCAACGTCACTCGACCCCAGACTCCGGAAAGCTTCAGTGTTTTCGGTATTGCTGCTCTTATTGCTCGTCGGGGCTGCTTTTATGGCAGCGGTCCGCGGTGCCGAGCTGGTGGGTTTCCTGATCATGGTCGGTACGGCACTTCTTGGGTGGAAGATTCGGGCGTTTGTAAAATCACATCTTAACACCTGGATACAGACCACTGACGAGGAGATTATCTGTCGAACTCCCTCGGGAGAACGGGTGTCTATCGATTGGACGGATCTTACCCATGCCGGTTCAATGTATACTGCTGCCGGCGAAAGGATGGTTTATTTCTACTCCGCCGAAACCGATCGTTTTGTCTGTGTACCACCCTCGTTCGAGAATATTGATGATTTATACGAGGAGCTCGCTGAGCACGTGCCGCTCCGGGATGTGACTATGCAGGAAAAAGAGCCAGCTGGGGATGCGCTTCGCAGGGCCTTTTCCGTGACGCACCCGAGCCAGGAAGAAGCTGACTAAGACGAGGCGATAGTATCGCGAACCTGTTCCAGAACGGCTTCAGCCGATTGCCCTTCCCTGGGCAACCCGAGTACGAGATACCCGTTTCGTTGACGAAACTGAATTGGTATAAAGAGGGTTCGCTTGAACGATCCAAGAGCCGACTCATTTGCCTCGAAGCTGAGCTCGGGAAGGGTGTGCAGTGGGGCCTCATAATGGAATACGCGGCGTTCATTGAGAACCGATCGAGCGAAATGACTGTTTTCAGGCACGTGCACTCTTTTCGCGATGCCTTCGTCGAGTCCCAGGGAATACTGTCCACGGTATCCGTCGGCCTTCGGAACCAGTATTAACGCAACAGGTGCACCGACTCTGCGGGTGAAAAACACCAATGCGCGTACAATACCTGCGTCGTTATTCCGATAACGTCGCAGAAACCTGTCAAAGTCGATGCCATCAGGCCTCAGCAATGCATCCTGGGCACCCCCGGCGCCAGGACCAGTCGCCTCAGAGCGGGCAGAACTCCGCAATTGCGTATCGTGTGATTGGTCAGCTCCGACTCCCGCGCCTTTCCTCGTGGACTTGCCTATTGTGGATGCTCCCGAACGCCGGTTCCCCGATGCCGTAGCATGATGTCTTCTGGACGACCGGTTTACTGGACGCAGTGAGACGTCACCGAGGAAAAGCGAATCTCGCGGACGGTCAGATTCTCCTCCGCCCCCTGAGGGGATGCTATCGCCCTGTCCAGCAGAATCAAACCCTGCCGATCGCCCGGACGAGACAGTGAAGAGTGATTCGTCAATCCGGAAGGTTCCACTTTCATTCGACACAATGGCTCCCTCGGCAAAAATCCGTCTAATGGTAGAACCGGATATAACTTCCCCATCCTCGATCCCGATCGCGACGTCCGAGTCCTTATCAGCATAATCCGAAGTTTCGCCCTTTGCGCCAATCCGATCAGCCTTCATTAACCCAGGACGGCTATTCTCCTCGTCGGCGATCGCCTCGATTTCATCTTCGATTGAAACACTCATGAATGCACCGGCAAGCTCTCTTGCATCTCTCGGCCCCTCAACCGGCACGATCCCGGCTTCCCCCGGCGACCCCCGGTCAACAACTGCACTGTCATCGCTGTGCTCTTCTGAGAAACCGAGTGCCTCCAGTTCCTCGACTTCTGTGACCTCTTCAAGTTCTTCGGGTTCTTC